>NZ_JBFALJ010000022.1:0-171925 GCF_040660195.1 Streptomyces sp. NPDC050147 | reverse complement strand
CTCTTACAGCTCCTGTGCGGTGCTGATGATCAACGACTTCAGGTGCTCCAGCTCGGTCCCGGACCCGGCCGGCCGCTACTTCTCTGTGACCCCGGCCGAGTCGAACGTGGCCACCTCGTGCATCGCGCGGGCCGCGCTCTGCACCACCGGCAGTGCCAGGAGGGCGCCCGTGCCCTCACCGAGGCGGAGGTCGAGGTCGACCAAGGGGCGCAGGCCCAGCTTGTTGAGGGCCGCCACGTGGCCCGGTTCCGCGCTGCGATGGCCCGCGATGCAGGCCGCCAGGACCTCGGGAGCGACGGCACGGGCGACCAGGGCCGCCGCGCCGGCGCTCACGCCGTCCAGGATCACCGGCGTACGGAGGGACGCGCCGCCCAGCAGCAGCCCCACCATGGCCGCGTGCTCCAGGCCGCCGATCGCCGCGAGGACGCCGATCGGGTCGGCCGGGTCGGGCTGGTGCAGTTCGAGCGCACGGCGCACGACGTCGACCTTGCGGCTGTGCATCTCGTCATTGATGCCGGTGCCGCGGCCGGTCACCTCGCCCGGGTCCGTGTCCGTGTAGACGGAGATGAGGGCCGCGGACGCCGTCGTGTTCGCGATGCCCATCTCGCCGGTGAGCAGGCCCTTGTTGCCTGCCGCCACCAGGTCGCGGGCGGTCTCGATGCCGACCTCGATGGCCGCCTTGACCTCCTCGCGGCTCAGGGCGGGACCTGTCGTCATGTCGGCCGTGCCCGCGCGGATCTTACGGGGCAACAGGCCGGGGGTGGCCGGGAGTTCGCTCGCCACGCCCACGTCGATGACGCAGACCTCGGCGCCCACCTGGTTGGCGAAGGCGTTGCAGACCGCGCCGCCACCCAGGAAGTTGGCGACCATCTGCGCGGTCACCTCCTGGGGCCAGGCGGTGACGCCTTGGGCGTGCACGCCGTGGTCACCCGCGAAGATCGCGACGGCCGCGGGCTCCGGGATCGGCGGCGGGCACTGCCGGGAGAGGCCCGAGAGCTGCGCGGAGATGATCTCCAGCATGCCGAGCGCGCCCGGCGGCTTCGTCATGCGCTTCTGGCGTTCCCACGCCTCGCCGAGCGCCTTCGCGTCCAGCGGGCGGATGTTGGAGATGGTCTCGGCGAGAAGATCGTGCGGTTCCTCGCCGGGCAGTGCGCGACGGCCGTACGTCTCCTCGTGGACCACCCAGGAGAGCGGGCGGCGCTTGGACCAGCCTGCCTGCATCAGCTCGGGCTCCTGAGGGAATTCGTCGACGTATCCGACACAGAGATAGGCCACCACTTCGAGGTGCTCGGGCAGGCCGAGGGTCCTGACCATCTCGCGTTCGTCGAAGAAGCTGACCCAGCCGACGCCGAGGCCCTCGGCGCGCGCCGCGAGCCAGAGGTTCTCGACGGCGAGGGCGGAGGAGTACGGAGCCATCTGCGGCTGCGTGTGACGGCCGAGGGTGTGGCGGCCGCCGCGGGTCGGGTCCGCGGTGACGACGATGTTCACCGGGGTGTCGAGGATCGCCTCGATCTTCAGTTCCTTGAACTGCTTCGCGCGGCCCTTGGGGAGCGACTTCGCGTACGCGTCCTTCTGGCGCATGGCCAGCTCGTGCATCGTGCGGCGGGTCTCCGCCGAGCGGATGACGACGAAGTCCCAGGGCTGGGAGTGGCCCACGGAGGGCGCCGTGTGGGCCGCCTCCAGGACGCGGAGCAGCACCTCGTGCGGGATGGCGTCGCTGCGGAAGCCGTTGCGGATGTCGCGGCGTTCACGCATGACGCGCAGGACGGCCTCGCGCTCGGCGTCGTCGTAGGCGGGTGCGGCGGGCGTCTGCGACTGCTGGACGGGCTCCGGCTGCGCGAGTGTCTCGTCCGTGGGTTCCGCCGGGTCGACGGCTTCGGTCACCTGGGCGGGCCCGGCTTCGACGATGACCAAGGGCTCGGGGGCCTCTGCCTCTGCCTCTGCCGCCGCCATTGCTTCGGTTTCGACTTCGGCTTCGGGTTCGGCTTCGGCGGGTGCGTCGATGACTTCCAGGGGCATGGCCTCGGCCTGCGCCGGTTCGGATGCCACGGCCACGGGCTCCTGCGCCGCCTCCGAGGCGGAAGTCGCCGCGGACACTCCTCCGTCACGCGGTGCGGGCACGGTGGCCACGGGCTGGGCGGCCACGGGCTGCGGGGCCACCGGCTCGGGAGCTTCGGCGGTCTCGGCAGATCCAGCCGCTTCGGCGGGTTCTGCGGCTTCTGCGGCTTCTGCGGCTTCTGCGGCTTCTGCGGCTTCGGGAAGAGCCGAGGGGTTCTGGGCCTCCGGGGTTGCCTCGGGAACTTCGGGGGCCTCGGGGGTCGCCTCGGCGGCCGGCGGCTCCGGGGTGTCGGCTGCCGGTGGGGCGGTCTCCACCTCGACGGGCTCCGGCTGTGCCGCGGGAGCGCCGGGCTGCGGGGCCTCGGAGTGCTCCGGGGGTACGGACACGGCGTGCGGAGGCGTCGGTGCCAGGTGAGGCGTGGTCGGCACCGAGCCCTCGACCGGCACGAACTGGCCGAGCGGCGTGGGCGCCTGGGGGTCCGCGAAGGACTGGTGCGGTCCGCCCGGGAGCCCCTCACCCTGGGGTGCCTCGGCCACGGGGGCGTCAACGTACTGCTGGGCCTGCGGAGCCTGGACCTGCTGGGCCTGCTGGGCCTGCTGGATGTGCGGGCCATGGGCCGTGTGCCCCGCTCCCGCGAGCGGCGCGTCCGACCAGGGCTGCGCGCCCGCCATGGCGAACTGCGGCTGGCCGGAACTCTGCGCGTGCATGGGCTCCTGGCTCGCTACAGGGGCAGGCGCGGACGGGTCTACGGCGGACGGCTGCCCGGCGTCCGGCTGCTCGGCGTCCACGGCGAACGCGGGCTGCCCGGCGTCAGCGGCTGCGTACGCGAACCGGTCGTCGGCATCAGCGCCTTGCGCGGTCGCAGGATCGGCGGCCTCGGCAGCCTGCGGGAACGCGGCTTGGGGCGTCTCGGCGGCCGGAGCCGCGGGGTCGGTCACCGCGGGCTGGGGCAGCTCGGCGGCGGGCGCGGGCTGCGGGGCTTCGGGCGCGGGGGCGTCCAGAGCGCCCGGTGCGCCCGGTGCGTCCTGCGCGTTCGGTGTTCCCTCTGGGACGGGAGTGACCCCAGGGACGACCGTTTCTGCTGATGCGATGGGCGGCGCGGGCTGCGAAGGCTGCGCGTGCTGAGGAGACGGGGAGGGCTGGGAGTGCGGGGAGGACGGAGAGGACGGCTGGGACTGCTGAGGCTGGGCTGTCCACGGCGTCGCGCCCTGCGGCGCGTTCTCGCCGATTTCCGGTCCTCTGGGCGTCCCGTCCTCGTCACGCGGGATGTCGAGGTACTCCGGCCCCACGGTGGGCGGCCCCGCGTGCCGCACGGGTGCGACATGCTGCGGCGCGCCGGCCGGGCCACGGTCGGCGAGGGACCGTACGGGGCTCCCCGAGCCGTCGGGCACGGCGGGACCCGAAGGCCCCCGGTGGAGCGGGCGGCGGGAGGGGCCGGAGTGCGAGGCGGGCGCGGGGGTGGGCGTACCGGGCAACTGGACGCCGTTCAGATCGACCGAACCACTGTCGCGGCCGGCTGTCTCGTGCGGGCCCGGCTGGTGCACGGCCTGCGGCTGCCCGGCCGACTCCTGGGCGAACGCCTGCGGGGGCGCCCCGTGCTGGCCTCCCATGGACTGGCCCGCCATGGACTGGCCTCCCATGGACTGGCCCGCCATGGACTGGCCTCCCATGGACTGGTCCGCCATGGACTGGCCTCCCAACGCCTGACCGGCGGCGTACTGCTCAGCCTGAGAAGCCTGAGACGGGTCCCCCACAGGCTGGCCCAGAGGCTGACCCACACCTTGCTGACCGGCCGACGGCTGCCCCTGCACTCCCGGCTGCGCCGACTGCGGCTGTGGCTGCGGCTGTGGCTGCGGCTGTGGCTGCGCCGACTGCGGCTCGCTCCAGGCGCCCTGGGCGCCCGGCATCAGCAACAGGTCGTCATCGTCGGCGGGGGCGACGCTTGCGGCGGGACTCTCGGAGGGGTCGAGGTAGGTGTACGCGCCCGGGGCGGGGACGCCCGGCTGCTCCACCATGCCTGCGTTCTCCGGCAGTCCCTCGCCCGGGACCTGGCCGGTGTCGGTCATGCGTAACCCCTCGCCCATCGGTTAGTGCTTCTTCGACCGCCCCTCAGCCTTCGGCCGGGGAAGCCCCATTGCCCGGAGCGGCGCACCAACCGCCCGTCATTCTCAACGAGCGTGCGCGCCACGCGGCACGAACCGCGTACGGACAACAGGCATTGTCCCGGTCGGCCTGCCACCGCGGCGCCTTGATCCGCAACGGCCCGCTGTGGGCTGCGCCACGTTGCGCGCCCTCCGGTCCTGCCGTACCACACACCCCCCAAAACGGGCGAGCTTTCCGGACATTGACCAACTATTTGCCGGACACTCGGTGCGGTACAACGATCGGCCAGCCTACCCCGCACCGTGCCGCAGCAGGGTCACGGGGCGCGATCGGGCAACTGTCCGGACAGCAGGAAGACGACCGTCCGCTCCCTCTCCGTCCACGCACGCGTGTCGAGTTCGACGGACTGGAGGAGCGCGCATTCGACCGCGTATCCGTGCTCCGTCAGGCCCCTGCCGATGAGTTCGGCGGCGTCACGGGTCGACGCGTGCGTCACGATGCGCGCCGGGCGGCGGTCGGCGACGGCGGAGACCACCTCGGCGCCCCCGCCCCCGATCCGTACGACATCGGGCTCGGGCAGGTCTTCGAGGATGTGGGGCGCGGTGCCGTGCAGAATCTGGGGCTGTACACCGAAATGCCGGGCGACCGCCGTGGTGCGGGCGCAGGCGTCGGGATCGGCGTCGACGGCGATGACGGCGGCGCCAAAACGTGCCGCCTCCACCGAGAAGGCGCCGCTGCCGCAGCCGATGTCCCAGACCAGGTCACCCACGCGCGGGCCGATGCGGGCGAGTTGGGCGGCGCGCAGGCGGTCGCTCTCGCCCTCGCCGAGCTGGGCGTCGCCCCCGTAGGCGGGGGCGGGCAGCGCCCAGCCACGCGGGGTGCCGGGGTCACGGCCCGCGATCCAGCCGGCGTCGGAGGCGGCGGCCGGGCCGCCGATGACGATGACGACGTTCGGGTCGCGCCAGGTGTGGTCGGCGGCCTTGTCCGAGGTGAGGACGGTGACCTGTTCGCGCTCGGTGCCGAGCTCCTCGCAGATCACGAAGGTGCGGTGCACGCCCTGAAGGAGCAGGCCGAGCTCGGCCGGGCCCGCGCCGGGCGAGGTGAGGACGGCGACCTTGGTGTGCGCGCGGCAGACGTTCACCGCGCGGCGCAGCGTGCGGGGGTGGGCGACCACGACCTGGGCGTCGTCCCAGGGCATGCCGGCGCGGGCGAAGGCCTGGGCGACGGAGGAGACGGCGGGCACCACTTCGACCTCGAGGCCGAATTCGGGGGCGCGCAGCGTGCGGACGACGCCGAAGAACCCCGGGTCGCCGTCGGCGAGGACCACGGCGGTGCCGCGGTGGGCGGCGATGCGGCGGGCGGCCAGGCTCACGCTGCCCAGACGAATCCTTTCCGCTGTCGGCGGGACCGCGGTGAGCGTGAGGTGGTGGGCGGCGCCCGCGACGAGTGTGGCGGCGCCGAGCGCCGAACGCGCCGCGGCGGTCAGCGGCGAGCCGTCCCAGCCGATCACCGTGACGCGGTCGGCCATCGTCGTCTGTCTCCTGGTTTCTCGCGGATCGTCTGAGGGGCCGGGTGTCGTCGCGGCGCAGGGCAACCGCGTGCGGCCAGGGGCGAGCGTACCTGGTGGGGCCGTAAGGCGCGTGTGGGGTCAGTTCCAGTCGGAGAAAGCCGTGAACCCGCTGTCCGCCAGCTGTTCACCGACCCCCTCCAGGTCCTCGGGGAGCAGGCTCCACACGATGAGGTCGGTGCGGACGTCGATCCAGCCGCCGAACGGGTCCCCGCCGTTCCTCGTACGCGCTATCCAGGCGCCCCGCAGGACTCCCTCGCTGATGCAGCCGATCTTCTGCGCGACCTGCTGTGCCGCGGTGTTGTCGGCGGCGGTGCGCAGTTCGATGCGCTCGAAGCGCTGGTCGTTGAAGAGCCACTGGGCGGTGGCGAGCGCCGCTTCCGAGGCGTAGCCCTCGCCGCGGGCCCAGGGGGCGACGACGTAACTGAGCTCGCTGGAGCGTACGCGCCAGTCGGTGTCGCGCAGTTGCACGATGCCGACCAGACGCTGGGTGAGGAACTCCGTAACGGCGAGGGCGATGCCACGGCCCTCGGTGCGCTCGGCGGGTGCGAGGCGGTTGATCCAGTCGCGGGCGTCGTTCTCGGTGTAGGGCTGGGGCACGGAGGTCCAGGCGGTGACCATCTCGTCGTTCATCATCTCCGCGTACGCGGACGCGTCGGCTTCCTCGAACGGGCGCAGCACCAACCGCTCCGTGCTGATGGAGATATCGGGGAAGGTAGTCATGCGCTGCTCCGTAACCTGGAACCCTCGGGCCTGCTGAAGAGCCCAGCATGCAGCATGTCGGCGCGCAAACGCACCACGGGGTCCGCTCCTTCGGCAGGAGAGGACCCCGTGGCGGGGGTGGAAACAGACTGTGCGTCAGCTCGTTGCGACGGGCAGGACGGAGCCCTTGTACTTGTCCTGGATGAACTGCTTCACCTCGGGTGAAGCGAGCAGTTCGGCCAGCTTCTCGACCCGGGGGTCGTCCTCGTCGCCCTTCTTGACGGCGAGCACGTTGTTGTACGGGTTGTCCTTGGGCGACTCGAGAAGGATGGCGTCCTTCTTGGGGCTGAGCTTGGCGTCGAGGGCGTAGTTGTTGTTGATGACCGCGGCTTCGACGTCTTCCAGGGAGCGGGGCAGCTGGGCGGGTTCCAGGGGCTTGATGGTCAGCTTCTTCGGGTTGGACGTGATGTCCCCGGGGGTGGCGGTCGAACCGGCCCCCTTCTTGAGCCCGATGACGCCCTTGGAGGCGAGGAGTTGCAGCGCCCTGCCTTCGTTGGTGGTGTCGTTCGGAATGGCGACGGTCGCGCCGGCGGGCAGCTCGGTGACGTCCTTCGCCTTCTTCGCGTACACCCCCATCGGCGGCAGGTAGACCTCGGTCACCGGCGTGAGCTCCGTCTTCTTGGACTTGTTGAAGTCCTCGAGGTACGGGGCGTGCTGGTAGAGGTTGGCGTCGAGGGACCCTTCCTGGAGCGCGGTGTTCGGCGTGACGTAGTCCGTGAACTCCGTGATCCGAAGGTCGAGTCCCTTCTTCTTCGCGAGGTTCTGCTTGATGTACGTGAGGACTTCGCCGGCCGGGGTCGGGGTGGCGCCGACGGTGAGCGTGTCGCTGTCGCCGCCTCCCGAGCCGGATCCGGCGCCGCACGCGGTCAGGCCGAGCGTGAGGGCGAGCGCGCCGGTGACGGCGGCCGTGACGTGCCTGCGGGGGGTGTTCCTGCGCATGATCAGAACGCCGCGACGACGGCGCCGTCGTACTTGTCGTCGATGAACTTCTTGACCTCGGGCGAGGTGAGGAGCTTGGCGAGCTTCTTCACGCGCGGGTCGTTCTCGTCGCCCTTCTTCACGGCGAGGAAGTTGCCGTAGGGGTTGCCCTTGGCGGGCTCGGCGACGATGGCGTCCTTGGCCGGGCTGAGCTTGGCCTCGAGGGCGTAGTTGCCGTTGATCACCGCGGCGTCGACGTCACCGAGGGAGCGGGGCACCTGGGCCGCCTCGATCTCCTTGAACTTGAGGTTCTTCGGGTTCTTCGAGACGTCCTTGGGGGTGGCCTCGTATCCGACGCCCTTCTTGAGCTCGATCAGGCCGTTGTCGGCCAGGAGCTTCAGCGCGCGGGCCTCGTTGGTGGTGTCGTTCGGGAGGGCGACCGTGGCGCCGTTCTTCAGACCGTCGAGCTTCTTGACGCTCTTGGAGTAGACGCCGAGCGGCTCCAGGTGCACCGTCGCGCTCGGGACGGGCACGATGTCCGTGCCGTTCTTCTTGTTGAAGTCGTCGAGGTACGGCTTGTGCTGGAAGTAGTTGGCGAAGACCTCGCCCTGCTCGACGGCGGTGTTCGGCGTGACGTAGTCGGTGAACTCCCGCACGTCGAGGTCGAGGCCGGCCTTCTTCGCCAGGTTCTTCTTGACGTAGTCGAGGATCTCGCCCTGCGGGGTGGGGGTCGCGGCGACGATGAGCGGGCCGTCCTTGTCGTCCGCGGCGGAGCCCTTGTCGGAGCCGCAGGCGGAGAGCCCGAGGGTGAGGGCTCCGGTGGCGAGGACAGCGGTGGTGATCTTGGTGGTGTTACGCACGAAAAGTGCCTTTCTCCATGGGTGGTACGCCCCGCGGTGGGGTGTGCGGGGTGAACTTCGGGTCCGGCCTCAGGAGGCCTGGGACGGGGACGGCTTGAGCTTGAGCAGGCGCAGCCTGGGAGCGACGCCCGACCGGCCGCCGCGCCGGTGCAGCCTGCGGGCCGCGTAGTCGCCCGCGAACTGGATGATCGAGATGACGACGGCGAGGATGCCGACGGTGATCCACATCAGTTCGGTCTCGAAGCGCTGGTAGCCGTAGCGGATGGCGATGTCGCCGAGGCCGCCCGCGCCGACGGCTCCGGTGATGGCCGAATAGCCGAGGATCGTGACGATCGTGGTGGTGGTGCTGGAGATCAGCGAGGGCAGCGACTCCGGCACGAGGACCTTGCGTACGACGGTCCAGGTGTTGCCGCCCATCGACTGCACGGCCTCGACGAGACCGCCGTCGACCTCGCGCACCGAGGTCTCCACGAGGCGCGCGAAGAACGGGATGGCACCGATCGCGAGCGGCACGATGGCGGCCTCACGGCCGATCGTCGTGCCCGTGATCCAGCGCGTGAGGCCCATCAGCGCGACCATGAGGATGATGAAGGGCATCGAGCGCGCGATGTTCACGACCTGCCCGATGAGCTTGTTCACGACCGTGTTCTGCAGCAGCCCGCCGCGGTCGGTGAGGACCAGCAGGATGCCGAGCGGCAGTCCGGCGACGACGGCTATCAGCGTCGACCAGCCCACCATGTAGAGGGTGTCCCAACAGGCCTGCTCCAGCAGGGGCTGCATCTCCGACCAGGTCACTTGGCACCTTCCTTGACCAGCAGCGTGGCGTCCTTCGGCGTGGTCACGTGGTCTTCGCCCGCGATGTCGACCTGGAGTCCCTGCTCGCGCAGGAAGCCGATCGGGACGACGTTCTCCTCGAAGCGGCCCGGCAGCTCGATGCGCATGCGGCCGACCTGCTTGCCCGCGACGGTGTCCATCGCGGCGCCGAGGATCGAGATGTCGATGTTGTACGTGCGCGACAGCTGGGAGATGACCGGCTGGGTCGCGGCCTCGCCGTGGAAGGTCACGTCGACGACGGTGCGGTCGGCGCCCGTGGCGTCGCCGCTGACCGGGAAGAGCGCGGCGGCCAGTTCGGAGCCGGGCGTCGCGAGGAGCTCGGTGACGGTGCCGGACTCGACGATCCGGCCGTTCTCCATGAGGGCGGCGGAGTCGCAGACGCTCTTGACGACGTCCATCTCGTGCGTGATCAGCAGGACGGTCAGGCCGAGCTGCTGGTTGAGGTCGCGCAGGAGCTTCAGGATGGAGCGGGTGGTCTCCGGGTCCAGGGCGCTGGTCGCCTCGTCCGAGAGCAGCACCTTCGGGTCGCCGGCGAGCGCGCGGGCGATGCCGACACGCTGCTTCTGACCGCCGGAGAGCTGCGCCGGGTAGGACTTCGCCTTGTCGGCGAGGCCGACCAGGTCGAGGAGTTCGAGGGCCTTGCGGGAGCGCTCGGCGCCGCTGAGGCCGAGGATCTCCAGGGGCAGCTCGACGTTGTCCTTGACGGTGCGCGAGGACAGCAGGTTGAAGTGCTGGAAGACCATGCCGATGCGGCTGCGCGCCCGGCGCAGGTCCTTGCTCGCGCGGCTGCCGCGCCCCGCGAGGGCGGTGAGGTCCTGGCCGGCGACGCTGACGGTGCCGGCGGTGGGGCGCTCCAGGAGGTTCACGCAGCGGATCAGCGAGGATTTGCCGGCGCCGGACTGGCCGATGACGCCGTACACCTCGCCTTCGCGGACATGCAGATCGACGCCGTCGAGGGCAGTTACTTCACGACCGCGTGAGCGGTAGACCTTGGTGAGGCCGGAAGTGGTGATCACAGGGGTTTCCGTCACTGTCGAGTGCGCGGCGCGGTTTTCGCCGGGCACGGGGCATTCGTGGGGAACGCGGCACGGTTTCTCGCGGTGGCGAAAGGAACCGGAGGAGGTGTGCGCGGGGCAGGCTCGCTTCCTACGTCTCGTCCGCCGACAAGGCGTACGTTGCACAGGGGCGCGGCACAGCGGCTTCGCTTCGGGGCGCGATGCTCAGGGGTGGTGCGGGGGCCCTCAGAAGGCGCACATTCGACACATACAACGAGCACCGGGCGTCGTGATCGCCTCGGTCGCAGGGATGCGGCTGCTCGTCGTGGTCATGTGGACCAGTAAAACACGCGTGCGTCCGCGGCCCGCCACGGCTGTCCGCTATACGGACAACCGTTGGACAGGCGCGAACGCCCGGGGGCGGTCGCTCAGCCCTCTACGACGATCTCCACGCCGCCCTCGGTGGACTGCGCGGACACGTCCGAGAGGTCCTTCACGACGACGTCGGCGAAGAGCTCACCGGCGGTGTGCGTTGTGGCCAACGCCACGGTGGTCATGCCGGCCGCCCGTCCCGCGGTGAGACCCGCGGGCGCGTCCTCGAAGACCACGCAGCGCGCCGGGTCGACGCCCAGTTTCGCCGCCGCGAGCAGAAAGGGCTCCGGGTCGGGCTTGCCGCGCGTGATGTCGTCGGCGGCGATCAGCATCGCGGCGTCGATGCCGACCTCCGCGAGCCGGGCCTCGGCGAGGCGCCGTCCGGCGGAGGTGACGACGGCCCAGCGCTCCGGGGGCAGGGATGCGAGCAGCTCACGGGTGCCCGGCAGCAGCACGACGCCGCCCGCGACGTCGGAGACCTCGAGCTCCTCGATGCGGGCGACGGCCTCGGCCACGCGCTCGGCGGGCAGCATGTCGGCGATGATCTCGGCGGCGGGGCGGCCGTGCAGCTCGACCCGCTCGAACTCCTCGACGGTGATCCCGTACTCCTGCGCCAAGCGCCTCCAGCAGCGGTACACCGACTCCATGGAGGAGATGAGGGTGCCGTCGTTGTCGAACAGGAGCGCTTTAGCGTGGATCTTCATGGTGTCCGAGCGTACGGGCCACCCCTGGGGTGCACGCATCAGGTCTCAGGGGTGCCCGCGTCGGGGCACAGGGCTGCGCGCATCGGGGCACAGGGGTGCGCGCATCGGGGCACAGGGCCCGTAATAAAGTCGCCGCATGCTTGTTGCCCTGACGATCGCGACCGCCGTGGCCGCGCTCGCGCTCGCCGCGTGGTGCGGCTTCGCCGCCTACCGGGACCAGCCGACCAAGGACTGGCACTTCATCGGCATGGGCGTGGTGACCTTTTTGGCCACGGTCCAGCTGATCGTCGGCATCGTCCAGCTGGCGCGGGGCGAGAAGCCCGAGCAGGGCATGACGATCTTCATCGCGTATCTGATCGGTTCCTTCGCCTGCGTCCCGGCGGCGGGCTTCATGTCCCTCGCCGAGCGCACCCGCTGGGGCTCCATCACGGTCGCCGCGGGCGGCGTGGTCCTCGCCGTGCTCCAGGTGCGGCTCTACGACATCTGGGGAGGCTGAGGTGGCCCGGCAGAAGCTGGTCGGCGGGCCCGGCATCCTTCTGGTGTGGCTGTACGGGGTGATGGTGGTCGGCGCCGTGTCGCGCTCGGCCGTGCAGATCTCGACGGACTTCCACAAGGCACCGCTCGCCTACACGCTGTCCGCGCTCGCGGGTCTCGTCTACGGCTTCATCACGTACTCGCTGGTGCGCGGCGGTGAGAAGGCCCGCAGGGCGGCGCTGGTGTGCTGCGCCGCCGAGCTGGTGGGCGTCCTGGCGGTGGGGACGTGGACGCTCGTCGAGCCGTCCGCCTTCCCCGACGCCACGGTGTGGTCGGACTTCGGGATGGGCTATCTGTTCATCCCGGTGCTCCTCCCGGTCACGGCGATCTTCTGGCTGAACAAGGCGCGCAAGGCCTCGTAGAGCCCCTACGCGCTGGTCACGCAGGCGCTGGCGCTGATCTCCTTGGCGAGCGTGACGAGGGTGAGCCGGTCGTTCACCCGCTGGGTGCCCACAGCCACGTACCCGTGCTTGCGGTAGAGCTGGAGGTTCTGTTCGCTGCGGTGGCCGCTGAAGAGCTGGAAGCACTTGGCGGTGCCGCCCGACCCGAGGCGCCGCTCTATCGTGTTCAGGAGCCGACCGCCCAGGCCGTGGCGCTGCATCCTGGGGTGGACGATGAGTTTGCCGATCCGCGCCGTTCCGTCGGCGTCGACCGTGCCGCGCACCGACGCGACCACCTCGTCCCCGAGGCGGGCCACCAGTACGTTCCCGGTGGTCAGTTCGGCCTTGATGGAGTCGAGGGACTGCGTGAGCGGCTCGATGGAATAGTCGCCGTACAGCTCGGCCTCGCTCTGGTAGCACAGGTACTGCAGTTTGAGGATCTTCTCGGCGTCCTGCTCGCCCGCCTCCGAGATGGTCACGCTCATGCCCATGTGTGCATGCCTCCCGCTCACCTGCTCCGCCGGTTGTCTATCGCTCCCTTCCCCGCGGGTCAGGAGCTGCAACCTCCGCCGCGAGCATTCTGCGCAGGCATCCCAGGCAACGGGAACGTTCCGGCCCCAGGCTGCCCTGTGACATTCCCAACTCACCTGCGATCTCCCGGTAGGTGAGGTCTTTGGGTGACAGCAGGGCCGCCATGAGACCGGGGCACCGGCCGGGCAGTCTGCGCACCGCCGCGTGCAGGGTGCGCTCGCGGTCGGCCCGCAGGGCACGCTGCTCGGGCCCGCACTCGGAGTCGTCCGCGGGCTCGGCCGTGTACGCCACCTCGCGCTCTTCCGTACGCCGGCTGCGGCGCGCCTCGGAGGCCACGGCGGCGCGCAGCCAGGTGGCCGGGTCGGCGGGTGGGTCGGCGGCCTCCATGCGTTCGAGGAGGCGCAGCCAGACGGCCTGTTCGAGGTCGCCGGGGTCGGCGCCGGAGCCGTGCGCCGCGGCGGACGCCTCGGCGGCGAGGAGCGGACGCAGTGCCGGGATGAGCGAGTGAGTCATGCAGGGCTGAGTCATGAAAGGCCTGACGCGGCCGCCCCGGCAGGAGGTTGCCGGGGCGGCCGTCTGTCACCCCAAGCGGGGCCGGGCGATCAGTCGTTGACGAAGTCCGCGCGGGCGAGCAGCGCGGTGTCGCAGTTGTCGGAGAAGATCCCGTCGATGCCCGTCTCGAAGTAGGCCTTGAAGGCTCCGAAGGCGTCGCCGTAGGCGGCCGGGTCGGTTCCCTTCCTGAAGTTCGTGGGCAGGAAGGTGTTCTCGTTGCGCATCGTGTACGGGTGCAGGATCAGACCCGCCTGGTGCGCGTCCTTGACCAGAGTGGTCGGGGTGCCGAGGCTTCCGTCGGGCTTCCTGGGGATGATCAGGTCGAGCGTGGGGCCGATGCCCTGCGCGAACGACGCCATCCACGTGAGGCCCTCGGGCTTGATGAGGTCGGCGACGGTGCGCGGGTCGCCCGCCTCGACGAAGTCCCAGGGGCGGGAGCTCGCGCCGGACAGGAGCACCACGAGCGGCGGGTCGACCAGCTTGTTCAGGCGCTGGATGCTGCTGGGCTCGAAGGACTGCAGGAAGTTCGGCGAACCCTTCTTGTGACGGCCGTACTTGCGAAGGAGTTTGGCGAGCGGCTCCTCCAGGCCGAGGCCCAGCTTGCGGAAGTACGTGGGGTGCTTGGTCTCGATGTGCAGCCAGACCCGCTTGCCGCGCTCCCGGCCTTGCTTGTCGGCCCACCGGAAGACCTCCTCCAGGGTGGGCACGTCCCAGCGGCCGTCGTAGAGCGTGTTGCGCTGGCGGGTGCCGGGGATGCGCTCCTTGGCCCGCAGCGTCTTCAGCTCGGCGAGCGTGAAGTCCTCGGTGAACCAGCCGGTGTACGAGGTGCCGTCCACGGTTTTGGTGGTCTTGCGGGACGCGAACTCGGGGTGCGCGGCGACATCCGTCGTCCCGGTGATGTCGTTCTCGTGACGGCATACGAGATGACCGTCCTTGGTGGGCACGATGTCCTGCTCGATGACGTGCGCGCCCATGTCGAGGGCGAGCTGGTACGCGCCGATCGTGTGCTCGGGCCGGTAGCCGCTGGCGCCGCGGTGCGCGACGACCGTGGGCACCGGCAGGTCCTTGTGACCCCCGTGCCCGTGCTTCCCGTCGGCTCTCGCCACGCCGGGCAGTCCTACGACAGCTGTGCCCGCCCCGAGGACCGCCGCTCCCAGTACCGCGCGCCGTCCCGGCCGCCGCTCCCCCGAACCCGACTGCCCCGGCTTCCGCGTAGTCATTGAGCGCTCCTCCCGATGTACTGCCTTGCACCTGACAAAGCGGCTCGATCGTAGGTGGCCGCACGTGACGGACGGGAGACCCCGGACCGAACGGAAGGATGACGCCGGATGGCTACTGGTGTGCGAGGTGGGGTCCATTCGGTGAGCACGGTCCGGCGCGGACTGCCTTCGGACTGCCTTCAGACTGCGTGGCAGCGCGTGACCGCGGTGCGTGACAAGGGCCACTAGGACGCGCCACAGGCCGCACACAGGGATAACGTCGTCACAGGGAGAGCGGTCCGAGGGCTACACCACGCACCTGCGTGTCAACTCTGCGTATCCAGTGCGTGAACCCGATGTGCGGTGAGCGGGGACCCGCGAGTATCGTCCTCACCTGCACATACTCGTCGTCGACCCGTTGACACCGGAGGGCCCGTTGTCCCGTCTCGCGCTCATCAAGGCTGTGCTCGGACCGATCTTGCGTCTGATGTTCCGCCCTCGGGTGGAAGGCGCCGAGAACATTCCGGGCACCGGTCCGGTCATCATGGCCGGAAACCACCTCACGTTCATCGACTCGATGATCATGCCCCTCGTCTGCCCGCGTCCGGTGTACTTCATCGGCAAGGACGAGTACGTCACGGGCAAGGGACTCAAGGGCCGCCTGATGGCCTGGTTCTTCACCGGCTCCGGCATGATCCCCGTGGACCGCGACGGCGGACACGGCGGTGTCGCCGCCCTGATGACCGGGCGACGCGTCCTGGAGGAGGGCAAGCTCTTCGGCATCTACCCCGAAGGCACCCGCTCGCCCGACGGCCGCCTGTACCGCGGCCGTACGGGCATCGCCCGGCTCACCCTCATGACCGGTGCGCCCGTGGTCCCCTTCGCGATGATCGGCACGGACAAGCTCCAGCCGGGCGGCAAGGGCCTTCCGCGTCCGGGCCGCGTGACGGTGCGCTTCGGTGAGCCGATGGAGTTCTCGCGCTACGAGGGCATGGACCGCGACCGCTATGTGCTGCGGGCCGTGACCGACTCCGTGATGACGGAGGTCATGCAGCTCTCCGGTCAGGAGTACGTGGACATGTACGCCACCAAGGCGAAGGCGGCGTAGCCCGGGGCTCGGTCTTTGGCAGTGCGCCCGCCCGGCGCTCGGGGCTTCCCCCGACACCGGGCGGGCGTTTCGTGTTGCCTGCGGGCCCCCCGTGGCTGGCCGCGCCCACGCGGCGGAGCCGCACCATGTCACAGCCCCGCGCCCCTTCGGGGCGCTCCTCAGTGCTCGATGCCGTCCTCCAGCTTTGAGCCCTTCAAGAGGAACCAGGCCACCACCGCGGTGACGAGCAACACCACGGCCCCCGCGCCGGCGGCAAGGCGCAGGCCGTCGACGAAGGCGTCCTGGGCCGAGTGCAGCAGGGCCTGGGCCTCGTGGGCGGGGAGGGCCGCCGAGGATTCCACCGCGCCGCCCAGCGACTCGTGGGCGGCTGCCGCCACCTCGGGCGGGGTGCCCGCCGGGGCGGTGAAGTCGCGGTAGACGCCGGTGACGATGGAGCCGAGCAGGGCGATGCCGAGTGCCGCTCCCAGTTCGTACGCCGTCTCGGAGACCGCGGACGCGGCGCCCGCCTGTTCCTTGGGCACGCTGGAGAGGATGACGTCGGCGGTCACCGTGAACGAGAAGCCCGCGCCGATGCCGACGACCAGGAGCGAGGCGCCGAGCAGCGGATATCCGGTGCTCTGCTCCAGCGTGGTGAGCGCCGCCAACGCGATGCCCACCGCCGCGAGCCCGCCGGCGACCACCACGCGCACGGAGAACCGCCGCGCGACCATGCCGGCGATCAGACCGGCCGCAACGGCGCCCACCGCTGCGGGCAGTTCGGCCAGGCCCGCTTCGAAGGGCCGCCGCCCCTGGACCAGTTGCAGGAACTGGGAGAGGAAGAAGACCAGGCCCGAGAGCCCGAGCACCGTGAGCAGGTCGGCGAGGACCGCCCCGGAGAAGCCCCGGTTACGGAAGAGGCGCATGTCCAGGAGAGGCGCCGTCAGGGTGAGCTGGCGCCGTACGAACCAGGTGAGCGCCGCCACGCCGAGCACGGCGGCCACCCCGATGTCCCAGCGGATCCCGTGCGCCGCCGCCTCCTTGATGGCGTACACGACCGCGATGATGCCGATGAGCGAGAGCACGACGCTGATCAGGTCCCACGGGCCCGGCGCCGGATTCTTCGACTCGGGCAGGAACTTGATGCCCACGACGACCAGGACCGCCATCACCGGAAGGTTGATCAGGAAGACCGAGCCCCACCAGAAGTGTTCGAGCAGCAAGCCGCCGACGACCGGCCCGACGGCGGCGCCGGCCGACGCCATCGCGCCCCAGATGCCGACCGCGAGGCTGCGCTCGCGCGGGTCGTGGAAGATGTTGCGGATCAGCGCGAGTGTGGACGGCATCAGCGTCGCGCCCGCGACGCCGAGCAGCGCCCGGGCCAGCATCAGGAGTTCCGGAGTGGTCGCGTAGGCGTTGAGGACCGAGACCGCGCCGAAGGCGACGGCGCCGATCAGCAGGAGCTTCTTGCGTCCGATGCGGTCACCGAGGCTGCCCATGGAGACGAGCAGACCGGCGATGACGAACGAGTACACGTCGCCGATCCACAGCAGCTGCGTGCCGGTGGGCTTGAGGTCCTCGCTGATGTACGGGGTCGCGAGGCCGAGCACCGTCGCGTCCACGGCGACGAGCAGCACGGCCAGGACCAGCACGGCGAGCGCGAGCCAGCGGCCGGGGCTGCGCTCGACCTCCGCCGGCTCTGTGCGCTTTTCGATGCTGGTCATGGTTCCACTCTCCGTTGTGCTCCGCCGATCAGCAGCTCGGCGATCATGTGTGTGAAGTCCTTGGCGGCCACGCGGCCGTCCAGTACGGCCCAGGCGGCCGCGCCGATGAGTCCGTACAGCGCCTCCGTGAGCCAGGCGGGGCTCAGGTCGATGCGGAACTCCCCGCTCTCCTGGCCGCGCCGGAACAGCGCGCCGATGCTGTCGTCGAGCCGGGACCAGCCCTCGTGCTGCGCGTCGTCCTCGAAGAGCTGGTTCTCGGTGACGAGGAACGCGAGCAGACCCGCGGCCGGCTGGATCTCTTTCACCAGACGGCGCACGGCCTGTTCGGCGCTGTCCTCGCCGAGCCTGGCCGCCTCCAGGGCGGCCTCGCACTCCTGTATGCCGAGCTCTTCCAGGGCGCGTACGAGGGCGTCGCGCCCGGCGAAGTGGCGGTGCAGGGTGGCCCGGCTGATCCCCGCCGCGCGCGCCACCTCGTCCATCGTGGCGGAGCCTTTGCGGGTGAGGAGGGCCGCGGCGCTGCGCAGCACCTGGTCGCGATCGACTGACATGAGACAACCATAGGCCATGTGAGACAAATTTGTCTCACAAGATACGTGCACCCCTCACCGAGGCGTGCCACGGGTTGGTCAGTGCCAGGGCAGCTGCCGGCGCCTCTCCCAGTACGCGGCGGGCTCCTCCACCAGCCCCGCGAGCCGCTCCAGCTGCCCGGCGTCGAGGTCCACGGCCGCCGCGTGCAGGTTCGAGAAGAGCTGGACCGAGGTGGCGGCGCCGGAGAGGACCACGCCCGCCCACGGCTGCCGGAGGACCAGGGCCAGGGCGACCGCGTCGCAGCCGAGCCCGGTGGCCCCGGCGATCTCGCGCAGAGCCGCGGGGGCCTGCGGGTCGGCGAGGCGGCCGTTGGCCATGGCCTCCTTGACCAGTACGGTGAGCCCCGCGTCATGGGCCTCGGCGAGCGCGGAGCCCGCCGATGTCTCCAGGACGTTGTACGTGGCCTGCACCGTACGGAAGAGGGGCGCGCCGTCGACGGTCACCTCTAGCGCGGCGCGGATCGCGGCCGCCTGCTGAGGGCCGCTGACGGACAGCCCGACCGTCACGCCCGTGGCCGCCAACTCTGCGAGTGCGGCGTGCAGTTCCTTGTCGGTGAGGGCGGGACTCTCCGGCGTCACGGAGTGGATCTGGTACAGGTCGAGCCGCTCACCGAGCAGTTGCGCGCTCTCTTCGCGCTGCCTGACGTACGCCGCGAGGCTGTGGTCCTTGACCTCGTGCGGGCCCGCGGCGTCGGCGTTCCACGCGGCCGTGTACGTGTAGCCCCACTTGCTGCCGATGACGACGTCGTGGATGTCGGGCCTGGCGTGCAGCCAGTCGGCGAGGAACTCCTCGGACCGACCGTAGGAGCGCGCCACGTCGATGTACCGCACGCCCAACGCGTAGGCCGCGTCCAGGAGTTCGATGGTGCGCTCGCGCAGGGCCTCGACGCTGCGCGAGGGCGGCAGGTCGGCGTCGCGGCCGAGCGTGATGTAGCCGGGCCTGCCGACGGCGGCCAAGCCGAAGCCGATGTGGGCGGTGGGGGTCGTTGCTGCGGCCAGACGCGAGAAGGGCATCGCGGGCTCCGTTCGGTCGACTCCTTCGGCTCCTTGCGAAGATGACCAACGTAACCCGCGATGCCCACGTCAACGCGGTACGCGCTGCCCCGGCGTCACTGGCGCGCCGCGGCCCACTCCTGCTGTGCCGTCAGATCGGCCTTGACCTCGGCGAGCTGGGCGGCGACGGCCGAGGGCGCGGTGCCGCCGCGGCCGTTGCGGGATGCCAGGGCGCCGGCGACGTTCAGGACGGTGCGGACCTCGGGGGTGAGGTGCTCGGAGATCTTGGCGAACTGCTCGTCCGTGAGCTGGTCGAGCTCGATGCCGTGCGCCTCGCACTCCTTGACGCAACTGCCGGCGACCTCGTGCGCCACTCGGAACGGCACACCCTGCTTGACCAGCCACTCGGCGATGTCCGTGGCGAGCGAGAAGCCGGCCGGGGCCAGCTCCTCCATGCGCTCGCGGTGCACGGTGAGCGTCGCCATCATGCCGGTGAAGGCGGGGAGCAGGACCTCCAGCTGGTCGCAGGAGTCGAAGACCGGCTCCTTGTCCTCCTGGAGGTCGCGGTTGTACGCGAGCGGGAGCGCCTTGAGCGTCGCCATCAGGCCCGTCAGGTTGCCGATGAGACGCCCCGACTTGCCGCGCGCCAGCTCGGCGATGTCCGGATTCTTCTTCTGCGGCATGATCGACGACCCGGTCGAGAAGGCGTCGTGGAGCGTGACGAAGGAGAACTCCTTCGTGTTCCAGAGAATGACCTCCTCGGCGATCCGCGAGAGGTTCACGCCGATCATCGCGGTGATGAAGGCGAACTCCGCCGCGAAGTCCCGGGACGCCGTCCCGTCGATGGAGTTGGCCACCGAGCCGTGCTCGAAGCCGAGGTCCGCGGCGACGGCCTCGGGGTCGAGGCCGAGGGAGGATCCCGCGAGCGCGCCCGAGCCGTACGGCGAAACGGCCGTCCGCTCGTCCCACTGCCGCAGGCGTTCGGCGTCCCGGGAGAGAGACTGGACGTGCGCGAGGACGTGGTGGGCGAAGAGCACGGGCTGCGCGTGCTGGAGGTGCGTACGGCCCGGCATGGCGACGTCCGGGTGCGCCTCGGCGAGGCCGACGAGCGCGCCCTGGAGGTCGGCGATGAGGCCGCCGATGACGCGGGCGTGGTCCCGCAGGTACATGCGGAAGAGCGTCGCCACCTGGTCGTTGCGGGAGCGGCCCGCGCGGAGCTTGCCGCCGAGGTCCGCTCCGAGGCGCTCCAGCAGGCCCCGCTCCAGGGCGGTGTGGACGTCCTCGTCGGCGATGGTGCCCACGAAGGAGCCGTCCGCCACGTCGGTCTCCAGCTGCTCGAGCCCGGCCAGCATGCGGGTCAGCTCGTCCTCGGTGAGCAGCCCCGCCTTGTGGAGCACGCGCGCGTGGGCGCGGGACCCGGCGATGTCGTACGGCGCGAGGCGCCAGTCGAAGTGGACCGACGCCGACAGTTTGGCCAGGGCCTCGGCCGGGCCGTCCGCGAACCGGCCGCCCCAGAGCCGGACGTCACCGCCGTTGTTGCTGCTCACTTCACGTACTCCTTAGCCTGCATTCGCCGTTATGCATGAGTATGCAGAACTCCGTATGTTTCGTCAATCCGGCCATGGCACGAGCCGGTGCGTGAAGTCATTAGACAGGCGAAAGATCTCGACGAATAATCCCTGGCCATGGGAAAGACTCACGAACGCATCGACGGCAGACTCCGCTCCTTCATCGAGGCTCAGCCCGTCTTCTTCACCGCCACCGCACCCTTGGCCGACGACGGCACGGTCAACCTCTCCCCCAAAGGCCTCACCGGCTCCCTCGCCGTCATCGACGACCTCACCGTCGCCTACCTGGACTTCGCGGGCAGCACCTCGGAGACCGTCGCGCATCTGCGGGAGAACGGCCGCATCACGCTGATGTGGTGCGCCTTCCAGGGCCCGCCGAACATCGTCCGGGTGCACGGCCGCGGCGAGCCCGTCTTCCGCGACGACCCGCGCTGGGCGGAGCTGCTCGGGCATTTCCCCGACATAGACCCGACCCCGCACGGACTGCGCGCGATCATCGTCGTGAAGGCCGAACTCGTCCGCGACAGCTGCGGATACGCGGTGCCCTTCATGTCGTACGACGAGGACCGCGACCTGCACGGCAAGCGCTTCGCGCGTGAGGACGACGCTTCGCTGAGCGCCTACTTCGCCAAGAAGGAGCACATCGCACAGAGCATCGACGGCCTGCCCGGACTGCCGCTGCCCTTGCCTCCTACTACGGTCTGAGCCCTGCGCCGGGTCCGCGCCGTCGGGACGACGGCGGGGACCGCCGCCGTCACGCGCCACTCAACGACTCCGCCAACTTCATGTAGCGACCACATATCGAGACGGGTTTGCGTCGTGCCGCACGGCGGCGTTGCATCGCCGGGTGCAAACCGAACAGACGACCCCCAGTTCAACGGAGAGCGGCGACAAGGCGGCCCGCCTCGCCGTCACGGTCTTCCCCGTCCTCGTACTCGCCGCGGGCGTGCTCGGCCTGATGGCGCCGGACGCCTTCAAGAGCTGGGGCGGTGACGTCCCGTACCTCCTGGGTCTCGTGATGTTCTGCATGGGGCTCACCATGACCCCGCTCGACTTCCAGGGCGTCGTCAAGCGGCCCTGGGCCGTCGCGCTCGGCCTTGTCGCGCATTACGTGATCATGCCGGGGCTCGGCTGGCTGATCGCCCACGCGCTCGGGCTCTCGCCCCAGTTGGCGGCCGGCGTGATCCTCGTGGGCTGCGCGCCGAGCGGGACCGCCTCCAATGTCGTGACGTACCTGGCGCGCGGCGACGTGGCCCTCTCCGTCTCGGTGGCCACCGTGTCGACCGTGCTCGCGCCGCTCATCACGCCGCCGCTGACGCTGCTCCTCGCGGGCGAGTACCTGCCCGTGGACGCGGGGTCGATGGTCACGGACATCCTCAAGACCGTGCTGCTCCCGGTCATCGCAGGTCTCGCCGTCCGGCTGCTGTTCGGCCGCTCCATCGGGCGGGTCCTCAGCGCTCTTCCGTGGCTGTCCGCCCTGACCATCGCCGTCATCGTGGCGATCGTGGTCGCGGGCAGCGCGGCGGCCATCAAGTCGGCCGCCCTGCTCGTGTTCCTCGCCGTCGTCCTGCACAACGGCCTCGGCCTCGCGCTCGGCTACGGCGCGGGCAAGCTGGCCCGCCTCGGCCCGCCGGCGTCGCGGGCCATGGCCTTCGAGGTCGGCATGCAGAACTCAGGGCTCGCGGCGTCGCTCGCCACCGCCCACTTCAGCCCGCTGGCCGCGTTGCCCGCCGCCGTGTTCTCCGTGTGGCACAACGTCTCGGGCGCGCTGGTCGCGGCGTGGATGGCGCACCGGGCGCGGCGTTCCGAACAGTCCTGACGCATCAGCGAACGCCGGACGGGCTGATGAGAATCAGCCCGTCCGGCGTTCGAGGACGAACTCGGCGAAGCCGGTGATGGACGGCGCCCGAGGCCAGGGGCCCGGTCAGTGTTCGTTGGACGCCAGTCGCAGCAAATGATCCGCCAGCGCCTGGCCCCCCATGGCCTCCCGGCTGATCAGCATCAGGGTGTCGTCCCCCGCGATCGTTCCCAGGATGTCGTGCAGTTCCGCCTGGTCGATCGCCGAGGCGAGGAACTGGGCCGCGCCCGGCGGTGTGCGCAGGACGACCAGGTTGGCCGAGGCCTCCGCGGAGATCAGGAGCTCCGCGGAGAGGCGGCGCATCCGCTCCTCCTTGGCGGACTCCCCCAGCGGCGCGCGCGGCGTGCGGAAGCCGCCCTCGCTCGGCACCGCGTAGATGAGGTCGCCCTCGGCGTTGCGGATCTTCACCGCGTTCAGCTCGTCCAGGTCCCGCGAGAGCGTCGCCTGGGTGACGGTGAGGCCGTCGTCGGCGAGCAGCTTCGCCAGCTGACTCTGGGAGCGCACCGGCTGCCGGTTGAGGATGTCCACGATCCGGCGGTGGCGTGCGGTGCGGGTCTGCGGCACGGCGGGCCCGGCGTGATCCGGGTGCTCCGCGTGCTCGTTGCCTTGCGCCTGGCTCATCGTCGTCTCATTCTCCGGATCGTTCGTCCCCGTCGGCCGCGGTGGCCTGGTCAAGCACGCCTGGCAGCACCCCGAGGAGCGCGTCCACCTCGTCGTCGCGCACGTTCAGCGGCGGCATCAGCCGTACGACATCGGGGGCGGGCGCGTTCACCAGGAAGCCTGCGTCCTGAGCCGCCTGCTGCACCTGGGGCGCGAGCGGCTCGGTGAGCACGATACCCAGCAGCAGGCCCGCACCCCGGACGTGGCCCACGAGCGGGTGTCCGAGTGACTCGATTCCGTCGCGCAGCTTCTCGCTCACCCGCTTCACGTTGTCCAGGAGCCCGTCGGCCTCGATCGTGTCGAGTACCGCGAGTCCGGCGGCGCATGCCACGGGGTTCCCGCCGAACGTCGTTCCGTGGTGACCGGGCTTGAGGAGCCCGGCCGCCGCGCCGAACGCGACCGTCGCGCCGAGCGGCAGACCGCCGCCGAGGCCTTTCGCGAGTGTGACGACGTCGGGCTGCACGCCCTCGTGCGCGAGGTACTCGAACCAGTGGCCGGTACGGCCGATTCCGGTCTGCACCTCGTCGAGGACGAGGAGGGTTCCGGTGGCCGTGGTGATCTCGCGGGCCGCCTTCAGGTAGCCGGCGGGCGGCACCACGACGCCGTTCTCGCCCTGGATGGGCTCGATGACGACGAGGGCGGTCTCTTCGGTGACCGCTGCCCGCAGGGCCTCGACGTCGCCGTACGGGACGTGCGTGACGTCACCGGGCAGCGGCAGGAACGGCTCCTGCTTGCCGGGCTGGCCGGTGAGCGCGAGCGCCCCCATGGTCCGGCCGTGGAAGCCGCCCTCCGTGGCCACCATGTGCGAACGCCCGGTCAGCCGGCCGATCTTGAAGGCGCCTTCGTTGGCCTCGGCGCCGGAGTTGCAGAAGTACACCCGCCCCTCGCGCCCGAAGAGCTGGAGCAGCCGCTCCGCGAGTGCCACCGGCGGCTCGGCGACGAAGAGGTTCGAGACGTGGCCGAGGGAGGCGATCTGGGTGCTGACCGCCTCGACGACCGCCGGATGGGCGTGGCCGAGCGCGTTGACCGCGATGCCGCCGACGAAGTCGACGTACTCCTTGCCGTCGGCGTCCAGAAGCTTGCTGCCCGCGCCGCGCACGAGGGGGAGCCTGGGGGTGCCGTAGTTGTCCATCAGCGCGTCCTGCCAGCGCTTGGTCAGCTCCTCGTTGCCGGTCATGCCGCTTCCCCCTCTGTCGCGTTGCCGGATACGCCGGGCGCGTCGGGCACGACCATCGTGCCGATGCCCTCGTCGGTGAAGACCTCCAGCAGGATCGAGTGCTGGACGCGTCCGTCGATCACGCGGGCCGTCTCGACGCCGTTGCGCACGGCGTGCAGGCAGCCCTCCATCTTCGGGACCATGCCGCTGGCCAGCTCGGGCAGGAGCTTCTCCAGCTCCTTCGCGGTCAGGCGGCTGATCACCTCGTCGCTGTTCGGCCAGTCCTCGTAGAGCCCCTCGACGTCCGTGAGGACCATCAGGGTTTCGGCGTCCAACGCAGCCGCAAGTGCCGCAGCCGCCGTATCAGCATTGACGTTGTAGACATGGTGATCGTCCTGGGAGCGTGCGATCGAGGAGACGACCGGGATACGGCCGTCGGCGAGCAGCGCCTCGATGGCGCCGGTGTCGATCTCGGTGATCTCGCCGACCCGGCCGATGTCGACCAACTCGCCCTCGATGCGGGGCTGGTGCTTGGTGGCCGTGATGGTGTGCGCGTCCTCGCCGGTGAGACCGACGGCGAGCGGGCCGTGCTGGTTGAGCAGGCCGACGAGCTCGCGCTGGACCTGCCCCGCCAGCACCATGCGTACGACGTCCATGGCGTCCTCGGAGGTGACGCGCAGGCCCGCCTTGAACTCGCTGACGATGCCGTGCCGGTCGAGGGCCTTGCTGATCTGCGGTCCGCCGCCGTGCACGACGACGGGCTTGAGGCCCGCGTGGTGCAGGAAGACGACGTCCTGCGCGAAGGCCGCCTTCAGCTCCTCGTCGACCATGGCGTTGCCGCCGAACTTGATGACGACGGTCTTGCCGCGGTGCCGGGTCAGCCAGGGCAGCGCCTCGATGAGGATCTGCGCCTTGGGGAGCGCGGTGTGCTTGCGCGCGGTCGGGTTGCCGCTGGTGCTGCCGCTGATGTTGCCGCTCATGAGGAGTACGCGCTGTTCTCGTGGACGTAGTCGGCGGTGAGGTCGTTGGCCCAGATCACGACCGGCTCGGTGGTTCCGGCCGCCAGGTCCGCGGTGATCCTGACTTCGCGGTAGCGCATGTCGACGAGGTCGCGGTCCTCGCCCACGCTGCCGTTCTTGCAGACCCAGACGTCGTTGATGGCGACGTTCAACTGGTCCGGCTCGAAGGCGGCCTTCGTGGTGCCGATGGCGGAGAGCACCCGGCCCCAGTTGGGGTCCTCGCCGTGGATGGCGCACTTGAGGAGGTTGTTGCGGGCGATGGAGCGGCCCACCTCGACGGCGTCCTCCTCGGTCGCGGCGTTGACCACCTCGATCCGGATGTCCTTGCTGGCGCCCTCGGCGTCGCCGATGAGCTGGCGCGCGAGGTCGTCGCAGACGGTGCGGACGGCCTCGGCGAACTCGGCGTACTCGGGAGCGACCTGGGAGGCGCCGGAGGCCAGGAGCAGCACCGTGTCGTTCGTCGACATGCAGCCGTCGGAGTCGACCCGGTCGAAGGTGACCTTCGTGGCGTCCCGCAGGGCCTTGTCCAGGACGTCGGCTTCGAGGTCGGCGTCCGTGGTGAGGACGACGAGCATGGTGGCGAGGCCGGGGGCGAGCATGCCCGCGCCCTTCGCCATGCCGCCGACCGTCCAGCCGCCACGGACGGCCACGGCCGTCTTGTGCACGCTGTCGGTGGTCTTGATCGCGATGGCGGCCTTCTCGCCGCCGTGCGCGGAGAGTTCACCGGCCACTGCCTCGACGCCCGGCAGGAGCTTGTCCATGGGGAGCGTGACGCCGATGAGCCCGGTCGACGCGACGGCGACCTCGCCCGCGTTCAGATCGAGCGTCTCGGCGACCTTCTCGGCGGTGGCGTGCGTGTCCTGGAAACCCTGGGGGCCCGTACAGGCGTTGGCGCCACCGGAGTTGAGGACGACGGCCGAGACGAGCCCGCCCTTGACCACCTGCTCCGACCAGAGGACGGGGGCGGCCTTGACGCGGTTGGAGGTGAACACGCCCGCGGCGGCCAGGCGGGGCCCGGTGTTGACCACGAGGGCCAGGTCCGGGCTGCCGTTCTCCTTGATCCCGGCGGCGATGCCCGCCGCCGTGAATCCCTTAGCTGCCGTCACACTCACGGCGCGACTCCGATCGTAGTCAGCCCGGTGGCCTCGTCGAGGCCGAGGGCGATGTTCATGCTCTGCAGGGCGCCGCCCGCGGTGCCCTTGGTGAGGTTGTCGATGGCGCTGATCACGATGACGCGGCCCGCCGCCTCGTCGTACGCGACCTGGATCTGCACGGCGTTCGAGCCGTACACGGCGGACGTCGCGGGCCACTGCCCCTCGGGGAGCAGGTGCACGAACGGTTCGTCCGCGTAGGCCTTCTCGTACGCGGCCCGCACGGAATCGGCGGTGACGCCCTCCGTCGCCTTCGCGCTGCACGTCGCGAGGATGCCGCGGGCCATCGGGGCCAGAGTGGGCGTGAAGGAGACGGTGACGGGGGTGCCCGCGACCGCGGAGAGGTTCTGGATCATCTCCGGGGTGTGCCGGTGGACGCCGCCCACGCCGTAGGGCGACATGGAGCCCATGACCTCGGAGCCGAGCAGGTGCGGCTTGAGCGCCTTGCCCGCGCCCGAGGTCCCGGTAGCGGCGACGATCACCGCTTCGGCCTCGGCGAGCCCGGCGGCGTACGCGGGAAAGAGCGCGAGCGTGACCGCGGTGGGATAGCAGCCGGGCACCGCGATGCGCCGGGCCCCCTCCAGGGCCGCGCGGGCGCCCGGCAGCTCGGGCAGACCGTAGGGCCAGGTCCCGGCGTGCTCGCTGCCGTAGAACTTCTCCCAGTCGGCCGCGTCCTTCAGCCGGAAGTCGGCGCCCATGTCGACCACGAGGACGTCCGGGCCGAGCTGCTCGGCGACGGCGGCGGACTGGCCGTGAGGCAGGGCGAGGAAGACGACATCGTGACCGGCGAGGACCTCGGCGGTGGTCGGCTCCAGGACACGGTCGGCGAGCGGCATCAGGTGCGGCTGCAGCGCGCCCAGGCGCTGACCCGCGTTCGAGTTGCCGGTCAGGGCGCCGATCTCCACCCCGGGGTGGACGAGGAGCAGACGCAACAATTCACCGCCCGCGTACCCACTCGCTCCTGCCACTGCTGCGCGTACCGCCATGGAACCCTCCTCCTGGAGAGCATGACTATACGCATGGCCGCAGTTTTATGCAACGAGCCCAAGGCGGCACGGGAGCGCACAGCAGCCGAGTTCCCTGCCGGGCGGCGATGAGTTTGCGCGGAAGCAAGGGTCACTACAGGCAGACAGACAAGACAGGCAGAAAGACCGACAACGCCCCGCCCACGACAGGAGAACGTCATGCCCCGCATCACACCCACCCTCTGGTTCGACACGCAAGGCGAGGACGCCGCCACGTTCTACGTGTCGGTCTTCCCGAACTCGAAGATCACGAACGTCTCCCACTACGGCGATGCCGGGCCGCGGCCGGCCGGGACCGTGATGACCATCGAGTTCGAGCTCGACGGCCGGCCTTACCTGGCGCTCAACGGCGGCCCCCAGTTCACCTTCAACGAGGCGGTCTCCTTCACGATCGAGTGCGCCGACCAGGCAGAGGTGGACCACTACTGGACGAAGCTCTCCGAGGGCGGCGAGGAAGGCCCCTGCGGCTGGCTCAAGGACAAGTTCGGCCTCTCCTGGCAGGTCGTCCCCGCCGCCCTGGGCGAGCTCCTGACGGACCCCGACGCGGCACGGGCGCAGCGCGCCATGGCGGCCATGCTCGGCATGAAGAAGCTCGACGTGGCGGCGCTGTACGCGGCGGCGGACCAGAAGTGAGCGTCCCAAGGCCCGCCGAAACGGCTTGACTTGGAGTTGGCTCCAGCTCCTAGGGTCGGAGCCGTCCGCCCGGCAACGGGCAAACGGCTCCACCTGGAGGTACCGGCATGACCAGCGTTTCCACCCGCCGTCTCGGAGCACTGACCGTCTCGGCGCAGGGGCTCGGCTGCATGGGGATGAGCCACGCGTACGGCGCCTCGGACGACGCGCAGTCGATCGCGACGCTCCACCGCGCCCTCGACCTCGGCGTCACCCTGCTCGACACCTCCGACTTCTACGGCGCGGGCCACAACGAAGAGCTGATCGGCCGCGCGCTGGCCGGCCGCCGCGAGCAGGCCGTCATCGCCACGAAGTTCGGCTTCGCCAACCGCCTCGGCGAGCCGACGCGGATCAGGGGCGACGCGGCCTACGTACGACAGGCGTGTGACGCCTCGCTGCGGCGGCTCGGGGTCGACCACATCGACCTGTACTACCTGCACCGCGTCGACCAGGACGTGCCCATCGAAGAGACCGTCGGCGCGATGGCCGAGCTCGTCGAGGCCGGGAAGGTGCGTCACCTCGGGCTCTCCGAGGCGAGTGCGCCCACGATCCGGCGGGCGCACGCGGTACATCCGATCGCCGCGCTGCAGAGCGAGTGGTCGTTGTGGACGCGGGACCTGGAGGCGGAGATCGCGCCGGTCTGCCGTGAACTCGGCGTCGGCATCGTGCCGTTCTCGCCGCTCGGCCGTGGCTTCCTGACCGGGCGCTACACCTCGGTGGCCGGTCTCCAGGAAGGGGACATGCGGCGCGGTCAGCCGCGGTTCGCCGACGGGAACCTGGAGCGGAACCTGCCCATCGTCACCGCCCTCAACACGCTCGCCGAGGAGAAGGGCGTCACCGCGGGGCAGCTCGCCCTTGCCTGGGTGCAGCACCGCGGCGACGACGTGGTGCCGATCCCGGGCACGCGCCGGGAGAAGTACCTCACGGAGAACCTGGGCGCGCTCGCCGTCGAGCTCTCGGCCGAGGAACTCGCGGCGATCGACGCGGCGGCACCGGCGGACGCGGTCGCCGGGACGCGGTACGACGAGGGCAGTCTCGCGTTCGTCGACAAGTAGACATCCTGGGGTCCGGGCCCAGGCCGGGGGCCGCGTAACCTGCGGACATGGCCTTTCCGGACGCGACAGCCGAACCGCACGGCACGGGACGCGTGGGGGGCCTTCGGGCCTTCCACGGAGTACCCGATGTCCTGGCGTTTCTGGCGGGGAACTGGCAGGTGGAGCGGACGGCCCTGGACGTGGCGGGCAACGCGGAGGGCCACTTCTCGGGCACGACGGTGTTCACCCCGGCCGACGGCGGCGGCCTCCTGCACCATGAGTCCGGGACCTTCACCTGGCGCGGCACTCCCCGCCCCGCCGAACGCACCCTCCGCTTCGTGCCGGGCGACGACCCGGCCACCGCGCGGGTCCTGTTCGCCGACGGCCGCCCCTTCCACGACCTCGACCTGCGCACGGGCAGGCACACCGCCGACCACCCGTGCGCGCTCGACCTCTACCGCGGCGAGTTCGAGGTGTACGACGAGCGGCACTGGCGGATGCGGTGGCGGGTCGCGGGCCCCGCCAAGGACCTGATCCTCACGACCACGTACGCGCGGCGCGACGGCGGACCGCTCACTGCAGCCCGAGCGCCATCCACTTCGCCGGGTCTTCCAGAGCCCCGAACCCGACCCTTTCGTACACCCCGTGCGCATCGGCCGTGGCCAGCAGAATCCGGCGCAGACCGCACGGCTCGAGATGGTCCCTGACCGCGGCCACGAGCGCGCTCCCGAAGCCCTTGCCGCGCACCGACCGGTCCACGTACACGTCACAGAGCCAGGCGAAGGTCGCGTGATCCGTGACCACACGGGCGTACGCGACCTGCTTGCCCGAAGCCGCCTCGTACACGCCGAAGTTGAGCGACCCGGCGATCGCGCGGTCCTGCTTCTCGCGGGATCGCCCCATGGCCCAGTACGCGTCGGTGGAGAGCCACTGATGGACGCGGGCGGCATCGAGGCGGGCGGCGTCGGTGGACAACTCGTACCCGGCGGGAAGCGTCTGAAGTGCGTCGGTCATGAGGGCAAGCCTCGCAGCCGCCCCGATGGGCGGCCTCAGCGGGCGGACCCCCACACCTCGTCGCACGCCCCTCGAAGCCTGCGCACCCCCTCGGCGATCTCCCCGACCCCGGCGACCGCGGCGAAGCTCATTCTCAGGTACGCCGCCGGGGGCTCGGCCGCGAAGTACGGGCGCCCCGGAGCCACCGCGACGCCCGCGCGCAGCGCCGCGCCCGCCAGGGCCGCCTCGTCCGTGCCGTCGGGCAGGCGCAGCCACAGGAGATAGCCGCCCGCGGGGATGTGCGGCAGAGCGAGTTCGGGCAGCTCACGACGGAGGGCCGCGGCCATCGCGTCCCTGCGGTCCTTCAACTCGCCCGCCACGTGCCGCAGATGGCGCGGCCAGGCCGGAGAGCCGACCAGTTCGAGCGCCGCCTCCTGAAGCGGTCTCGGCACGAAGAAGTGGTCGACGACCTGGATGGCGCGCAGCCGCTCGAGGACCGGTCCGCGCGCGGCGAGCGCGCTCACCCTAAAGCTCGGCGACGTGGCCTTGGTGAGCGAGCAGACGTGCACGACGACCCCGTCGGGGTCGTCGGACTGCAGGGGTCTCGGCAGGGGCCCCGCGTCCTCGTGGACGAGGCGGCGCACGAAGTCGTCCTCGATGACGAAGGCCCCGGCCTCGCGGGCGATGCGCAGCACCTCCGGTCGGCGCTCGGCCGAGAGCACCGCGCCCGTGGGGTTCTGGAACAGCGGCTGGCAGACGAACACCCGCGCCCCCGTCGCCTTGAACGCCGCGGCGAGCAGCTCGGGACGTACGCCGTCCACGTCCACCGGCACCGGAACGGGCCGCAGCCCCGCCGCGCGGGCGATGGCCAGCATGCCGGGATACGTCGGCGACTCGACCAGGACGGGCGCGCCCGGCGGGGCGAGGGCCCGCAGCGCCGTGGTGAGCCCGCTCTGGCCGCCGGCGGTGATCAGCACCTCGGCGGCCGTGATCGCGCCGCCGATGCCCCGCGCGAACCACTCCCGCAGCTCGGGCAGCCCGTCGATCGGCGGCCTCCCCCACGCGCCGGGCCGCCGCCCCGCCCGCGCCAGGGCCGCCGCCATCGCGCGCTCGGGCTGCAGCGAGGGATGCAGATAACCGCCGTTGAACTCGATGACGCCGTGCGCGGGCGCCGCGAGCGTGGCCAGGACCCCGGAGGCGTCCACGGCGCGCGGCACCAGCTCCGTGGCCGCGTCGGCGCTCAGCGACACCTCCTGCCACGAGGTGTCCCCCGCCGGCGCCGCGGCGGCCTGCGTTTCGGCGCGGAAGACACCGGCGCCGGGCCGGGAGACGACCAAACCCTCGGCGGCCAGCTGTCCCAGGGCCCGCGACACGGTCACCGGGCTCACCCTGAACCGATCGACCAGCGCCCGACTCGACGGCAGCTTTCCACCTGGTGAGTAGCGGTCCAGCTCGCCCCGCAACTGTTTTGCCAACTCAGCGACACTGCTACCCTCATGCATGACAGCACAGGATAGCGCTACTCGCCCGAACCGAGTAGCAGTCACCACGGGAACCGGCCTCGCGGAGAGCACGGGCATAGCCGAGAGCGGGGACGCCCGGCGCGCCGAGCCCCCGCAGCACGGCTCCCGCCGCGCGGGCACCGTCATGGCGGCGCTCGGCGTCACCGCCTTCTCGCTCACCTTCCCCTCCACCGCCTGGGGCCTCGAGGGCATCGGCCCCTGGTCGTTCGTGGCCCTGCGCTGCGTCCTGAGCGCCGTCATCGCGGGTGGCGCCCTGCTCGCCCTGCGCATCCCGCTGCCCGCCCGCCGCCACTGGGCTGGGCTCGCGGTCGTCGCCGCCGGAGTGGTCGTCGGCTTCCCGCTGCTCACCACGCTCGCCCTGCAGACCTCCACCACCGCCCACGCGGCCGTGGTCGTCGGCCTGCTCCCCCTCACCACGGCCGTGTTCTCGGCGCTGCGCACCGGAGCGCGACCCTCCCGGACGTTCTGGGCCGCGGCCCTCACCGGCGCGGCAGCGGTGATCGCGTTCACGGTCCAGCAGAGCGGCGGCGCCCTGTCGACCGCCGACCTCTACCTCTTCGCCTCGCTCCTGATCTGCGCGGCCGGATACACCGAGGGCGGCCGGCTCGCCCGCGAGATGCCGGGCTGGCAGGTCATCGGCTGGGCGCTGGTCCTGTGCCTGCCGCTCGCCGTCGTGGGGGCTGCCGTCGCCCTCCAGCACGAGCCCTTCCAGCTCACCGGGCACAGCACCGCGGGCCTGCTCTACGCGGCCATCGGCTCGCAGTTCCTCGGCCTGGTCGTCTGGTACCGCGGCATGGCCATGATCGGCGTGCCCAAGGCCAGCCAGCTGCAGCTGGCGCAGCCGCTGCTCACGCTGGTCTGGTCGGTCTTCCTGCTCGGCGAGCACCTCACCCCGGCCGCGCCGCTGACCGCCGCCGCGGTCCTCGTGTGCATCGCGGTCACCCAACGGGCGCGCGGCTAGGGCCCGGCTCACCCACCGGACGTAGACTGACGGCCACGGAAAGCAACCGCAGAGTGGGACGAGGAGGTCGCTCCAGATGCGCGCAACCGTAGGCGACAAGCTGGTGGTCCACGGCAGGGTCGTCGGGCAGCACGACCGGATCGCGGAGGTCGTCGAGGTGCTCGGCACGGACGGCGGACCGCCGTACCGCGTGCGCCTCGAGGACGGCCACGAAACGGTCATGTCGCCGGGCCCCGACACCGTCGTACGGCACCAGGACCCGGCTCAGTAGCCCCCGGCCGGGGACAAGATCAGCGGGGTGGCTCGGCCCGCTGCTGATAGTGGTCGGCGACCACCCGCGCCATCGCGCCGATCTTGTCCACGCCCACTTCCTTGGCCGAGAAGTACACGTGCCCGCGCGCCTGCGGGAACTTCTTGGCGTACGTGAGGTGGCGGGACAGCTCGGCGGGGTCCTGCCAGGCGGCGGGCTGCGCGGGGTCGCCCGCCTTGTAGAGGGCCTCCCCCACGTACAGGCGCACGCCCGTGTCCTTGACGGCATCGGCCCACCAGGGCAGCAGCTTGGCGTAGTCCGCGACGGTGAAGCCGATGTTCCAGTACAGCTGCGGGCAGATGTAGTCGAGCCAGCCCTTCTTGACCCAGCCGCGGGTGTCGGCGTGCAGGTCGTCGTAGGTCTGCACGCCGGCCTGAGTGTCCGAACCGAGCGGATCGGTCGAGGCGTTGCGCCAGACCCCGAACGGGCTGATCCCGAACTGTGCGCGCCCCCGCACCTTCTTCACCCGCGCCGCCATCTCCCGCACCAGACGGTCGATGTTGTCACGCCGCCAGGCGGCCCGGTCCTGGAAGCCACCGCCGTAGCGCGCGAAGGCGTCGTCGTCGTCGAAGACCTGCCCGGCGACCGGATAGGGGTAGAAGTAGTCGTCCCAGTGCACCGCGTCGATGGCGTAGTGGCGCAGGGCGTCGAGCATCGCGTCCTGGACGAAGCGCCGCACCTCGGGCAGGCCGGGGTTGTAGTAGAGCTTCCCGCCGTACGGCACGACCCACTCGGGGTGCAGCCGCGCGGGGTGCGTGGGGACGAGGCGTGAGGGGTCCGTGTGGTTGGCGATACGGAAGGGGTTGAACCAGGCGTGCAGTTCGAGGCCCCTGCTGTGCGCCTCGGCCACGGCGGTGCCCAGCGGGTCCCAGCCGGGGTGCTTGCCCTGCACGCCGGTGAGGCACTGCGCCCACGGCTCGTACGGCGAGGGCCACAACGCGTCGGCGGTGGGTCGCACTTGGAAGATCACCGCGTTCAGCCGACGCCGTACGGCCGTGTCGAGGTGGCCGATCAGTTCGGCGCGCTGCTCGGCCGCCGTGAGTCCGGGCTTCGACGGCCAGTCGCGGTTGGCGACGGTCGCCAGCCACATACCCCGTAGCTCGCGGCGCGAAGGGGCCCTCTCCGGCACGGCGGCCGCGTCCCCCGCGGCTGTGAGCCCCGCCACCATCGCGGCTGCCGCAATCGTGAAACCTCGGCGTGACATACGCCTCATCCGCTCGCCCCTTGGCCTTGATATCCGCCAAAACCGCAGTCTGTCGGGGACAGCATGCCCGACCCGGGACGTCATTCACCGGAGGTTGCGGAGTAACGTTCACCGCCGGGGCAGATACCGCAACCGTACGGGGGACTGCCCGCCCGTTGATCAGCGAAAGGCACGAGGTGACCGACTCTATGCCCGACATCGCACGCGTCGGAGTAGTGGGCTGTGGCCAGATGGGCGCCGGGATCGCGGAGGTCTGCGCCCGCTCCGGACTGGATGTGAAGGTCGCGGAGACCACCGGCGAGGCCCTGGAGATCGGCCGCACCCGGCTCTACAACTCGCTCTCCAAGGCCGCCGAACGCGGCAAGATCTCCGAGGAGGAGCGGGATGAGACGCTCGCCCGCCTCAGCTTCACGACCGACCTCGGGGAGTTCTCCGACCGCGACCTCGTGATCGAGGCGGTCGTGGAGAACGAGGCGGTCAAGACCGAAATCTTCCAGGTGCTCGACCAGGTGGTGACCCGGCAGGACGCGATCCTCGCCTCCAACACCTCGTCCATCCCGTTGGTGAAGCTGGCCGTTGCGACGTCGCGTCCCGACGCGGTGATCGGCATCCACTTCTTCAACCCGGCCCCGGTGCAGCAGCTCGTCGAGCTGATCCCCGCGCTCACGACGTCCGAGGGGACGATCAGCCGCGCGCAGTCCATGGTCGAGAAGGTGCTCGGCAAGCACGCGATCCGCGCCCAGGACCGCTCGGGCTTCGTGGTCAACGCGCTGCTCATCCCGTACCTGCTCTCCGCGATCCGGATGTTCGAGTCGGGCATCGCGAGCCGCGAGGACATCGACAACGGCATGGAGATGGGCTGCGCCCACCCGATGGGTCCGCTCAAGCTCACCGACCTGATCGGCCTCGACACCGTCGCCTCGGTCGCGGACAGCATGTACGCCGAGTACAAGGAGCCGCTGTACGCCGCTCCCCCGCTGCTCCAGCGGATGGTGGACGCGGGCAGGCTCGGCCGCAAGTCCGGCTCGGGCTTCTATCCGTACGGCTGACGCCGCTCACACTGGCATCCGGAACTTCGCACCGCACGCGGGCCCGGCACTCGATCGAGTGCCGGGCCCGCGGCGTTCACACACCGTGTGCGCCATGGGCTCGCATATGCCCTTCGCACACTCTCCCGCCCCGGCCACCAGGCGAGTTGACTTTCCGTGCGTAGCAGGGGGATGGACAGCTACAGAAAGGAACGGACTTGTGACCGCCGACCCTGAACTTCGCGTGGTCCCCGAAGAACTCGCCGAGTTACGCCGCAGCTTGGAGGTGGGCCTTGCCCGCGTCGACGGACAGCTGGCGTTGCTCACCCAACACGACGAACAGAACGTCAAGAACCAGGATGAGTTGGCGGTAAGGATCACCGCACTTGAGCACACTCGCTGGCCGCTGCCCGCCCTACTCGCCCTCACGGCGGTAGGCGCGCTCGCCGTGGCAGTTTGGCAGGCCATCGGTCGTTAGTGCGCGTCCTGGCCAAGGCGCAGGTGGTGCAGGAGGAGGAGCGCCGCCGCCATGTTGGCGGCCGGTACTTCTCCGCGGGCCACCATGTCAGGGACGAGTTTGAGTGGGACCCATTCACGGCGGTCGGACTCGAAGTCGTCCTCGGGATGACCGATGTAGGTGCACTCATCCGACCAGTAGATGTGGTGTCTGGCATCGGTGAGCCCATTGGACGGCTCGACACTCATCAGGTGTCGTAACGGGCCCGGCCGCCAGCCGGTCTCCTCCTCCATTTCCCTCGCCGCCGCGTACGCGAGATCCTCGCCGTCCTCGACGACGCCCGCGGCGAGCTCCCAGCCCCAGCTGTCGGTGATGAAGCGGTGCCGCCAGAGCAGCAGCACCTCGTTGGCCTCGTTGACGACGGTGGCCACGGCGACGGGCCGCAGCCGTATCAGGAAGTGGTCGAGGTGACGGCCATCGGGCAGCTCCACATCTGCCAAATTGACCGTGAACCATCGGTTTCCATACACAGTTTGTTCGCTTTGTTTCGTCCACTGCACGGTTCTGCCACCTTCCGCCGAGTAGATGGCAATATCGCAGCAGGAGGGTGTTCAGAGCAGCGTGTGAACGACGGCTGAGTTCAGCGCTCGCCGTGGGTCGTAGCCTTCATACGCGCGGTGCGCATCACAGGGGTACGCGCAGTGCCCCGTCGATGAGTTCGGCCGCCTCGGCCGTGCCCGCGCAGTCGCTGCGCACCAGATGTTCCCGCACGGCCCGCAGCCGGTCGCGCAGCCGCTGGGACTCCATTCCCCGTGCCTGCTCTGCCATTTCCACCGCCGTGGCCACCGCCTCGTCGGTGTTCCCCTGGCGTAGTTCGATCTGGCTGAGCATGGCGAGCCGATGGACCCGGCCCCGGTCGTGAGCCGGCGTGTCCACCGCCGCCGCCGCGTGTTCACGCGCCCCCGTGAGGTCGCCGAGGCTGAGCAGCGCCTCCGCCACTTGTACGTTGACGAGTCCGGGCTGGACATATCCGGTCTCGTCCGGTTCGCGCCCACGCCGGATGCGATCCGCTGCGACCTCCGCACGCCGGATGCAGGACAGCGCGCTGCTGCCGTCGCCCAGGTGTGCGTACGACTTGGCCTGCATGGCGTAGAGATCGGATGCCAGGGCCGGGGTGAGCTCGCGGCCCGCGGCACGCAGCGCGGCCTCCGCGAAGGCCACCGCCTGGCGGTACTCGCGCATGAACAGCGACTGGTTGACGAGCAGCGCGATCACATAGGCGCCAAGTCCCCTGTCCCCGCTGGCCTTTGCCAGCCGCAGGGCCTGGTGGAAGTAGCGCTGGGCCAGGCCGTGCGCGTCCGAGTCGTAGGCACAGATCCCCGCGATGGCCACCAGACCCCCGGTGGATCTGTGCAGTTGGCGTCCCGTCTCGTCCGTGTAGCTGCCGCGCAGCAGCGGCGCGGCCTCGGCGTTGAGGAAGCCGACGATGCGGGTGCGGGTCGCGATGCCGCCGGTCTTGCGGTACATCTGCTCGTAGTGGGCGCGGGCCGCGCGCATCATGTCGATGTCGGCCGTGCTCACCTGGTGCCTGCCGCCGCGCGAGACGTCCACGTCCTCGGGCGGGTTCTCCCACTCCCAGACAGGCATGACCGCGGGTGTTCCGGTGACCGCGGGTGCGCCCAGAAGGTGCGGGCGCTGCTGTTCGTCCGAGCGCCACAGGGCCGTGGCTCGCTCCACGAACCCGGAAAGCGTCGAGGCCATGGAGCTGTGCCCCACGGCCGGCCGCCCCGGCACGCCTAGGCCGATGTCGTCGAGAGTGACGGTGCGCTGGAGGCGGCCCGCGAGGACCTCGCAGATCAGGTCGGGCACCTGGCCGCGCGGGCGCTGGCCCTTCAACCACCGTGATACGGCGGTGTGTTCGTACCGCAGGGCGAGGCCTCGGCTCCTCCCTGCCTGATTGACGTGGGCAGCCAGGCCCGCGTGGGAGATTCCCGCCTCGTCGAGGATCGCGTCGAGCAGGGTATTGGGCTGCATGGAGGCCCTCCGGTGGCTCGGTGTGGCCAGCGTAGTAGAGGTGGTTTCACACGGGGTGTGAACGGAACGCCCGAATCCGGGGGGTGTGCGCTCTGCCGTCGCCACTCCCGTCACGCTTGACTGAGGTTCCTCACAAGGAGGCCGGCCGGGCCGCCGGCTCCCCCTCGAAAAGTACGGCGGCCCTCACTGGCGCCGCCCGCCCCGCCGTCTGCCCGACACCTACAGGCGGGGTCGGGCGGCGCAAGGCCGGCGGAGGTTGACGGTGCGTCACGTCATGGTGCTCTGCCGACGCACCGTCTCCCTCTTCTGCGCCGGCACCCTTCGACGGTCGTTCCGCAGGATCAGGAGCGCGGCGTCGTCGGTGGCTTTCCGCCCGGCGTGCCGCGCGAGTTGGGCGTACACCGCGCGGATCACGGTCTGGGGCGCGACCGGCGGGACCCGCACCGCTTCGGTGAGCGCCGCCTGGAGCGGGAAGAACTGTCCGGCCGCGTCCCGCGCGTCCTCCATGCCGTCCGTGTGCAGGGCCAGCGCCTCCCCCGGCAGGAGCGGTCCGCAACGGAGCAGGGGCAGTTCGGCGGGGAGCGGGAAGGGTCCGAGCGGCGGCAACGGGTCCTCTCCGGCGACCGGCTCGGCGTGCCCGCTCAGGCGGTAGGGCCAGGGATGACCGCAGTTGAGCGCGGACAGCTCGCCCTCCGGGCCGATCTCCATCAGGAGTACGGTGACGAACTCCTCGCCGGCCGCGCTGTCCGGCGCCGGGCCGCCGCCCGCCGGGTGCTCGGCCCGCGACCGCTCCCGCAGATGCCGTCCGAGGGAGCGCTCCAACTTCCTGAGCACATGGGAGAGTTCGGGTTCTTCGTGGGCCGCCTCGCGGAAGCTGCCGAGCACGGCAGCGGCCGTGCTGATGGCGGTCAGGCCGTGCCCGCGTACATCGCCCATGACCACGCGGACACCGTGATCGGTCGCCATGACCTCGTACAGATCCCCGCCGACGGAGGCACCCCGTGACGCGGAGAGCCGCCCGGCCGCGACCGTGAGGCCCTCGACGCATGGCGGCAGCGGGCGAAGCAGGACGTTCTGCGCGGCGCCCGCCACCTCACGGAGCTGGCGCAGCTCCCGCAGCAGCGTGCCGCGGACATGCCATATCAGACCGGTGCCGACCGCGAAGAAGACCGCGCTGGTGGCGATCCGCGCCCCCATACCGTCCTGCTGGGCGAGCGGGCAGGCGAGTTTGTACGTGATGGCGGCCGCACCCCACACCGTGGGAAGGCCGAGCGCCAGGACACGTCGGACGCGCGGCGGATTCACACGGGACACCCTCGTCCCGGCCTTCACACGGAGCCTGGCCCGGCTCCTCGCCCGGAGCAGCGCCCGGCGGGGATCTCCAGCCCTGATACGGATCATGCCGACGGCCCCCCTAAGGCCCTGTTCAGCGTGCGGACCGCGCGGGCCTTGCAGATCACAGCCCCCGCGGCCGCACTGATTCTGTCGACCGTCTGAGCCGAACGGGTCAGAGAGGGCTCACTTGCCACTCAAACGAGTGAAGGGCGTACCCGGAGACCCGGATACGCCCTTCTTTGCGCCTCTTGTGCGCCTGGCGGCGACTACTGGCGGTGACTACGCTCCGCGCAGCACCGCGCCGGTCCGCTCGGCCGCCAGGGCGACGGCCGCGTCCCGGGCCGCGGAGGCCTCGTCGACGGTCAGCGTGCGGTCGTCCGAGCGGAAGCGCAGCGCGTACGCCAGGGACTTCTTGCCCGCGCCGATCTGCTCGCCCTCGAAGACGTCGAACAGCCGGATGGACTCCAGGAGTTCACCCGCGCCCTCGCGCAGCACCTTCTCCACGTCGGCGGCGGGCACGCCCCCGTCGACGACGAGCGCGACGTCCTGCGTGGCGACCGGGAAGGTGGAGATCTTCGGCCCCTGCGGGACACCGGAGCTCGCGTCCTCCAGACGGTCCAGGTCGAGCTCCATCGCGCAGGTGCGCGCGGGCAGACCGAGCGCCTTGACGACGCGCGGGTGCAACTCGCCCGCGTGCCCGATGACCTGCTCGGCACCGTCGATCACGACGGCGAGCTCGGCGCACCGGCCCGGGTGCCACGGACCGTACTGGCCCTGGCGCACGAGCAGTTCGGTGCCCGACTCGGCGGCCAGGACGCGCGCGGCCTCGACCGCGTCGGCCCACTCGGACGGACGGCCCTTGCCCCACCAGCCGGCCTGCTCCCGGGCGCCCGCGAGGACGACGGCTGCGTGCCTCGGCTGCACGGGGAGCGCCTCGGTCAGGGAGGCGATCTCCTCGTCCGTGGGACGCCGGTCGACGGGCAGCCGCACCGCGACACGGGACTCCTCACGCGGCTGGAAGACCAGACCCGTCTCGAAGAGCGCCAGGTCGTGGCTGCCGCGGCCTTCGTTGCGGCGCAGCGCGCCGAGCAGCCCCGGGAGCAGCGTCGTACGGAGAGCGGGCTCCTCGTCGGAGAGCGGGTTGACCAGCTTCACGACGCGGCGCTTGGGGTCGCCGGGCTCGAGGCCCAGCTGGTCGAAGACCTGCTCGCCGATGAACGGGTAGTTCGGCGCCTCGACGAATCCGCTTCCGGCCAGCGCGCGGCCGACGCGGCGGTGCAGCCGCTGCCGGGCGGTGAGGCCGCGGCCCGCGGGGGGCTTGGGCAGCGTCGAGGGGAGGTTCTCGTACCCCTCGAGGCGGATGACCTCTTCGGCGAGGTCGTTCGGCTCGGCGAGGTCGGGACGCCAGGACGGCACGGTGACCGTCAGGGCATCCTGGCCGTAGACGTCACACCCGACCTCCTGGAGGCGGCGTACGACGGTCTCGCGGCCGTACTTCACGCCGGCGACCTTGTCCGGGTGGTCGGCGGGCATGGCGATCGTGTGCGGCGCGGAGGGCGCGATGACCTCGGTGACCCCGGGCTCGGCGGTGCCGCCCGCGAGCAGGACGAGGAGATCCACCGTGCGCTGCGCGGCGGCGGAGGCGGCCTGCGGGTCGACGCCGCGCTCGAAGCGCTTGGCCGCCTCGGAGGGCAGCTTGTGGCGCCGGGCCGTGCGGGCGATGGAGATCGCGTCGAAGTGCGCGGCCTCGATGACGACGTCGGTGGTCCCGGCCGTTTCTTCGTGGTCGGCGATCTCGGTGTTGGCGCCGCCCATGACGCCCGCGAGGCCGATCGGGCCGCGGTCGTCGGTGATGACCAGGTCCTCGGCGTCGAGGACGCGCTTGATCCCGTCGAGCGTCGTGAACTTCTCGCCCTGCTCGGCACGGCGTACGCCGATCGCGCCCTCGATGCGCGAGCGGTCGTAGGCGTGCAGCGGCTGGCCGAGCTCCAGCATCACGTAGTTCGCGATGTCGACGGCGAGCGAGATCGGGCGCATGCCCGCCTTCTGGAGGCGGCGCTGCAGCCAGATCGGCGACCGGGACTCGGGCCGCAGACCCGTGACCGTGCGCGCGGTGAAGCGGTCGCAGCCCATCGGGTCGGAGATCTTGACCGGGTAGCCGAGGGCGTTCGGCGCGGGCACGTCGAGGAGCGCCGGGTCGCGCAGCGGAAGGCCGTACGCGATGGCGGTCTCGCGGGCGACGCCGCGCATCGACAGGGCGTACCCGCGGTCGGGCGTGACGGCGATGTCCAGGACCTCGTCGACCAGTTCGAGCAGCTTGATGGCGTCGGTGCCGGCCTCGTGCTCGGGCGGAAGGACGATGATGCCGCCGCTTCCGTCGTCGCCCATGCCCAGCTCGTCGCCGGAGCAGATCATGCCGTGCGACGTCTTGCCGTACGTCTTGCGCGCGGCGATCTTGAAGTCGCCGGGCAGGACGGCGCCGGGCAGCACCACGACGACCTTGTCGCCGACGGCGAAGTTACGGGCGCCGCAGACGATCTCCTGCGGCTCGCCGGTGCCGTTGGCCTGGCCGACGTCGACGGTGCAGAAGCGGATGGGCTTCTTGAAGCCCTCCAGCTCCTCGATGGTGAGGACCTTGCCGACGACCAGCGGGCCGGTGAGGCCGGTACCGGTCTGCTCGACGGTCTCGACCTCGAGGCCGACCTCGATCAGCTTGGCCTGTACGTCACGGCCGGTCTCGGTGGCGGGGAGATCGACGTACTCCCGCAGCCAGGAAAGCGGGACCCGCATCAGATCTCCATCCCGAAGGGCCGGGTGAACCGGACGTCACCCTCGACCATGTCTCGCATGTCTTCGACGTTGTGGCGGAACATCAGCATCCGTTCGATGCCGAACCCGAAGGCGAATCCGCTGTACTTCTGGGGGTCGACGCCGCAGGCGGTGAGCACCTTCGGGTTGACCATGCCGCAGCCGCCCAGCTCGATCCAGCCCTCGCTGCCGCAGGTGCGGCAGGGGCGGCCGGGGTTGCCCACGGACTCGCCACGGCAGACGTAGCAGACCATGTCCATCTCGGCGGACGGCTCGGTGAACGGGAAGTAGTTCGGCCGCAGGCGCGTCTTCATGTCGGCGCCGAAGAGCGACTGGACCATGTGGTCCAGGGTGCCCTTGAGGTCGGCCATGGTCAGGCCCTCGTCCACGGCGAGCAGCTCGATCTGGTGGAAGACCGGGGTGTGCGTGGCGTCGAGCTCGTCCGTGCGGTACACACGGCCGGGGCAGACGATGTAGACGGGCGGCTCACGGCGTTCGAGGAGCGCGCGGGCCTGCACGGGCGAGGTGTGCGTACGCAGCACGACACCGGACTCGTCGCCTGCCGCGTCCTTGGCGCCGTCGGGGCCCTGGACGAAGAAGGTGTCCTGCATCTGCCGGGCCGGGTGGTCCGGGGTGAAGTTCAGGGCGTCGAAGTTGAACCACTCCGCCTCGACCTCGGGGCCCTCCGCGATCTCGTAGCCCATGGCGACGAAGACGTCCGCGACACGCTCCATGAACGTGGTCAGCGGGTGCCGGGCACCGGCCGGTACGCGGTCGTACGGCAGCGTGACGTCCACCGCCTCCTCGACAAGCACCCGGGCGTCGCGCTCGGCCTCGAGCTCGCTCTGGCGGGCGGCGAGCGCCTTGCTGACCGCGCCGCGCGCCATGCCGACGCGCTTGCCGGCCTCGGCCTTGGCCTGCGGGGGCAGTGCGCCGATCTCGCGGTTGGCGAGGGCCAGCGGCGAGGTGCCGCCGGTGTGCGCGACCTTGGCCTCCTGGAGCTGTTCGAGGTCGCCGGCGGCGGCGAAGGCGGCGAGCGCCTCGTCCCGCATGCGCTCGATCTCTTCAGGTTTCAGTGCCTCGACCTCAACAGGGTCGTACGACTTGTTCGGTGCCGACATCTCTTCCCGTGCTTCCGGTTGGCTGGTGATGGTCCCCGTCTACGACTCGGAGACGAATCGTCCACATAGGGGGACGCAAACGTGCCAAGGATCGAGTCTAACGGGGGTGGCGCAGGTGAATGAGCCCGCGGGCCGTGCTCAGGCGGATCAGAAGTGATCAGTGGTGACCGGAGAAGGTCACAGGAGATACGCCGGAGTGCCCACGGGCAACGTAAATCGGAACTGGGCGCCGCCGCCGGGCGCGCGGCCGACGGTGATGGTCCCGCCGTGCGCTTCCACGATGCCCTTCACGATGTACAAGCCGAGTCCCGTCCCGCCGCGCTTGCTGCCCCGCCAGAAGCGGGTGAAGACGCGGCCCATCGATTCTTCCGGAATGCCGGTCCCCTCGTCGCTCACGGTCACGGCCGTCTCGGCCCCGCCCCGCTCGCGCGGGGACGATGAGGGTGCCACGTCGATGGTGACGGTTCCTTCGCCGTGCCGCACGGCATTTTCGAGCAGATTGCTGAGCACCTGGTCGATCTTGTCGGGGTCGGCCCAGAGATCGGGCAGGGGCTGCTGTATCCGCACGAGGAAGCGGTCGGCGTCCTGGCCGGAGGCGACGTGGGCCTGGACGTGGCGGCCGACGGCGGCGCCGATGTCGACGGGCTGACGGCGCAGTTCGAGCCGCCCGGAGTCGATGCGGGAGATGTCGAGGAGCTCGGCGATGAGCCGCGTGACGCGGTTGGCGTCGGCGTCCACCGTCTCCAGCATCAGTTTCTTCTGGTCGTCGGTGAACCGCTCCCACTTGGCGAGCAGCGTCGCGGTGAAGCCCTTCACGGAGGTCAGCGGCGAGCGGAGCTCGTGGGCGACGGTGGCGATCAGTTCCGCGTGGCTGCGCTCGGTGCGGCGGCGGGCCTCGGTGTCGCGGAGGGAGACGACGACGCGGCGGACGGGGCCGGTGGGCGCGGTGCGCACATAGCGCGCGGAGACGAGGACCTCACGTCCGCCGGGGAGCAGCAGATTGCGCTCGGGCTGGGCGAAGCGGGTGGCCAGGCCGCCGTACGGATCGGTCAGCTGCCACCAGCGGCGGCCTTCGAGGTCCTCTAAAGGAAGGGCGCGCTCCAGCGGCGCGCCCAGGGCGTCGTCGGCGTGCACCGCGGTGATGCGCACGGCAGCGGCGTTGAAGCAGATGACGTGGCCGGTCTCGTCCGCGACGACGAGGCCGTCGGGAAGGTCGTCCGGGTCGACACCGAGGCCGCCGAGGTCACCGAGGGCGCCATGGTCCGCGCGAGTGGACAGGATGCCCCGTACTCCCGGTGATCTGCTCGTGCCGATGCTCATTCCCCGTACCCCACCTCTCGGACCGGCGCAGGAGGCCTCCGAGCCCGTCACCCTACTAGCTGGGAGTGACGGAACGGCACCCTCCAGCCGCACGCTGTGCACGGGCGGACGCATAGAGGCACACGGCCGCCGCCGTCGCGAGGTTGAGGCTTTCGGCTCTGCCGTGGATCGGAACGCGCACCACGGCGTCGGCGAGTGCGCGGGTCTCCTCCGGGAGCCCCCATGCCTCGTTGCCGAAGACCCAGGCGGAGGGTGTGCCCATGGTGCCCTTGTCGAGCTCGTCGTCCAGGTCGTCGTCGCCCGCTCCGTCGGCGGCGAGAATGCGTACGCCCGCGTCCTTCAGCCCTTGGACGGCCCGCTCGACGGGTACGCCGACGGCGACGGGCAGGTGGAACAGCGAACCGACCGACGCGCGCACGCACTTGGGGTTGTAGAGGTCCACGGAGGCGTCCGTCAGGACGACGGCGTCGGCCCCCGCCGCGTCGGCACACCGCAGTACGGTGCCTGCGTTTCCGGGGTCGCGGACGTGCGCGAGGACGGCGACCAGCTTCGGCCTGGCGGCGAGGATGCTGTCGAAGGGGGTGTCCAGGAACCGGCAGACGCCGACGAGCCCCTGGGGCGTCACGGTCGTCGAGATGTCGGCGATGACGTCCTCGTCCGCCAGGTGCACCCGGGCACCGGCGGCGCGCGCCTCGCCGACGATGTCGGCGTAACGCTCGGCGGCCTCGACGGTGGCGAACAGCTCGACGAGCGTGTCCGGGTGCGCGGCCCCCTCCCGCACGGCCTGCGGCCCTTCGGCGAGAAACAGCTGCTCCTTCCCCCGGAAGTTCCGCTTGGCCAGCCGCCGGGCGGCGCTGACGCGCGGCGACTTGGGAGAGATCAACTCGGGGGCGGCAACCATGAAACTCACCTTGGGGAGAGCCCCGTCAGGGGCGCGGGGCTGTGTCTATGTGCGGCTCCGCCGCGTGGGCGCGCTCAGCCGGCGACGACCGGCGGACGGCAGTGACGGGGGACGTGAGGCCGGACGCACGTGGACCCGCAGGCCAGAGGGCCTGCGGGTCCGCGAGTCACGGCTCAAGTACAGCGCAGCGTCAGGCAGCCTTGGGCGCGTTGACGTCCGACGGCAGAGCCTTCTGCGCGACCTCGACGAGCGCGGCGAACGCGTTCGGGTCGTTGACGGCAAGCTCGGCCAGGATCTTACGGTCCACCTCGATGTTGGCGGCGTTCAGACCCTGGATGAGGCGGTTGTACGTCATGCCGTTCTGGCGGGCAGCGGCGTTGATGCGCTGGATCCACAGCCGACGGAAGTCGCCCTTGCGCTTCTTGCGGTCGTTGTAGTTGTAGACCAGGGAGTGGGTGACCTGCTCCTTGGCCTTGCGGTACAGGCGCGACCTCTGGCCGCGGTAACCCTTGGCCGCCTCGAGGATCGCCCGACGCTTCTTGTGGGCGTTGACTGCCCGCTTGACGCGTGCCACTTGTTAACTCCTTGTAGCGGGGCCGTGGTTGGACTCACACGACCCGGTTTCGAATAGGTCCCGGTCAGAGGTCAGGCGCGGTGTGCGCCCGTACTCACTTGCCGAGAAGCTTCTTGATCTTCTTGGCGTCGCCCGGGGCCATCTCGGCGTTGCCACTGAGGCGACGCGTCAGACGGGACGACTTGTGCTCGAGCAGGTGGCGCTTGCCGGCGCGCTCACGGAGCACCTTGCCGGAGCCGGTGATCTTGAAGCGCTTGCTGGCACCGCTGTGCGTCTTGTTCTTCGGCATAGCGCCGTTCTCTCCTCGTCAGTGGCACTCCCTGCCGTTTCCGGTTCCTGCGAACCGGAGGCAGGGAGCGTCAGATGTATCGGTTGTCACCAGGGCGCGCGTGGGAGGCGCGTCCCGGATCAGGCCTCTGCAGGCTCCTCGGCGGGCGCCTCGGCCTCGGGGGCGGCTTCGGCGGGAGCCTCGTCGGACTCGTCCTCCGCGGCCGAGTTCTGCGAGCGACCCGGGTTGGCCTTGGCGTCCGCCTTGCGGACCGCCTGGGCCTCGCGAGCTTCGGCCATGGCTTCGGTCTTCTTCTTGTGCGGACCGAGGACCATGATCATGTTTCGGCCGTCCTGCTTCGGGTTCGACTCGATGAACCCGAGGTCTTCGACGTCGTTCGCGAGACGCTGCAGCAGTCGGTAGCCGAGTTCCGGCCGGGACTGCTCGCGACCACGGAACATGATCGTGATCTTGACCTTGTCGCCCTGCTTGAGGAACCGGACGACGTGACCCTTCTTGGTGTCATAGTCGTGCGGGTCGATCTTCGGCCGGAGCTTCATCTCCTTGATGACCGTGTGCGCCTGGTTCTTGCGCGCCTCACGGGCCTTCATGGCCGACTCGTACTTGAACTTCCCGTAGTCCATGAGCTTGCACACGGGCGGACGGGCGGTCGCCGCCACCTCGACCAGGTCGAGGTCGTACTCCTGTGCGAGCTCCAGGGCCTTGGCAAGCGGAACAATCCCGACCTGCTCGCCGCTGGGGCCGACAAGTCGCACCTCGGGAACGCGAATCCGGTCGTTGATGCGGGGCTCGGCGCTGATGGATCCTCCTCGGTAGCACCACGCGGCGGTCTGGCGGACAGCCGCGTTACGTCTGTTGTGTCGACCAACCGAGTGAGTGCATAAAAAATGCCCCAACCGATCACAGGAAGGGGCTCCATTACTACCGGAGCACCTCCGCGATGATCGCGGGGCGCATCTCGGGCCTGCCGTAAGTCTCAAGGACTACGGCTGCCTGACCGGTGACCCGCCGCTCAAGGAGCGACTAGGTGGGAAGCGGAGCCTCCACTTGTGGGCCGGGTCTCTGCGTGGCACGCGAGTGTCCGGCCGGTCGTTACACAAGGTTAGCACCTCCACAGAGGTGGGGCTAACCACCGCGCTCGAACGTGTTCACGGACTCCCGCGGGTCGCTCCAGGCGGGGCTCCGCATATCGTGTGGGACATGAGCGACGCGACCCCCACCCCCGAGTCCGGCACCGGCCCGGCCTCCGACTCCCCCGACTTCGACACCCTGACCCGTGACATCGCGGACGTCCCCGCGGTCGAGGTGATCACCACGGTCGCCGTCCACCTGATGAGCGCCGCGGCCGTGAACCTCGGTCTCGCCGAGGGCGGCGAGGGCCACAAGGACCTCGACGAGGCCCGCAAGCTGATCCACTCGCTCGCCGGCCTGATGGACGCGAGCGCCACGGAGATCTCCTCGTTCCACGCGGCGCCGCTGCGCGACGGCCTGAAGTCGCTGCAGCTGGCCTTCCGCGAGGCGTCCGAGGTTCCGGACGAGCCGGGTCAGGGTCCGGGCGAGAAGTACACGGGCCCGGTCTTCGGCTGAGCCGTCAGGTACCTCACGCGCGTCACGGACGTACGTAGAAGGGCTCGCCCGGTGGCGTCGCCCCGGTCGGCAGCAGTGCCAGGTCGAGGCCGCTCACCAGGCGGGCCCTCAGTGTTTCGTCGGCCGCGATGTGCCGGGCGACGCGCTGGGCGGCTTCGGCCTGGTCCGCCGCGGGGTCGAGGACGAGCGCGAGGGTGCCGTCCGCGGTGCCCGCGCCCAGGTAGGCCCGCACGACGGCGGGCTCTGCGGCGACGGACGCGCGCACGGCGGCCGTGACGGCGGGGTCGGCGAGCGGGTCCGGGGTGTGGCGGCCCTCGGAGAGGGCGATCAGGGCGGGCCGGTTGAGCTCGTAGGGGACGGGTCCCGCGAGGTCCAGCACGATCGTGTCGGCCTGCTCGTGGGCCGCGGCCTGGAGCGCCTGATGCAGGGGGACGGCGACAGGCCGGGCCTCCGGGTCCCACAGGGCGAGCGCCCGGGTCGAGGTGAACGCGGGGAGCGCCTTGCGGTCGCCCGCCTTGAGGGTGGGGACCGCCATGTCGCTGGTCTTCTCGCGGCGCAGCCCGTTCTCGTCCTCCTCGACCTCTCCCAGTACGGCGACCACGGGGACCAGCAGCCGGGCGCCGGTGAGCGCCTCAAGGACGGGGCCGTGGGCCGTGGGGTCCTCGGCCCACGCGGTCAGGGCCGCGTGGAGGCGGGGGTCGGCGGAGCCGTCGTCGTCGGAGAAGCCGGGGTCCGGGATGTTCTTGTTCGCCACGGTCACGACCCTATCGACCGAGGTCCCGGTCCTGTCGGGCGGTGCCGGGGCGGGTTGCCCCGCGACCGCGCCAGAGGTAGACCGCCGCTGCCAGGAGGGCGAAGCCGAAGCCGCCCGCGACCGGCCCCACCCAGCCGGCAGGACCGTCGTCGCCCTCGTCCGCGTCCGGGCCAGGCCCGAAGTACTTCTTTCCGTACGTCGCCGATCTCAGCCCGTCCGGCTTCTTCTTGCCGCCCTCGGCGATCGCGGCCGCCGGGTCGATGAAGCCGAAGCCGCGTGAGTCGTCGCGGCCGCCGCTCGGCACGTCGCGGGCGGTGTCCTCCAGGAGCTGCTTGATCTGGGGCGGGGTCAGGCCGGGATGGGCGGCGCGGATCAGGGCGACGGCACCCGAGACGAACGCCGAAGCGGCGCTGGTGCCCCAGCCCTCGTAGTACTCCCGGTCCGGGTCGGCGATGACGATGTCCTTGCCGGGGGCGCTGACCGTCGCGTACCAGCGGCGGGTGGAGAAGGAGGCGCGGTCGCCGCTCTCGTCGACGGCGGTGGCGGCAATGACGCCGGGGTAGGCCGCGGGGTACGAGATGTGGTCGCCGCGCTCGCCGCCGTTGCCCGCCGACGCGACGACGACGGCGCCCTTCTTCAGTGCGTACTGGACGGCGGCGTCCTCCGCGGGCTCCGGGTGGGCGGACTTGGAGTCGTCGCCCAGGGAGAGGTTGATGACGTCGGCGCCGTGGTCGGTGGCCCAGCGGATGCCGTCGGCAAGGGCGTTGCCCCGGGTGTTGCGGGCCTTCGAGCGGTCGGGGTCACCGTCCTCCAGGATCACGCGGATCGGGAGGATCTTCGCCTCGGGCGCGATGCCGAGTACGCCGTCACCGCGGCCCGCGCCGTGTCCGTGGCCCGCGATGATGCCGGCCATGGCGGTGCCGTGCCTGGCCCAGGGGCGGTCGCCCTTCTTCGCCCCGAAGCCGACCATGTCCTTGCCTTCGAGGACGCTGCCTGCCAGGTCGGGGTGGTCGCCGTCTATGCCGGTGTCCAGGACGGCGACGGTGATGCCCTTGCCCTTGGTGGTCTGCCAGGCCTGGCTGGTGTGCATGGCGTCGAGGGCCCACTGCTGGGCGCGTATGCCGTCGTCGGCGTGGGCGGTGGCGGGCAGCAGGGCGAGCGGGAGGGCGAGGGCGGCGGCGACCGCCTGACGGAATCTCATGAGGGCTTCTCCGTGGCCGCGATGGCCTTGCGCAGGCGTCGCTCGACGCGGTCGGCGATGCCCTTCGCCTCGTGGCCGAGGCCCGCCTGGGCGGGAGCGGAGGTGGCGGACGTCTTCATGGCCTCATCGGCGGGCTCGGGCTCGGTGACCGTACGGCCGTCGGCGAAGCCGGAGACGGCGAAGGCGACGACGGGGGCATCCGGGAGCACGGAGACGGTCCAGGAGGCGCGCTGGGCGTCGCCGAAGTCCCCGGCCGGGGTGCCCTTGGCTGCGTACGGCCGTGGCATCAGGTCGGGGCGCCGGTCGAGGCCCTCCTCCGTGAAGCGCGTGCGCAGGGAGCTCATCGCTTCGGCGTCGGCCTTGGTGAACAGCAGGCCGACGGTGGTGACATGGCTGCGGGTCGCGTCCGTGTACGTGGCGCGCAGCAGCCGGAGGCAGCCCGCAGGGGCGAGCGCCTTGCGCAGGAGCGGGTCGAAGGCGCTTCTGCAGTGGGTGTCGGGGGCCACGGCGACGCGGGTCCAGGTCCGGTCGGCCCCGCCGGGGCCCGCGCCCTCTCCCTTGATGGTGGCCGGGAAGAGCTGGTCGACGGGCACGCTGTGCCAGAGCTCGCCCGCCACGGCGTACGCGGTGCGCGTGGGAGCCGTCCCCTCGGAGCCCCCAGTCAGCCAGCTCCCCGTCGCCGCGCCCCCGATGAGTCCGAGACCGAGCACGACACAGGCAGCGGCGGCGCTCACGCGAGGCTGTGCCCAGGTGCGGACGGGCCGCAGCCGCGTGGTGCTGTCGTCGTACAGCGCGGGCCGGGCGAACGAGACGAAGGGACCTCCGGCTCCGGGGCCGGGCGTCAGGTCGACGGCACCGACGGCGCGACGGGCGGCGGCCGTTCGGGGGGAGGCGGCGGTGGTGTGTGGGGGTGTGGCTGTGGATACGGGCTTCGGCGTGAGGCGGTGCGCGTGGGCGGGCGGGGCCGCGGGGGTCCTTGCCTCGCGCACGGGCCGGGGCTCCGAAGCGGGCGGTGGGGGGCTGAGCCCCGCGTCAGGCGCGCTCCAGGGTTCGGCCTTCTCCGCCGGCCCGGCGGCGGCGCGACCGGCGGGATCCGCCACGGGCTCGGACGTCGGCCGTGGCGGTTGCCCGGGTATGCCCGCCGCCGTCGGATCCGGCGGTGGCACCGGAGGCATCGGTGGACGGAGCCGGTACTCCGCGGTGCGCCGCTCTGCCACGTCCGGGGCCTCGACGTGCGGCGGGGCGGAAGGGAGCGGCGGGGACGGGACGGGGTCCGGGGCCGGGTCGGCGGGGCGCGCGGATGTCCGTGTCGTCGCCGACGGCGGCGGCACGTCGGGAAAACGCGCCGAGGCGGGCGGCGGGGGCGGAGAGTCCTGCGCCTCATCGGCGACCCGCTGCGCCTCGTCGGCAGCACCGTCCGCGTCGTCCAGGTTGCCCGGGGTGCCGGTGGCCGGGGCGTCCAGGGCGTCCGGGGTGTCCGGCTCCCCCGCGTCCCCCATGCCGTCCGTGTCGTCCAGTGGTACCGAGGGCCGCGGCATCCGCACCCGGTCGAAGGGCGCGAGCAGGTCCTCCAGAAGTGAGTCCTGGTCGTCGTCGGCCGGCTCCGGGTCCGCGGACGGCGGGCTCACGTCGGGGAAGCGGGCCGAGGGGGCGGGCGGTGGCATCGACGAGGGAGGGCCCGGCGGTGGGGGCGGAGTCGTGGGACGTGGCGGGACTGGGGCCCGTCGCGCTTCCGTGCTCATGCACCCCCCGTTTCCTCGCTCTTGTGCGCGTAACTCTAAGGGCAGGTTCCGGGCGCGCGGGAACCAGTCCGCGGCCCCGGGCGATCTGCCCGGATCATCCCCCTACCCTCGGGTAATCCCGTCTGGCAGGCTTCGGCCATGACCTCCCGTGCAGCAGACCGGGCCCGCTACGACCGGGCCACCGCACACCTCGACGCCCCTGTCGCGATCGTCGATCTGGAGGCGTTCGACGCCAATGCCGACGACCTCGTGCGCCGGGCCGGCGGTAAGCCGATCCGGGTCGCGAGCAAGTCCGTGCGCTGCCGGGCCCTGCTCGAACGCGTTCTGGCCCGCGACGGCTTCGCCGGGATCATGTCCTACACGCTCGCCGAGTCCCTGTGGCTCGCGCGGTCCGGGTTCCAGGACATCCTGCTCGCCTACCCCTCGGCCGACCGCGCGGCCTTCGCCGAGTTGGCGGCCGATCCGAAGCTCGCGTCCTCCGTGACCGTGATGATCGACGACCCCGCGCAGCTGCGGCTCATCGACGAGGCCAGGGACGGCGGGCGCGAAGAGGTGCGGGTCTGCCTGGAGTTGGACACCGCCTACAAGATCCTCGGCGGGCGGGTGCGGATCGGTGCGCTGCGCTCGCCGCTGCACTCCCCCGTCCAGGTCGCCGCGCTGGCCCGCGCCGTGGCCCGGCGGCCCGGCTTCAGTCTCGTGGGGGTGATGGCGTACGAGGGGCATGTGGCGGGGGTCGGTGACGCGGTCGCCGGTCATCCCGCGCGCTCCCGGGCGATCCGGCTGATGCAGGCCGCCGCCCGCAAGGAGCTCGTGGCGCGCAGGGCGGAGACCATCCGCGCGGTGCGGGCGGTCGCGCCGGACCTGGAGTTCGTCAACGGCGGCGGCACCGGCAGTGTGCAGCACACGGCGGCCGAGCGGGCGGTGACCGAGATCGCCGCGGGGTCGGGCCTGTACGTACCGCGCCTCTTCGACAACTACACGTCGTTCAGCGGGCGTCCGGCCGCGCTCTTCGCCCAGCCCGTGGTGCGCCGCCCCGGCGCGGGCACCGTGACCGTGCTCGGCGGCGGCTACCCCGCGTCGGGCGCCGCGGGCGCCGACCGTTCCCCGGTGCCGTACCTCCCGGAGGGGCTGCGCTACGACCCGCAGGAAGGCGCGGGCGAGGTGCAGACCCCGCTGCTCGGCGCACCCGCGGACGACCTGCGACTCGGCGACAAGGTGTGGTTCCGGCACGCCAAGGCCGGTGAGATGTGCGAGCGGTTCGACGCGCTGCACCTCGTCGAGGGCGACCGGGTGACGGCCACCGTCCCGACGTACCGGGGAGAAGGCCACACCTTCCTCTGAGGTCCCGGGAGCGTCAGGTGAGAACCGGGAGCGTCAGGGTGTCGCGCCCACGCTGTTGCCCACGCCGCCGCTCGTCCCGCCGCCGACCGGGCGGATCCCCTTGGTGATCTCGTCCATGTCGGAGAGCGGCGGCGCGCCTTCGTCGGTTCGCGCGTCGATCGCGAAGCGGATGATCACCATCGCCTCGGACCCGACGCTGGAGGGGAAGGCGAGTGACTGGACGTACCCGCCGGGGCCCTTCTCCGTGCGGACGCGCCAGCGCACGAGGTAACCGGAGCGGCCCGCGACCGCCACGGTCCCCTCCTTCACCTTCTCGTGGCTCGCGATGCCGCCGAAGGGCCGCATTCCGACCTTGTCCTCGTCGTACGCCCGGTCCGCCGCGTCCTTGATGTCCCCCAGGGCGAGCGCCTTGGGCGAGCGTTCGTCGGTCGCGGTCGACGTGCGCGAGTAGACCGTGCCGTGGCGGCAGAGGCTGCCCTCGCCCGGGCAGTCGTAGACGTCCGGGGTGCGGACGGTCGGGTCGCCGCCGACCGTGCTGTCGGCCTTCTCCCAGCCGTCGGGGACGGGGATCGTGATGCCGTTGAGCTGGTCGACCAGGGTGGAGGGGTCGGGGTCCGGCGCCGAGGTGGTCGGCGTCGGCGAGGTCGGCGAGGGCGGGTCCACCGGCTCCGACGTGCCCGGCACAGGGCCCTCGACCCGCGGGTCACCGCCGTCGTCCTTGCCCAGGAGCACCACGCCGGTGACGATCGACGCGACCAGGACGACCCCGGCGGTGGTCAGCGCCACCACCTTGGCCCGGCCGCCTGTGGAGGTCCCCGCAAGCGGCTGGGCCTGGGTCGGTGCCTGCGGCGGGCCGAACCCTGGTTGCGCCTGGCCCATGGGGGGCGCCTCGGGGGCACGCCGGTGCTCGGTCCACGCCGACCCGTCCCACCAGCGCTCGACGTGCTGTGCCGGCGGCGCCGACGGGTCGGTGTACCAGCCGGGAGGGGGCGACATGCTCATCCCGGCACTCTAAGACGTGCCGTGAGGATCAGAACACCGAGTCCGCCTCATCGGGCACCGCCGAGCCGTCCTCCCGCAGGAGCGGGCTCTTGCTCCCGTCAGGTGCGTTGTACGCGGCTGTCGAGCACGGGTAGAGGTCGGGCTTCTGCTTCATGGGCTCGATGAACATGGGGTTCACGACCCAACGGCCGTCGGCGTTGTCGTACGCGCGGCACATGAACTCGTTCTTGTTGCGGTTCAGGACGAGGTGGGCGTCCGTGGCGTCGCCGACGAACGTCACGTCCGTGTCGGCGTCACCGCCGCCGAGCGCGATGCGGCGCGACGGGTCCTGCTTGTCCCAGGCCGACTTGCCCTTGACGCCGTAGATCTCCTGGTTGATCCAGCAGCGCTTGCCGTCGATGTAGGGGATGGCCTCGCCCTTGTTCACGGGTACGCCGCCACAGCCCTGGTTCCAGGTGGTGATCCGCCCCTCGCGGTCGAGGACGGAGCGGATGGCGATGGTGTGCTCGCGGTCGACACCGACGCTCTTCGACCAGACCTCCGTCACCGGCTCCGAGCCCGCCGAGACGATGTAGACGTCGAACCCGGCCTTCTTGAGGGTGCGGATGAGGTCACGCTGCTGGTCGTAGTAGCGCGCGTAGCCGGGGATGGTGTGCGTGCCGACGGTCCGGGTGGCGCCGACGGGGGCGGCCAGGGCCTCCTTGCGGGCCTTCGCCGCGTAGGACTCCAGTTCGGGGACGGTGTGCCCGGCGAAGAGCTGGGGCACCCAGGCGTACTGCGGGACGGTGTGCCGGTGGTCCCACTTCCCCGCGAAGGCGGCGGCGCCGCTCATCGTCTTCCCGTCCTCGCGGACCTCGAAGATCTCGTCGGCGCAGTCGGTGTCGGTGGAGGTGGGCAACGGCTTGCCGACCGCCACCTTCGTGCCGCACGCCTTGGTGAGGGCCTTGTCGGCCTCGTCCGTCATCCACTTGCTGGTGGATTTCCAGGTGGCGGGGCGCAGGATCTTGTCGTGGCGGAGGGACCAGGCGATCGTCGCGTCGGTGATGTCGTTCTTGACGACCGTGTTGTCCCAGTCGAAGGCGGCGACGGGGCGCTTGTCGTCGTGGCCACGGTGTGAGCCGCATCGTCCGCGCTCGTCGATCACCTGCTGGAGCCGGTCGCGGTTGTCGCCGAACCAGGTCAGCTTCTTGGACAGCTGCGGGCAACGGGCCTTCGCAGCGGAGTGGTTCGCGGGCGTGGCGGCGGCCGCGGGGAGCGTCGCCGGCACGGCCGCCAGGGTGGCGGCCGTGGCCAGCGTCAGAGCCAAGGCATGTCTGTTGCGCATGCGCATGGACCGTACATCAATCTCCCGGGCCAGGTCAGGAGCCATGCACCCGGTCCTTCTGGTCGGGGATGACGGACCCGTCCGCGCGGCGCACGGGGCCCTCGTCGCCGTTCCGTTCGGTGTAGCCGGTGCTCGCGCACGGGTACGGCTCGGCGAGCTTGCCCTTGGGCTCGATGAACATGGGGTTCACCAGCCAGCGGCCGTCGCCGTTGTCGTACGCACGGCACATCAGCTCGTTCTTGTTGCGGTTCAGGACGAGGCGCAGGGCCGTGGCGTCGCGCAGGAAGGAGATGTCGGTGTCGGAGTCCCCGGCCGCGAACACCTGGCGCCCGGCCGCCGGTCGGACCTTCTCGGCGGCGGCTCCCCGGACCCCGTAGATCTCCTGATTGATCCAGCAGCGTTTGCCGTCGATGTACGTGATCATCGAGTCGTCGCCGTCCTTGACGGCACCGCATCCCTTCACATGGGCCGTCAGTTTCCCTCGCGCGGTGACGTTGCGGATGCCGATGGTGTGCCGGGCGTCGACGCCCGCGCTCTTCGCCCACACCTCGGCGACCGGCTCGGGCGACGCGGAGACCACGTAGACGTCGAATCCGGCCTTCTTGAGCGTACGGATCAGATCGCGCTGCTGGTCGTAGTAGCGGACCCAGCCGGTGACCTTGCCGCTGCCGACGCGCTGTTCGGTGCCGACGGGCGCGGCGAGGTTCTCGCTGCGGGCCGCGGCGGCGAATTTCTTGACCTGCTGGCTGGACCAGCCACGGGTGAGCTGGGCGAGCCAGGCGTACTGGGGTTCCATGCGCCGGTGGTCGAAGCCGGCGAAGGCCGCGTCACCGCCGTTGGTGGTGCCCTCGCCGTAGACCGAGACGATCTCGTCGGCGCAGTCCGTGTCGCGGCGCGTGGGCAGGGTGGCGCCGTCGGCGGGGCAGGCCTTGGCGAGGGCCTTGGCGGCCGGGTCGGTGAGATAGCGGCTCGTGGTGTGCCAGTCGGCGTTCTGCGGCGTACGTATCTTGCTGTTGCGCAGGAGCCAGTACATGGTGGCGTCGCCGACGTCGTTCTTGATGACCGTGTTGTCCCAGTCGAAGACGGCGACGGGCTTGGCGGCGCCCTGGTGGCGCCGGGGGCCGCAGTGGCCGTACGCGTCGATCAACCGCTGCAGGCGCGCCTTGTTCTCGCCGTACCAGCCGTGGGAGACGGTGAGCGAGGGGCAGTCCTTCGGCTGGGACCGCGCCGGCTGGGTGGCTTCCGCGGTGGCCTGGACGGTGACGAGACCGGCTCCGGCGACGGCGATCACTGCTGCTGCCGCGGCGGCGCGGCGCTTGAAGTTCACAAACACACTCCCGTGTTTACGCAGGTCAGCCGGGCGTCGTGCGACGCCCGGCTGACGGGGTGGTTGATGGAGGATGAACTACACGGGCGTGACGTACGCCCCGGCGATGCCGCCGTCCACGAGGAAGTCCGTGGCGTTCACGAACGAGGAGTCGTCGCTGGCGAGGAATGCCACGGCCGCGGCGAGCTCGTCGGCCTCGGCGAAACGCCCCACGGGGATGTGGACGAGGCGGCGCGCGGCCCGCTCGGGGTCCTTGGCGAAGAGCTCCTGGAGGAGCGGGGTGTTGACCGGGCCCGGGCAGAGCGCGTTCACGCGGATGCCTTCGCGGGCGAACTGCACGCCCAGCTCGCGTGACATCGCGAGGACACCGCCCTTGGACGCCGTGTACGAGATCTGCGACGTCGCCGCGCCCATCCTCGCGACGAACGAGGCGGTGTTGATGATCGAGCCCTTGCCCTGGCGCCGCATGTAGGGGATGGCGGCCTTGCAGCAGAGGTACACGGAGGTGAGGTTGACCTCCTGGACGCGCTTCCAGGCTTCGAGGCCGGTGTCCAGGATGGAGTCGTCGTCGGGCGGTGAGATGCCCGCGTTGTTGAAGGCGATGTCGACCGAGCCATAGGTGTCGTACGCGGTCTTGAAGAGCGCCTCGACCTGCTCGGCGTCGGTGACGTCGACCTTGACGAAGGTCCCGCCGACCTCCTCGGCGGCCTTCTTGCCCGCGCTCTCGTCGATGTCGCCGCAGACGACGTGCGCGCCCTCGGAGGCGAGGCGGCGGGCGGTGGCGAGGCCGATGCCGCTGCCGGCGCCGGTGATGACGGCGGTGCGGCCGACGAGGCGGCGGCAGATGTTCTGGTCCGACATAGGGGTTCAGGCCTCCGTGCTGATGAAGACGTTCTTGGTTTCCGTGAAGGCGGCGAGCGCGTCCGGACCGAGCTCACGGCCGAGTCCGGACTGTTTGTAACCCCCGAACGGGGTCCAATAGCGCACGCTGGAATGCGAGTTGACGGACAGGTTGCCCGCCTGGACGGCTCCGGAGACCCGCAGCGCGCGGCCCACGTCCCGCGTCCAGATGGACCCGGAAAGGCCGTACGCGGTCGCGTTGGCGAGGCGGATCGCGTCGGCCTCGTCGTCGAAGGGCAGGACGACGGCGACCGGCCCGAAGACTTCCTCCGTCGCCACCGGCGACGCGGCGTCGACGTCAATGAGGAGCGTCGGCGGGAACCAGAAGCCGGGACCTTCGGGGACCGTGCCGTGGATTCCGGTGCCGGAGGGGACGTACGCACGCACGCGCTCCAGCTGCGTCCTGGAGATCAGCGGCCCCATCTGGGTCTTCTCGTCGGACGGGTCGCCGACGACGATCGACTCGACCGCGGGCCGCACGATCTCCAGGAAGCGGTCGTAGACCGAGCGCTGGACGAGGATGCGGGTGCGGGCGCAGCAGTCCTGTCCGGAATTGTCGAGATACGACATGGGGGTGGCGAGGGCGGCGGCCTCCACGTCCGCGTCGGCGAAGACGATGTTCGGGCTCTTGCCGCCGAGTTCGAGCGTCAGACGCTTCACGCGGTCGGCGCACTTGGCCATGATCTGCTTGCCGACGCCCGTAGAACCGGTGAACACGATCTTGGCGACGCCCGGGTGCTCGACGAGGGCGTTGCCCGCGACGGCCCCCGCGCCCGGCAGTACCTGGAAGAGGCCCTCGGGAAGGCCCGCCTCCAGGGCGAGTTCGGCGAGGCGGAGCGCGGTGAGCGGCGTCGTCTCGGCGGGCTTCAGGATGACCGCGTTGCCGGCCGCGAGCGCCGGGGCGGTGCCCCAGGCGGCGATCGGCATGGGGAAGTTCCAGGGGGCGATGACGCCGACGACGCCGAGGGGTTCGAGGATCGTGACGTTCAGGCCGCCGGGTACGGGGATCTGACGGCCGCTCAGCCGCTCCACTCCCCCAGCCGCGAAGTCCAGGAGGTCGCGTACGTTGCCTGCTTCCCAGCGGGCGTTGCCGATGACGTGACCGGCTTCGCGCACCTCCAACCGGGCGAGTTCTTCCAGGTGTTCGTCGACGGCGACCGCGAAGCGGCGGAGCAGGCGGGCGCGGTCGGCGGGGGCGGTGGCGGCCCACTTCGCCTGCGCCGATGTCGCACGCGCGACGGCCGCGTCGACGTCCTGCGGGGTGGCGGCGGGGACGGTCGCGACGACCTCTTCCGTCGCCGGGTTCAGTACTTCGAGGTTCAGTACGTCCAGCAAGGGTGCCTCACAAGCGTTCGAAGGAGCGGCGCAGCTCCCAGTCGGTCACCGCGGAGTCGAAGGCGTCCAGCTCGACCCGGGCCATGTTGCTGTAGTGCGCGACCACCTCGTCACCGAAGGCGGCCTTGGCGATGGGACTGTTCTCCCAGAGCTCGGCGGCCTCGCGCAGGGTGGTGGGAACGTGCGCGTAGTCACCGGTGTAGGCGTTGCCCGTGCACTCCTCGGGCAGTTCGAGCTTCTGCTCTATGCCGTGCAGACCAGCGGCGACGAGTCCGGCGACCGCGAGGTGCGGGTTGACGTCTCCGCCCGGCAGCCGGTTCTCGAAGCGCATCGAGCGGCCGTGGCCGACGACACGCAGCGCGCAGGTCCGGTTGTCGTGGCCCCAGGCGGCGGCGGTGGGCGCGAAGGACCCCGGCCGGAACCGCTTGTACGAGTTGATGTTGGGCGCGTAGAGCAGGGAGAACTCCCTGAGCGCCGCGAGCTGCCCGGCCAAAAAGTGCCGCATGACGGGCGACATCCCGCCGGGCCCGTCACCGGCCATGGCGTTGGTGCCGTCCGCGTCGGCGAGCGAGAGGTGGATGTGGCAGGAGTTGCCTTCGCGCTCGTTGTACTTGGCCATGAAGGTGAGCGAGACACCCTCCTGGGAGGCGATCTCCTTGGCGCCGGTCTTGTAGATGGCGTGCTGGTCGCAGGTGACGAGGGCGTCGTCGTAGCGGAACACGATCTCGTGCTGGCCCGGGTTGCACTCGCCCTTGGCCGACTCGACGACGAGTCCGGCGGCCGCCATGTCGTTGCGGATGCGGCGCAGGAGCGGCTCGATGCGTCCGGTGCCGAGCACCGAGTAGTCGATGTTGTACTGGTTGGCCGGGGTCAGGGCCTTGTAGCCCGCGTCCCAGGCCTGCTCGTAGGTGTCCTTGAAGACGATGAACTCCAGCTCGGTGCCGACGTTGGCGGTGTAGCCGAGTTCGGCGAGCCGGTCGAGCTGGCGGCGCAGGATCTGGCGGGGCGCGGCCACGACCGGCGAGGAATCGTTCCAGGCGAGGTCCGCGATGAGCATCGCGGTCCCCTCGTTCCAGGGGACGCGGCGCAGGGTGCTCAGGTCGGGGTGCATGGCGAAGTCGCCGTAGCCGCGGTCCCAGGAGGACATCGCGTATCCGTCGACGGTGTTCATCTCCGTGTCGACGGCCAGGAGGTAGTTGCAGCCCTCCGTGCCGTGCTCCAGGACGTCGTCGAGGAAGAAGCGGGCGGCGAACCGCTTGCCCTGGAGCCGCCCTTGCATATCGGGGAAGGCCAGGACGACAGTGTCGATCTCGCCGCTCGTGACGAGAGCACGCAGCTCCTCGATCCCGAGCGGGGGTGTGCGGTCTGCCACGGGAAAAGCCTCCTTGGGTCAGCCGAGAGCCATAAGGTATTGCCGAGAACCATTGATTGGGAAGGGGGTACGGCCAGATGTCGCACACGGGTACCGACGCCTTTGGCGCTGGGGCCGACGACCGGCTCACACCGGTCCTGCGTCCCGTACGGGCGGGCAACGGTTTCGAGGAGGCCCTGGAACAGATCCTCCAGGTCGTACGCCTCGGCCTGGTGCCCGGCGGCGAACGCCTGCCGTCGGAGAGGGAGTTGGCCGACCGGCTCGGCATCAGCCGGGTCACCCTGCGCGAGGTCCTCAAGGTGCTCCAGGACCAGGGCCTGGTCGAGTCACGGCGGGGCAGGTACGGCGGCACGTTCGTGCGTCCGCGCCCCGAGGCGGGTGGCGAGGACGAGCTGCGGCGGCGCGTGGCGGACGTCGACGTCGAGGACGCGCTGCGGTTCCGCGAGGTCCTCGAGGTCGGCGCGGCCGGGCTCTGCGCGGCGCACGGCCTGAGCGAAGAGCAGCGCGAGCGGCTGCGCACGGCGCTCGCACAGACGCACGAGGCGCCGCTCTCCGAGTACCGCCGTCTGGACACCCTGCTGCACCTGACCCTCGCCGAGCTGTGCGGCTCCCCCTCGCTCACCGCGCAGTACGCGGCGGTCCGCGCGACCGTCAACGACCTCCTGGACTGCATCCCCCTCTTGGTGCGGAACCTGGAGCATTCACAGCGCCAGCACACCGCTCTGGTCGAGGCGGTGCTCGACGGGGACGCGGACGGGGCGCGGGAGATGATGCGCGAGCACTGCGCCGGTACGGCCGCCCTGCTGCGGGGCTTTCTGACATAAGGGGCGGGGCGAGCGGGATTTACGGCGGCGTAACGCACGGGTCTTGCTTTCTCGCACCCGGCACGGCAAAGGTATGGATCCGTTCCATTGAGCCGCCCGTTCACCCGTCCCCAGGAGCCGTGCCATGACCGTGGAGTCCTCCAAGACGAGCACCGCCGAGCCGGCGGACGACTATCTGGAGCGCAGAACGCTGCGCCGGGGCAGCGCGGGCTGGCTGCTGCTCACCGGCCTCGGCGTCGCGTACGTGGTCTCCGGCGACTTCTCGGGGTGGAACTTCGGTCTGGCGGAGGGCGGGTTCGGCGGCCTCGGGATCGCCATGGCGCTGATGGGCGTGATGTACGCGTGCATGGTCTTCTCGCTGGCGGAACTGTCGTCGGTCCTGCCGACGGCGGGCGGCGGCTACGGCTTCGCGCGCCGGGCGCTCGGGCCGTGGGGCGGCTTCCTCACCGGCACGGCGATCCTCATCGAGTACATCCTGGCGCCGGCGGCGATCTCCATCTTCATCGGCGACTACGTCGAGTCCCTCGGTCTCTTCGGCCTGACCTCCGGCTGGCCGGTGTATCTGGCCTGCTTCGTCATCTTCATCGGCATCCACCTCTGGGGTGTCGGCGAGGCGCTGCGGTTCAGCTTCGTCGTCACGGGCATCGCGGTGGCGGCGCTGCTCGTCTTCGCGGTCGGCGCGTTCATGGACTTCGACGCGTCGAAGCTGAACGACATCCCCGTGGAGGCGGACGCGTTCGGCTCCAACTCCTGGCTGCCGATGGGGCTGTTGGGCATCTGGGCGGCGTTCCCGTTCGGCATGTGGTTCTTCCTGGGGGTGGAAGGCGTTCCGCTGGCGGCCGAGGAGACGAAGGACCCCGCCCGTACTCTTCCGCGCGCGATCCGCTGGTCGATGGCGATCCTGATCGTCCTCGCGCTCCTCACGTTCTTCGCCTCCGCGGGGGCGCGCGGCGCGAACGCCATCCAGGACGCGGGCAATCCGCTGGTGGAGGCGTTGCAGCCGGGCGGTGAGGCGACGGCGCTGAGCCGCATCGTCAACTACGCGGGCCTGGCCGGTCTGGTGGCCTCGTTCTTCTCCCTGATCTACGCGGGCTCGCGCCAGCTCTTCGCCCTGTCGAGGGCGGGCTACCTGCCGAGGTTCCTGTCGCTCACGAGCAGCCGCAAGGCCCCCTACCTGGGGCTCCTGGTCCCCGGGGCGATCGGCTTCGGCCTGGCCGCGGCGACCGGGGACGGCGCGCGGATGCTGAACGTGGCGGTGTTCGGCGCGACCATCTCGTACGCCCTGATGTCGCTCTCGCACATCGTGCTGCGGCGCAGGGAGCCGGGCCTGGAGCGGCCGTACCGCACACCGGGCGGCGTACTGACGTCCTCGGTGGCGCTGGTGCTCGCCTGCGCGGCGCTGGTGGCGACATTCCTGGTGGACGTGACGGCGGCGCTGATCGCGCTCGCGGTATACGTGGTGGCGATCGCGTACTTCGGCTTCTACAGCCGCAAGCGGCTTGTGGCGCGGGCGCCGGAGGAGGAGTTCGCGGCGCTGGCGGCCGCGGAGGCGGAACTGGAACGCGACTGAGCGTGCGGAAGAGAAGGAGACGAGGGTGAGCGTGACCACCGGCCGACCACTGATCGGCGTCAGCACCTACCTGGAGTCGAAGGCGAGCTGGGGCGTGTGGGAGCTGCCCGCGGCGCTGCTCCCCGCCGGCTACCCGCGCCTGGTGCAGGCAGGGGGCGGACTCACCGCCATGCTGCCGCCGGATGATCCTTCGTACGCCGATGCGGTCGTCGCCAGGCTGGACGGCGTGGTCATCGCCGGTGGCCCCGATGTCGAGCCTTCCCGCTACGGCTCGGAGCGTGAGGAGCGTACAGGCCCACCGGCGCGGGAGCGGGACGCGTGGGAACTCGCGCTGATCGAGGCGGCGTTGGCGTCCGGAAAGCCGCTGCTCGGCATCTGCCGGGGGATGCAGCTTCTGAACGTGGCGCTCGGCGGGACGCTCGTGCAGCACATGGACGGTCACGTGGAGGCGGTGGGGGTCTTCGGCACGCACGAGGTGAAGCCGGTGCCGGGCACGCTCTACGCGTCCATCGCGCCGTCCGCGTCGGCCGTCCCCACGTACCACCACCAGGCGGTGGACCGGCTTGGCCGGGGGCTAATCGCGTCGGCCCACGCGGAGGACGGGACGGTGGAGGCGGTGGAACTACCGTCCGCCGACTGGGTCCTGGGGGTCCAGTGGCACCCGGAGATGGGGACGGAGCTCCGCGTCATGACTGCCTTGGTCCACGCGGCAACCCGCTAGCCACCGGCTCCCTGCAGCGCCGGGGCCCGACCTGCGGTGCCCCTACCGGCCCCCCGCACCGCGGGCCCGACCTGCGGCGCCCCTCCCCCACCAGATCCCGGCGCCGCCGGGCAGCTCCTCCCGGAGGACCTTTCCCACCCACCCACCCGATTACCCGGCAGCGCACCTATCTCCACCAGCACCCCGCACCTCCGCCGCCCCCGACCGGCAGACACCTCCCTCCCCACCAGACGCCCGCACCCCCGGGCAACTCCTCCCGAAGGGCCCTTCCCACCCACCCACCCGATTACCCGGCAGCACCCGCGCCGCCGGGAGAGCCGCGTCAGGCCCATCACCCCCGCAACGCCACACCCGCCCTCGGCGGGACCTCTCCCACCCACCCACCCGATTACCCCGCGGGCAAACGGGCGGGTGGGCGGGAAAGCAGTCATCGAAAGCGGACCAGGAACCAGGCGCCCCCGCCCTCGCCCCCGGGGCAGGGGCGCCCACCCGCACGAGGAACGGCAACGGGCGGGCGGGGGAAAGCAGTCGCCGAAGGCACGGCAGGTCTCCCCACCCCCACCCCAGGGGGAAACAACCGCCCCCAGCCCCCCAGCCCCCCCCTAAAGCACCCCCGCCCGAGTAAGTGACAGCAGATCCCGGGCCGGGCCAGTAGGCCGATGCCCCGTGGGCCACACCGCGCGGAGGGCTCGGCGTAGCTGAATCTGCTCCAGGGGGATGCTCACCAGCCGCCGGGCCGACAGTTCCTCCCCCACCGCCAGCTCACTGAGCACCGCGGGCCCGGCCCCACTCACCGCGGACGCCTTCACCGCCGTGGTGGACGACAGCTCGATCAGCGGACGCGCGAGACCGCCCAGCGCCGCGTCGAGGACCTGCCGCGTTCCCGAGCCCTCCTCCCGGAGGATCAGCGGCGTGGCCGCCAACTCCGCCGCCCCCAGCGGCTTCCCGCGCCTCGCCCAGGCATGGCCGGGCGCCGTGACGACGATCAGGCTGTCGTGGGCGATGACCGCCGAGTCCAGGCCGGTCGGCACCGCGAGCCCCTCGACGAAGCCGAGGTCCGCGTCGCCCGCGAGCAGCCGCTCCGCGACGGCGGTGGAGTTGCCCGCCGTCAGCGACACCGCCGTGTCCGGCCGCTGCGCCCGCAGCGCGATCAGCCAGCCCGGCAGCAGATACTCGGCGATCGTCATGCTCGCCGCGACCCGGAGCCGCGAGTCCCGCCGGTCCCGCAGCGCCTGCGCACCCGCGTCGAACGCCTCCGCCGCCTCCACGATCCGCCGCGCCCAGTCCGTGACGAGCGCTCCCGCGTCCGTGAGCCGGGACCCCCGCGGCGAACGGTCGACCAGCGCGACCCCGAGCTGCCGCTCCATCGACCGGATGCGGCTGCTCGCGGCGGGCTGCGTGATGCCCAGTTCCTTCGCGGCCCGCCCCAGACTGCCGAGCCGCGCCACGGCGAGCAGCAGTTCCAGCGCTCCGAGGTCCGGCACGCGATGCGCGAGCGGCGCCGCCCCCGGCGACGTATCGGACACACCGGAGGAACCAGAAGACGTACTCATAAGTCCAGGTTATGCCCTCATACGAAGATGACTCCTGGTGGGGGCCCCGCCGAACGGCGACCGTGGACTCATGGTCACCGTCGCCCACCCGCAGGCACCCTCGAACACCGCCGCCCTCCCCCGCCCGGCCGGGATCGCCCCCGCCACCCGCCATCTCGGCCCGAACTGGTACGCCGCCGTCATGGGCACGGCGATCATCGCCGGCGCCGGAGCGACCCTGCCGGTTCACATCCCCGGCCTGCGGACCGCCTGCACCGCGGTGTGGGCGCTCTCCCTGCTGATGCTGGCCGCGCTGCTCACCGCACGGACGCTGCACTGGGTCCACCACCGCGACCAGGCCCGCGCCCACCTCCTCGACCCGGCCGTCGCCCCCTTCTACGGCTGCCTCTCCATGGCCCTGCTCGCCGTCGGGGGCGGCGCCCTCCTCGTGGGCGAGGACTGGATCGGCACGAGCGCGGCGGTCGCACTGGACGCCGTGCTCTTCACCGCCGGTACGGTCATCGGCCTCGCGGTGGCCGTCGCGATCCCGTACCTGATGGCGGTGGAGCACCGCACGGAGCCGGGCCAGGCGTCGCCCGTCTGGCTGCTGCCCGTGGTGGCGCCCATGGTGTCCGCCGCTCTCGGCCCGCTCCTCGTACCCCACCTCCCGGCGGGGCAGGCCCAGCAGACGCTTCTCTACGCCTGCCTCGCGATGTTCGGCCTGAGCCTGCTCGCGACCCTGGTGATGCTCCCGATGATCTTCACCCGCCTGCTGACCGGTGGCTCGTACCCCCTCGCGCTCACCCCCGCGCTGTTCCTGGTCCTCGGCCCGCTCGGCCAGTCGACGACGGCCGTGAACAAGTTCGCGGACACCGCCGCGGCAGGCGTCGTGCCCGCCCCCTACGCCCAGGGATTCGCCGTCTTCGCCGTGCTCTACGGCGTCCCGGTGATGGGCTTCGCCCTGCTGTGGCTGGCGCTCGCGGGGGCGATGGTGGTGCGGGCCCGGCGCCGCGGGATGGGCTTCGCGATGACCTGGTGGGCGTTCACGTTCCCCGTCGGCACCTGTGTCACGGGCGCCGAGGGCCTGGGCAGGCACACGGGCCTGGCGGTCTACGACTGGCTGGCACTCGCCCTGTACGCCCTGCTGGTGACCGCCTGGACGGTGGCGCTCACCCAGACCCTGCGCGGCCTGCTCAACGGCAAGCTGCTCGCAGCGCCTCGCTGAGAACTGCGGGTGCCTCCGCCAGCGACGGGCCGTACCACGTGAGGTGGCGGCCGCTGATCAGGGCCGCCGGGGCGGTGAACTCCTCGGGGCCGTCCTCGCGGGTGAATCGGTAGGGCTCGTCGGGCAGCACCACCACGTCCGGGTCCACGGCCCGCAGCTCATCGACCGGCACGCGCGGATAGCGCTCGGGGTGGCTCGCGTAGGCGTTGTCGACGCCGAGACGCCGCAGCAGGTCCCCGGCGAACGTGTCGCGTCCCAGGACCATCCAGGGCCGCCGCCAGATGGGGATCACCGCCTTCAAACGGGCGCCCGGGACGGGGAGTTGGGCCCACGAACGCTCGGCTTCGGCCAGCCACCCGGGCCGCCCCGCCCCGCAGGCCGCGAGCACCCGGGTCAGTTCACGGAAGGCGCCCGGCAGATCGCGTATTTCCGTCACGAGCACCTGGAGCCCCGCCGCCCGCAGCGCCGCGAGGTCGGGCGCGCGGTTCTCCTCTTCGTTGGCGATCACCAGGTCCGGGGCGAGGCCGATGATCCTGCGCAGGTCCGGGTTCTTGGTGCCGCCGACGCGCACGACGTCCAGGTCCTCCGGATGGCTGCACCACTCCGTGGCCCCCACCAGCACACCGGGCGCGGACACCGCGACCGCCTCGGTCAACGAGGGCACCAGCGAGACGACCCGTACCTGCCGCACCTCGGTCACCGTGTGATCCCTTCAGCGCCGCGAGCCGTCCACGGCTTCGACGTGGTCGGCGACGGCCACGACGAGCACCTGGCTGTCCGGCACGGTCGCCCGCCACCGGTGGCGCACCCCACCGGTCAGATAGAGGCTGTCGCCGCGCCCGAGGCGGTAGGCCCTGCCCTCCGCCTCGACCTCGACCGCACCGCCCACCACGTACATCAACTCGTCGTTCCGGTGCTGGAACTCGCGGCCCTCGTCGTGATCGCCGGTGAACTCGATGGCGTGCAGCTGATGGTGGCCGCGCACCAGATTGCGGACGCGGGCGTCGGAGGACGAACCCTCACCTTCGCCCTCCCCGGCGCGCACCAGCTCCACCGTGCAGGCGGGATCCGCGGCGGCCAGCAGTTCGACGTCGGTCGTCCGCAGGGCATCGGCGACGCGTTGCAGAGAGCGGCTGCTGGGGCGCGCCCGCTCGTTCTCGACCTGGCTCAGGAAGGGCACCGAGAGACCGCTGCGCTCGGCCACCACGGCGAGGGTGAGCTCCAGCTGCCGGCGGCGGCGCCGCACGGCCGAGCCCACCCGGAGGGTTTCCTTCTGCTCGTCCATCGCCTCGGCTCCCTTCTGCGCGTCGGTCCACTCTCACCCCTGTTGGGTTTTCTGCACCCTACGCATGTTCGCCAAACGGTTCTGCCCGGTTGCCAGGACCGCCACCTACAGCTTGCGCCAGTAGACGAGCTGTCCCGCCTCTCCCAAAGCCGCCCCCTGTGCCGGTATGAACAGGCTGACCAGCAAGGCAGGCCTGCCGTGCGGGTCGGTGAGGAGGGTCGCCGACGGATTGGCGAAGGCCCGGCTTCCGCCGTGGGTGGAGATGGCGAGGCGGTCGGCCCGGCCGCTCAGCGGGTCGTAGGCGTAGGTCCGCCAGCTCCCGAAGTCACCCCGCCACCGCTGCCCCTCCACCAGGAGGACCCGCCGTCCGTCGAGCTCGACGGGCGCCCGGTCTCCGAGGTTCCCGCCGTTGCCCCACGTCTGCAGTGCCCGGTCGAGCCGCCGGTCCGGTGTCGCGTGCCAGTCGCGGAACCCGGTGAGGGTGGCGCGCAGCTGGCGGTCGGTGTCGCAGTCGGCGCGGTAGTGCCCGGTGAGCTCGATGGTGTCGCCGTGTACGGCGGTGATGCTGGGCGTGCCCTCGGCGCACCGCGAGAGGGTACGCGGCGCGTCGAAGGCCCGTGCCGGGCGTCCGTCGAGCAGCGCGGCTTCGTCCGCGTAGGCGCGTACGGCGATGTGGTTGTCGGGGTCCTTCTCGTACGCGAGGACGTACCCGCCGCGCCCATTGCCGACGAGTGACGCCTGATGAGTGCCCGGCCCGAAGTCGTGGCGGCGGTGCCAGTGCCGCAGATCGGTGGAGGTGGCGACGGCGGCGTGGAAGCGGCCATCGTCCAGAAGGGTGTGGTAGACGGCCAGATACGCGCCGTCGGGGGCCTGCGTGATCTGCGCGGCGTCCATGGTGCGGCCGGTGTGGTCCCGCGCGTCGTAGCGGTGGCCGTCGGCGGCGGTGACGTCCTCGGCGAGCGCGGCGAGGCGGGCGGTGCCGGTGGAGGCGGGTGCGGAGCTCGCTGCGGCCACATGCGCGAGGAGCAGGGCGGCGGCGAGAGCCAGGGCCACGGCGAGGCCGAGGACGGCACGGGAGACGCGGACGGTCACAGAGGGGCACTTACGTTCGAGCGGCGGGGAGGCTGCCCAGCCTAGGGAGCGGAGGTACCCCCGGGAACGCCCCGAGGGGTGGGCTTCGCCACAAGGGCGAGGCCCACCCCTCGGGGGTGATGCGGTGATTCAGCGGCGCGGAGGAAGAACGCGGAGGAAGAACTAGGACTGCGGAGTCATCTTCTGCTCGAATCCCGGGTTCTTCTTCAGCCACGTGTCGACGGCCTCGGGCTCGTTGCCCTTGCCCGCCTTGTTGATCTCGTTCTCCAGGCTGGCCAGTTCCTTCTCGCTCATCTTGAAGCTCTTGAGCCACTTCGTGAGCTGCGGGTACTGCTTCGGGAACGCCTTGCTGGAGATCGTGCGGATCGTGTCGCCCTTGCCGAAGCCGACCTTGGGGTCCTTCAGCTTGGTGAGCTTGTACTCGTTGTACGCCCAGTGCGGCGACCAGAGCAGGACCGCCACCGGCTCCTTCTTGGCGTACGCCGACTTCAGCTCGGAGAGCATGGCGGGCGTCGAACCGGAGACGATCTTGTACTCCTTGTCCAGGCCGTAGCCCGGCAGGACCTTTTCCTTGAGCGCCGTCATCACGCCCGTGCCGGGCTCGATGCCGATGATCTTGCCCTTGAACTTGTCGCCCTTGCCCTTGAGGTCCTCGAGCGACTTCACGTCCTTGACGTAGGACGGGACGGCGATCTCCAGGGACGTCGGGCTGTACCAGGAGCCCAGGTCCTTGAGGTTCGCCTTGTTCTTCTCCCAGTACTGCTTCTGGGCCGTGGGCAGCCAGGCGTCGAGATCCAGGTCGAGGTCGCCCTGCGCGAGAGCGGTGTAGACCGGGCCGACGTCGGACGGCGTCAGCTTCATCTTGTAGCCGCGCTTCTCCAGGACACGCTTCCAGAGATTGGTGACGGCGATGTTCTCGTCCCACGCGAAGTACGCGGCGTTCAGCGGACGCTTCGCCTCGGCGGGGGTGGAGTTGTCCGGCAGCGGGGCCAGCTTGTCGACGACGCCCGGGTTCTTCTTCAGCCAGGCGCGGACGGCTTCCTGCTGCTTGCCCTTGCCCGCCTTGTTGATCTCCGCCTCAAGGCTCGTGAGCTGCTTCTCGCTCATCTTGAAGTCCTTGAGCCACTCGGCGACCTGCGGGTTCTCCTTCGAGAAGCCCTTGCGCGCGAGCGTGTGCACGCCGTCGCCCTTGCCCCAGGCGCCCTTCGGGTCCTTGAGCTTCTTCAGGTCGAAGTCGCTGTAGGCCCAGTGCGGCGACCAGAGCGTGGTGACGATCGGTTCCTTCTTGGCGTACGCGCGCTTCAGCTCGGCCAGCATCGCGGGCGTGGAGCCGTCGACGACCTTGTACTCCTTGTCGAGGCCGTACTCCTTGAGGACCTTGTCCTTGAGCAGGCCCATCATTCCGGCGCTCGACTCGATGCCGACGATCTTGCCCTTGAACTTGCCGCTCTTGCCCTTGAGGTCCTCGAGCGAGTCGACGCCCTTCACGTACGAGGGCACGGAGAGCTCGAGCGAGGTCGGGCCGAACCACGAGCCCATGTCCTCGAGCTTGTCGCCGTACTTCTTCCAGTACGCGGCGTGCGTCGTCGGCAGCCAGGAGTCGGTCTGGAAGTCGATGCTGCCCTGCGACAGCGAGGTGTAGAGCGGGCCCGCCTCGAGCTGCTTGGTCTGCGGCTTGAAGCCACGCTGCTCCAGGATCTCCTTCCAGAGGAAGGTGGAGGCCACGCCCTCGTCCCAGGGGATGTAGCCGATGTTGATTTCCTTGCCCTGGCCGACGTTCTTGCCGTCGGTGGCTGCGTTCTCGGACTTCGAGCCGCCGAAGGCGCCCATGCCGCCCGCGACGAGCGCGAGGACGACCACGCCGACGACGGCGACGGCGGCCTGCGGACGGTAGGTCCAGATGTTCAGGCCCTGCGCGGCACGCACCTTCGCCAGGGCGCGACGGCCGAGCGGGGAGACCTGGGTGCCGAGCGAGCTGGTCATCCGGTCCAGGTAGATCGCCAGGATGACGATGGCGACGCCCGCCTCGGAGCCGAGGCCGACGTTCAGCTGGCCGATGGCCTCGTTGACGTCGGCGCCCAGGCCCTCCGTGCCGACCATGCCCGCGATGGCGGCCATGGACAGACCCAGCATGATGACCTGGTTGACACCGGCCATGATCGTGGGGAGCGCGAGGGGCAGCTGGACGCGGAGCAGGATGTTGCGCGGCGTGGTGCCGAACGCGTCAGCGGCCTCGACCAGTTCCTTGTCGACCTGGCGGATGCCCAGCTCCGTCATGCGGACGCCGGGGGCCAGGGCGAAGATCAGGGTGGCGACGATACCCGCGGGGGCGCCCATCCCGAAGAAGAGGATGGCGGGGATGAGGTAGATCATCGCCGGCAGCGTCTGCATGAAGTCAAGCACCGGGCGGACGATGCCGCTGACCGTGCTCGACCGTGCCGCCCAGATGCCCACGGGCACGGAGATGACGAGCGCGATGATCGTCGAGACGAGCACCAGGGACAGCGTCATCATCGCGTGGTCCCACAGTTCGAGGGAGACGATGAACGCGAAGCCCGCGAAGGTCAGCACACCGGCGACCACACCACGCAGCCAGAAGGCGATGACGGCGAAGATGCCCGCGAGGAGCAGCGGCTCGGGCGCCTGGAGCACGTCGGCTATGCCGTCGTAGGCGCCCTGGAAGACGGTCTGGAAGAAGTCGAACAGCCAGGCCATGTGGCTGAGCAGCCAGTCGACGCTGTCGTTGACCCACTCGCCGAAGGGAATCCTAGGCACCGCTGACCACCTTGCTCACAGGCTGACCGCCGTTGCGCGGCGTCTCGTCCCGCGTCTCGTCCTGCGTCTTGTCGAGCGGGACGGCGGTGTCCTTCGGCTCGTCCTCGGGCGTCATCGGCTCGCCCAGCACCGCGAGCAGTCGCGCCCGCGGCACGACACCGATGAGAGCGCCCTCGTCGTCGGTCACGGCGACCGGCACGTCACTGGTGGAGCACGGCGTGAACAGCTCGATGATCGGCGTCTCGGCCTCGACCGTGGCGGGGGCCGCGGACAGCACGTCCTGTGGGGTCGTCAGCTCCTTGCCCTCGGCCGTCTTCGTGCCGAACACGGTCTCGGGCTCGGCCATGATCGCGCCCGCCGTGAGGACACGGGAGCGGTCGACGTCCTGCGTGAACGCGGCGACGTAGTCGTTGGCCGGGGTGACGAGGATGTCCTCGGCGGTGCCGATCTGGACGATCTCGCCGTCGCGCATGACGGCGATCTGGTCGCCCAGACGCATGGCCTCGTTCAGATCGTGGGTGATGAAGACGATGGTCTTCTTCAGCCGCTTCTGGAGCTCGAGGAGCTGGTCCTGCATGTCGCGGCGGATCAGCGGGTCGAGCGCGCTGAACGACTCGTCCATGAGGAGCAGGTCCGCGTCGGTCGCGAGCGCGCGGGCCAGGCCCACGCGCTGCTGCATGCCGCCGGAGAGCTCGTCGGGCCAGGACTTCTCCCAGCCCTTGAGCCCGGCGAGTTCGAGCGCCACCGTGGCGCGCTCCTCGCGCTCGGCGCGCGGCACACCCTGCACCTCGAGGCCGTATCCGGCGTTCTCGAGGACGCTGCGGTGCGGGAAGAGCGCGAAGTGCTGGAAGACCATGCTGATCTTCTTGGAGCGCACCTCGCGCAGCTCACGGGCGCTCAGGCCGGTCAGGTCCTGACCGTCGAAGAGCACCTGTCCGGCCGTCGGCTCCGACAGACCGTTGAGCATGCGCAGCAACGTGGACTTGCCGGATCCGGAGAGACCCATGACGACGAAGATCTGGCCCGGCTCGACCGTGAAGGAAGCATCGATCACCGCGGCAGTGGTGCCTTCGGCGCGCAGCTCCTCTCGGTCGGTTCCGTGGCGGAGTTTCTCCACCGCGTCAGCGGGTCGTCTGCCGAATACCTTGTACAGGTGTTCGGCTTGCAGCCTGGACACATACACCTCTCGGGTTGAACCAAGACGGCCCGCCTCCCCCGCCGGCGGGCCGTGGAGCGACGCGGTTTCTGCCCGCTGTTTGCCCGGTGAAATAGTTGAATCCTCGACCGGAGGCGCTCCGGCCCGGCGCCTGCCCTCACTTACACAAATCAAACGCAAGAGTGTTCCAGTTCACATTCCGTTCATATCTGTTGGCCGGAATGCGCTGCGAACAGGCCCCCTGCCCACCGGAGCGGAAACGACGCCTGCCACCGACCGGAGCCGGTCCGCTGTCAGTGCCGTGCGGCATGATGCGAAGGTGACTCAGCGAACGCGACGGCTCATGCTGCTCGACACGGCGTCCCTGTACTACCGGGCCTATTTCGGGGTCCCCGATTCCGTGAAGGCCCCGGACGGCACACCGGTGAACGCGGTGCGCGGTCTGCTCGACTTCATCGCCCGGCTCGTGCAGGACCATCGCCCGGACGACCTGGTCGCCTGCATGGACGCGGACTGGCGCCCCCACTGGCGGGTCGAGCTGATCCCCTCGTACAAGGCACATCGCGTCGCCGAGGAGGTCGAGCAGGGTCCGGACGCCGAGGAGACCCCGGACACCCTCGCACCGCAGGTCCCGATCATCGAGGACGTCCTGGACGCACTCGGCATCGCCCGCGTGGGCGTGCCGTCGTACGAGGCGGACGACGTGATCGGCACGTACGCAGGCCGCGCCACGGGACCGGTCGACATCGTCACCGGCGACCGTGACCTCTACCAGCTGGTCGACGACGAGCGGGGCATCCGTGTCCTCTATCCCCTCAAGGGCGTCGGCTCGCTCCAGCTCACGGACGAGGCCTGGCTCCGCGAGAAGTACGGGGTGGACGGCTCCGGCTATGTCGACCTGGCCCTGCTGCGCGGCGATCCGAGCGATGGCCTGCCCGGCGTCCCCGGCATTGGCGAGAAGACGGCGGCCAAGCTCCTCGACGCGTACGGCGATCTGGCCGGAATCATGGCTGCCGTGGACGACCCGAGGAGCAAGCTGACGCCCTCCCAGCGCAAGCGGCTCGACGAATCCCGCGCGTATGTCGCCGTCGCGCCGACGGTCGTCCGCGTTGCGGGCGACGTGCCTCTGCCGGACGTGGACCTCGCACTGCCGGGCGAACCCCGCGATCCCGCGGCGCTGGACGAGCTCGCGGCGCGGTGGAACCTGGGCGGGGCGCTCAAGCGGTTGCTCACGACTCTTCAGGGATGAGGTGTTAGCTTAGGTAAGCCTAAGCAACATTTGATCAGGGGAGGCCGCCGCCATGGCAGAACGTCCGGCACGCAAGGCACCGAAGACTCACGTCGCCCAGGTGGTGCGCACCGAGCGCCTCACCCCGCACATGCAGCGCGTGGTCCTGGGCGGCGAGGGCCTCGCGGAGTTCACGGTGGGCGACTCCACCGATCACTACATCAAGCTGCTCTTCGGCGCCGAGGGCGTGACCTATCCGGAGCCGTTCGACATCCAGCGGATCCGCGAGGAGTTCCCCCGCGACCAGTGGCCCGTGACGCGTACGTACACCGTGCGCTCCTGGGACCCGCAGACCCGTGAGCTCGCCGTCGACTTCGTCATCCACGGCGACGAGGGCCTCGCGGGCCCGTGGGCCCAGCGCGTCAAGACCGGTGCCACGGTCCGCTTCCTCGGTCCCGGCGGTGGGTACGCCCCGGACGCCGAGGCCGACTGGCACCTCCTTGCCGGGGACGAGAGCGCGCTGCCCGCGATCGCCGCCGCCCTGGAGGCACTGCCCGAGGGCGCCAAGGCATTCGCCTTCGTGGAGGTCGCCGACGCGGAAGAGGAGCAGAAGATCAGCTCGGCCGCGCAGATCGAGTGGCTGCACCGCGGGCAGCGGCCCGTGGGCGAAGCCCTCGTCGAGGCCGTGCGCTCCCTCGACTTCCCGGCGGGCGACGTGCACGCGTTCGTGCATGGCGAGGCCGGGTTCGTGAAGGAGCTGCGCCGCCACCTCCGCATGGAGCGGGAGGTCCCGCGCGAGCGCCTCTCGATCTCCGGCTACTGGCGTCTGGGCGACAACGAGGACGGCTGGCAGGCGTCCAAGCGCGACTGGAACGCCGCAGTCGAGGCGGAGCAGGAGTCCGTGCCCTCCGCGTGACTGCTGCGCTTGGCTTGAGCGGCGTGCGGAGGCTGACCGCCGGCCTGGGATGTCGTCGCCTGCCGCTGAGCGGGCGACAAGCCCCCACCGGTTCGCGGATGACAGGCAATCAAAACCAGTTTCCCCCGGCGGCGCCCGCTGGCACCATGCCCGCATGCCCTTCAAGATCCCTGACGTCGTCCCCGCGGGCGCCCTCGCCCGCCGGGAGCAGCCGGTCGTCCCCGTCCCCGGAGGGCTGATCCTTCGCCCCTGGTCGCCCGACGACGCGCCCGTCGTGTACGAGGCGTTCCAGGACCCCGTGCTCCAGCACTGGCACCCTCGCGAGGCCGATTCCGTCGACGAGGCCCGTGGCTGGATCGACGGCTGGCGCAAGGCCTGGCCCGAGGAGCGCGACGCGCACTGGGCCGTCGCCGACGCCTCGACGGACGCGGTGGTGGGGCGGATCTCGCTGCGGCAGATCGTGCTCGCCGACGGGCAGGCCGAAGTCGCGTACTGGACCATGCCGTCGGCCCGCGGCCGGGGCGTCGCCCCGCGCGCCCTCACGGCACTGAGCGACTGGGCCTTCGACGAGATCGGCCTGCACCGCCTCGAACTCACCCACGCCACCGCCAATGAGGCCTCCTGCCGCGTCGCGCTCAAGACCGGCTTCGCGCCGGAGGGCACCAAGCGCAGTTCGGGGCTGCACACGGACGGCTGGCACGACATGCATCTGCACGCCCGCGTCCAGGGGGACGAGCCGGCCGGCACCTGACCCGGGAAGCCCGGACACCACGGCAGGGCGCCCGCGCCGGGCCCGTACTCTTGCCGGTTGTGACCCGTAAGCCCCGCATCCCGCCCTCTCCCCTGCCGCAGCGGCGCGGCGTCGACCCCATGCGGGTCAAGCTGCCCGCCGACGCGGCGTGGGCGACCGTACGGGATCATCTCGTCGAGCGGCTCAAGGCCGGGCCGGGAGTGATCGACGGGATGCTGCGGGACGGGCTGATCGTCGGCGTGGACGGGCTTCCCGTGGCGCCGGACGCCCCCTATGTGCCCGGCACCTTCGTGTGGTTCCACCGGGATCTGCCGGACGAGGTCCCCGTGCCGTACGGCATCGACGTGGTCTACCGCGACGAGCACATCGTCGTCGCCGACAAGCCCCACTTCCTGGCGACCACACCCCGCGGCAGCCACGTCACCGAGACCGCGCTCGCCCGGCTCCGCAGGGATCTCGACATCCCCACGCTCGGTGCCGCACACCGACTGGACCGGCTCACCGCCGGGCTGATCCTCTTCACCGTGCGGCCGGAGGAACGCGGCGCGTACCAGACACTGTTCGGTGAGCGGCGGGTGGCGAAGGAGTACGAGGCCGTGGCCGTCCACGACCCCCGCGTCGAACTCCCCCGCACCGTACGCAGCCACATCGTCAAGGAGCGCGGCATCATCGCCGCGTACGAGGTTCCCGGCGCCGAGCCCAACAGCGAGAGCCGCGTCGAACTCACGGAGTACAACGGCACGTTGGGCCGCTACCGCCTCACGCCGCACACCGGCCGCACCCACCAGCTGCGCGTGCACATGAACGCGCTGGGTCTGCCGATCCTCGGCGATCCGGTCTACCCGCTGGTGACGGGCCCGGTGCCGCCGGACGACTTCCGGCGGCCCCTGCAACTCCTGTCACGGGTACTGGAGTTCAAAGACCCCGTCACGGGCGCCGACCACCGCTTCGTCAGCGCACGCGAGTTGGGCGCCTGGACCTCGTACGACTCCTGGCACGACTCCTGCCAGAGCCCGCCGGTGGACGGTCAGTAGCCCCGCCACCAGGTGACGAGCCGCCGCCACACCCCCTGTCGTGGCACGGACACCACCACCGGCGCGGACTCGGGCACGGGCGGCGGCGCAGCGGGCTGCGCGGCCGGTCCGGGCGTCGGCCGGGGCGCGGGCGTCGCGGGATTCGCGGGCCGCGGCGCCGGGGACGACACGTGCCAGTCTTTGCGCGCGTCGGGGACCCGCGCCATGGGCCGCGCCATGACGTCCTGCGGAGGCCGCGGCGCGAAATGCACCGGAAGCGACACCAGGTGCCGGGAGAGGATCGACGAGGTCCACCGCAACTCGTGCTCCTCGACGGCGAGTTCCACGTCCGGGAAGCGCATGAGCAGCGCGTCCACCCCCGTGTCGGCGATGGCGCGGCCGAGGTCCTGCCCCGGGCACTCGTGCGGACCGCCGCTGAACGCCAGGTGCGAGCGGTTGCCCTGCATGTTGGCGGTGAGGTCCGGGCGCACGACGGGGTCGACGTTGCCCGGCGCGATGCCGAGGATCAGACCGTCGCCCGCCTTGATCTGCTTGCCGCCGAGCTGGGTGTCCTGCTTGGCGAAGTAGCCGATCATCGCGCTGAACGGCGGCTCGTCCCACAGGGACTGCTCGACCGCCTCGGGGACCGTCATCTGGCCGCCGCTGAGCTGGGCACGGAAGCGCGGGTCGGTCAGGACCATGCGCAGGGCGTTGGCGATGAGGTTGGCCGTGGCCTCGTACGAGGCGATGAGCACGAGGCGCAGGTGCGCGGCGACCTCGTCGTCCGTGAGCTGCGCGGGCTGCGCGATGAGGTTGCTGGTGAAGTCCTCCTCGGCCTGCGCCCGGCGGCGCGCCACGAGCCGCATCAGCGCGTCCATGATGTACGCGTTGCTGGCGATGGCGGTCTCGGTGCCCTTGAGCATGTCGCGGGCGGCCTGCACCATCCGCTCGTTGTACTCCTCGGGCATGCCGAGAACATGGCACATCACCATCATCGGCAGATGCTCGGCGAACTGGCCCACGACGTCGGCGCGCCCGTCCTGGCAGATGTCGTTGAGCAGGAGGTTGCTGTATCGGTTGATGTAGCGGCGGATGCCACGGTGGTCGAGGCTCGCCATGGCGCCGGTGACCGCGCCGCGCAGCCGCTCGTGCTCGTCGCCCTCGGCCATGCTGGCCATGGGCTGCCAGGTGACGACCGGGGCGAGCGGGTGTTCGGGGCCCATGGAGCCGTCGAGGACGGCCCGCCACTGGCGCGGGTCGCGGGTGTACTGGGAGGGGGTGCGGACCATGTGGAGGTTCTCGCTGTGACCGAGGACCGCCCAGATGGGTACGTCGTTGTGCAGCAGGGCCGGGGCCACCGCACCGTGCTCGGCACGCAGCTTCTCGTACACGCCCGCGAGGTCGGTCTCCGCCTCGGGCCCGTAGAGGCGGCGCAGGCCGCCGGCGCCGAGGCCGTGCGCGGGGCAGCCGGGCGGCGGCATGGCGGGGTCTTCCGTGCCGGGGTGGGATGGGGAAGGAGTCGTCACGTTCGTTGCTCCGGGGTTGCGGATGAGGGAAAGGTCAGACGCGGGCCACGGTCAGGGAGTGCAGGTACCGCATGAGGGTCAGCAGGGTGTCCCGGCTCGATGCGCGCTGCCGGGCGTCGCACTTCAGCATCGGCACCTCCTCGTCGAGGTCGAGTGCGCGGCGCAGCGTCTCCATCGGGTGCTGGGGCGCGTCGGGGAAGTCGTTGACGGCGACGACGAAGGGCACACCACGCTCCTCCAGGCGGCCGATCACGTCGAAGCTGACTTCGAGGCGGCGGGTGTCGAGGAGGACGACCGCGCCGAGCGCCCCTTCGAAGAGGCCGTTCCACAGGAACCAGAAGCGCTCCTGGCCGGGGGTGCCGAACAGATAGAGGACCAGCTCCTCGGAGATGCTGATCCGCCCGAAGTCCATCGCCACGGTGGTGGCGGTCTTGCTGTCGGAGCCGTAGTTGTCGTCGACGCCGATGCCCGCCTGGGTCATGGTCTCTTCGGTGGTCAGCGGACGGATCTCACTGACCGAGCCGACCATCGTCGTCTTGCCGACCCCGAACCCGCCCACGATCACGATCTTCACCGCGGCCGTGGCCGTATGCGGCAGGACCTCTTCGTTGCTGGGCCCGGTGATCGTGTCAGAGCTTTTGAAGTCCATGCATCACCGCTTCGAGAAGGGAACGATCGGGGAGCGTGGAGCGGACGATCGGCGCCCGCGCCTGTACCAGGTCAGCCCCGAGCATCTTCGTGAGCAGCACGGTCACCACGCTGAACGGCAGCGCGAGATACGCCGAGAGCTCGGCGACGGACAGTGGCGTCTTGCACAGCCGCAGGACGACGGAGTGCTCGGGTTCGGCCGTGGGCGGTGCCTCGCCGTGCGCGACGATCAGCGTGACGAGGTCGAGCTCTGCCCGCTCGGTGTCCTCGCCGGTCAGGATGTAGAGCCGCTCGGGGTTCTCCGGGCTGCGCCGTTCCCGTTGCGGAGGGTCGTCCCGGTGGGAGGGGTTGTCGCCTTGCGGAGGGTCGTCCCGGTGGGAGGGGTTCTCGCCTTGCGGAGGATTCATACGGCCTGCCCGTCTCGCCGGGGCGGGCTCGTCAGATGGGCGCCGATCCGGACGACCAGGTCCCGCATGCGGTTGCCGATGAGGCCCGCGTCGACGGTCTCGTCGGCCAGCACGGCGAGATACGCCCCTGCTCCCGCGGCCATCAGATAGAAGTAGCCGCCGCCGACTTCGATGATCACCATGCGCATGCCGCCGTCGGCGTGCGGAATCTCGGTGGCGACCGCGGCGGCCAGGGACTGAAGTCCCGCGCAGGCGGCGGCGAGCCGGTCGGCGGCGTCAGGGTCGCCGCCGTAGCGCGCGATGCGCAGGCCGTCCGCGGAGAGCACCACGATCTGCCGGGTCTGCGGCACGCCGTCGGCGAGCTCCTTGAGCATCCAGTCGAAATTGGCCCGTTGCTGGATCACTTCCAGCCCCCCTCGTCGGCGTTGTCGGCACTGTCGGCGGTGCCGTGGTCGTTCTCGCTGTGGCCCTTGGGGAACAACGGGTCAGCGGCCGCGGAGTCGTCGCCGTTGACACCCTTCATGAAGGCCTCGATCCAGAGACCGGGTTCCTTCTCCTCCTTCTTCGCCGGCTCGGGTACGACGGGTGCGGCCGCCTGCGGGGAGTACTGCGCGCGCTGCGCCGCGTACCGCTCGTCCGCGGCTTCCTGGGCCAGACGCTCGTGCAGCGGGGTGCGGACCCTGCTGCGGCGCTGCGGCAGACCGTTCGACGTCCACTCCGTGACCTCGGGGATGTCGTCCTCCATGGCCGCGCCGAGCGACTTGGAGAGCGGCGGTCCCGCCGTCATCACGCGAGGCTTCTTGCGCCGGATGCCGTGGGCCTCCTCGATGGGCACGCCTTCGGAGTTCACCCGGGGCACCGCGGACGCGCCGATGCCGTGGGCGAGGCCGGGGGCGGGCCCGGTGGTGATCATCTCGTGCGGGACGATGAGCACCGCGCGGACGCCGCCGTACGCGGACTGCCGCAGCGAGACCTGCAGGTTGTACATCTGCGAGAGCCGTCCCACGACGGCCATCCCGAGGCGCGGGCTGTCGCCGAGGTCGTTCAGGTCGAAGCCGGCCTGGGCCCGCGCGAGCATGCGCTCGGCTCGTGCCCGTGCCTCCTCGCTGAGGCTGACGCCGCCGTCCTCGATCTCGACGGCGATGCCGGTCTGCACCTCGACGGCGGTGACGTGCACGCGGGTCTGTGGCGGCGAGTAGCGGGTGGCGTTGTCGAGCAGTTCGGCGCAGGCGTGGATGAGCGGCTCCACGGACGTGCCGCGGATCGCGACCTTGGCGATCGAGTGCAGGTCGACGCGCTGGTACTCCAGGATCCGGGACATGGCGCCGCGCAGGACGCTGAACAGCGGTACGGGCTTGGGCCATTGGCGTCCCGGGCGGGCGCCGCCGAGAACGGTGATCGAGTCGGCGAGGCGACCGATCAGTGCCGTGCCGTGGTCGATGCGCAGCAGGTCGTCGAAGACCTCGGGGTTGCGGCCGTGGAACTCCTCCATCTCGCGCAGTTCCGCGGACTGTTGGTGGACGATGGACTGGACGCGCCGGGCGATGTTGACGAAGGCTCGCTGCGAGGACTCGCGCATCGCCTCTCCGGAGTCCAGAGTGTCCAGGACGTTGCGGAGCAACTTCCGCTGTGACTGCGGCAGTTCGGCGAAGGACTCGTCGGCGTCGACGAGATGGCGGATGACCTCCGAGGGCGCTTCGCCCTGGCGGAGCCTGTAGACGGCTTCGGGGATGATCTCCCTGCCCAGGCGGATGGTCTCGTCGTCATGGGACGCGATGCGCCGCTCCAGGGAAGCGAGCCGCTGCGCGTACTGGGTGTGCAACTCCCGGATGGACCGGCCGCGTCGTACTGCTTCGGCGCCGACCGCGACGACCACGAGGGTCGCGATCGCGCCGCACCAGCCCACCGCGATGCGGGCGGGTTCCGGCACCGCGGCGACGGCGGCTCCGGTAGCCGCGGCCATCAGCATGGCGGGCAGCAACAGCACGCGTACGTAAGGGACTTCTCGGCCACCGGGAGGCGATTGAACACTCACCATGTATGCCCTCTGAAGACTTGTCTCGGGGGAGGAATGGGGGAAGTGCTGGAAATGGGGGGGATGCTCGGGGAGTTGGGCGCTGGAGACGTATGCGAACAATCGAAAGATTTGGGAACAAGCGCGCGAATCTATCGCAACTCGTTTCAACTCGCCGCGCTCCGGGCGAGCTTAGTCCGCCGAAATCATCGCCGAGTCATATTCAGCAAGCCCCTGCAGCGCGCTCTCCGGCGGGCATACACTCGGCCCCATTTGCACGCGTGGCGATCAATCGAACACGTGGAGTGATGGCGTCGAACAGGCGGACCTGGATACGAAAAAGGGCGGGCCCGGGGGTGAAACCCCGGGCCCGCCCTTCTCGACGCCAGCCGTAAACCGACAGCCATCAGACGTCAGACATCAGCCGACAGCCGTCAGCCGTCAGCCGACGGAGCTGTACGCCACCACACCTCGCAGCAGTTGGTCCACGGCCTTACGGGCGTTCTTGGCCACGGTGGAACCCTCACGGGGAGCGGCGGCCGAGATCTGCCCCAGTACGTCGATCACCTGCTTGCACCACCTGACGAAGTCCCCGGCCGGCATCTCCGCCTCCCGCAGCACCTCGTCAAGGCCCTTGCCCGAAGCCCACATGTACGCCGACCAGGCAAACCCGAGGTCCGGCTCCCGCTGCCCGACCCCTTCCGCCTGGTTGATCTTGAACTCTTCCTCCAGAGCATCGAGCCGACCCCAGATCCGCACCATCTCACCGAGGGAGGCCTTCACCTTCCCGGAGGGCAGCTTGGGGGCGAGCGCGTCGTCCGCCATCCGGGCCTCGAACACCAACGCCGAGACGCACGCGGCCAGTTCGGCCGGGCTGAGCCCCTCCCACACGCCTTCGCGCAGGCATTCGCTCGCAAGGAGATCCAGCTCTCCGTAGAGCCGGGCGAGCCGCTTGCCGTCCTGAGTGACCTCGTCATCCCGGAGGTAGTCCATCTCGGTGAGCAGCGCGACGATCCGGTCGAAGGTCCGCGCGATGGTGTTCGTGCGCCCCTCGATGCGCCGCTCCAGCTGGACGGTGTCCCGCCGCAGCCGGTAGTAGCGCTCGGCCCACCGTGCGTGGTCCTCCCGCTCGTCGCACCCATGGCAGGGGTGCGCCCGCAGTTCCGTGCGGATGCGGGCGATCTCGCGGTCGTCGGCAGCGGCGGCGCGTCCCTTGCGGTGCCGCTCCGGGACGATGTGCCCGGCCTTCGTGCGCAGGGCGGACGCCAGGTCCCGGCGCGACTGCGGCGAGCGCGCGTTGAACGACTTCGGGATGCGCATCCGCTCCAGCGTCTCGACCGGCACCGGGAAGTCCATCGACGCCAGCCGCTTGACCTGCCGCTCGGCGGTGAGCACCAGGGGCCTGGGCCCGTCCTGGTGCTCGAAGCCGCGGTGGCCGTTGACCCGCCCGGCGGGGATCCCCGGGTCGAGGACGAGCGCCAGGCCCGCGTACTTCCCGGTCGGCACATGGATGATGTCACCGGGCTTGAGCTTCTCCAGGGCCGCGGCGGCGGCCGCCCTGCGCTGGTTGGCACCCTGCTTGGCGAGCTCGGTCTCCCGGTCCTTCAGCTCGCGGCGCAGGCGCGCGTACTCCTCGAAGTCGCCCAGGTGACAGGTCATCGAGGCCTTGTAGCCCTCGAGCCCCTCTTCGTTCTTCTGGACCTGGCGGGAGATGCCGACGACCGACTTGTCGGCCTGGAACTGCGCGAAGGACGTCTCCAGAAGCTCGCGCGAACGGTGCCGCCCGAACTGCTCGACCAGGTTCACCGCCATGTTGTACGAGGGCTTGAAGCTGGACCGCAGCGGATACGTGCGCGTGCCGGCGAGCCCCGCGAGGTGCTCCGGGCTCATGGCGCGCTGCCACAGGACCACCGCGTGGCCCTCGACGTCGATGCCGCGCCGCCCGGCACGGCCCGTCAGCTGTGTGTACTCACCGGGCGTGATGTCCGCGTGCTGCTCGCCGTTCCACTTGACCAGCTTCTCCAACACGACGCTGCGCGCGGGCATGTTGATGCCGAGGGCGAGGGTCTCGGTGGCGAAGACGGCGCGCACCAACCCGCGGACGAAGAGCTCCTCGACGACCTCCTTGAAGGTCGGCAACATACCCGCGTGGTGCGCGGCGATGCCGCGCTCCAGACCTTCCAGCCATTCGTAGTAACCAAGGACGTGCAGGTCCTCGTCCGGGATGGCGGCCGTGCGCTCCTCGACGATCTCGCGGACCCGGGCCCGCGCGTCCTCGCCGTTCAGCCGGAGCCCCGCGTGCAGGCACTGCTGCACGGCGGCCTCGCAGGCCGCGCGGCTGAAGATGAAGGTGATCGCGGGCAGCAGGTCTTCGGAGTCGAGGCGTTCGATGACCTCGGGCCGCCCCGGCGTCCAGATCCGCGACCGCTGTCTGCGCTCGCGCTCACGGTCGGCCTCGCGGACCATCTTGCCCTTGCGGCGCTCCCGCGGGTTGTACGAACGGCTCGCCTCCATCCGCGCCATGCGCGTGAGGTCGGGGTTGACGGCCTTTCGCCGGCCCTCGCCCTCCTCGAAGAGGTCGTACATCCGGCGCCCGGCGAGGACGTGCTGGAACAGCGGCACGGGCCGGTGCTCCGAGACGATCACCTGGGTGTCGCCGCGCACGGTGTCCAGCCAGTCGCCGAACTCCTCGGCGTTCGAGACGGTCGCCGACAGGGAGACCAGCGTCACCGACTCCTGGAGGTGGATGATCACCTCTTCCCAGACGGCGCCACGGAAGCGGTCGGAGAGGTAGTGCACCTCGTCCATCACCACATAGCCGAGGTTCAGCAGCGACTGGGAGCCCGCATACAGCATGTTCCGCAGCACTTCGGTGGTCATCACGACCACCGGGGCGTCGGAGTTCACGCTGTTGTCACCGGTGAGGAGACCGACCTTGTCCGCGCCGTATCTCTTGGAGAGGTCGGCGTACTTCTGGTTGGAGAGCGCCTTGATGGGCGTCGTGTAAAAGCATTTCCTGCCCTGCAGCAGGGCCAGGTGCACGGCGAACTCGCCGACGATCGTCTTGCCCGAACCCGTGGGGGCGGCCACGAGCACGCCCTTGCCCGCCTCGAGCGCCCGACAGGCCTCGATCTGGAAGGGGTCGAGGCCGAATTCGTACATCTCGCGGAAGCCCGCGAGTGCGGTGGCCTGCTCGACAGCGCGCTCGCGCGCCGCCGCATACCGCTCGGCCGGTGAGAGGTCCTCTGTCATCGTGCTTTCGAGACTACCGGCCACCACTGACAACGGACGATCATTATCTGCCTTACGGCTCCCTCGGCCCCTCAGGTCCAAGCACCCGCACGGCCCCCGGCACGCACTGTGCCGTCAGCGGCAACCCGCCGAGCTGCTCGCCGTCCGCGTAACCGGTGACTGCCGGGGCAGCCAGCTCCACCTTCGATGCCCGGAACACGGTGACCTCGGGGTGGTCCAGGTGCGTGCCCTTGTAGACGCGGGGGAAGACCTTCAGGAGCGTCGTACGGCTGCAGTCGCCGACCACCGTGACGTCGAAGAGGCCGTCGCTCATGTCGGCCCGCGCGCAGATCCTCATGCCCCCGCCGTACGACGATCCGTTCCCTACGGCGACGAGCGTCGCGTCGGCCTCGTGGACCTGCTCGTCGTCCAGCGTGATCCGGAACGGGATGGGCCGGAAGGCCGCGAGCTCCACAGCCATCGCGAGGTCGTACTTGAAGCGTCCGGTGGGCCATCGCATCCGGTTGCCCCGGTCGTTGACCCGTGAGTCGAAGCCGGAGGCGAGCACGGTGCCGAACCATGTCTTGCCCACCCGGCCCAGGTCGACGTCGCGGGTGCGCCCCGCGTCGAGCGCCTCGGCGATGACGGCCCCCGCGGCGGCCGGATCACGCACCGGGAGCCCGAGGGCACGCGCGAAGTCGTTGCCCGTGCCCACGGCGATCACGCCCAGCGGCGTCGGTGTCCGCGCGACGGCCTGCAGCGTGAGGCTCGCCATGCCGTCACCGCCGACGGCCACCAGCGCGCGCGTCCCGGCATCGACGGCGTCGCGGGCACGGCGCAGCGCGTCGGCGGAGTCCTCACCGATGACCGTGCGTACGGAGTGACCCGCGGCCCGCAACGCGGAAGCGGCCGGCTGCGCCGCGTGGGCGCCCCGGCCGCGGCCCGCGGTGGGATTGACGAAGAGCGTGATCTCGCTGGTCACTGGGGTCCCCCCGGACGGAGTGTGGGGCAGGACCTTACAAGATCAGGTCACGTCGTCGAAACCGTTCACCCGGTCCCGTTTGGCTCCGTCGCCGCTCGCCTGCTCGGGCAGCGCCCTGTTCGCGGACACGGGCTCGATCTCGCCGACGTCCTCGGGGGTCAGGTCGAGATCGGACGCCTCGTCGTCGTCGGGCCCCGCCGCTTCGATCCTGGCCTTGCGCCGGTCGTTCAGGAGTGAGAAGCCGGTGGCCGCGAAGTAGAGCACCCAGATCGGTCCGGCGAGGGCCATCATGGTCAGCGGGTCCGTGCTGGGCGTCGCCACGGCCGCGAAGACCGTGATGCCCATGATCATGCCGCGCCACCAGCCGAGCATGCGCTTGCCGGTGATGACTCCGGTGAGGTTGAGCATCACCAGGAGCAGAGGCAGCTCGAAGGAGAGACCGAAGACGACCACCATGCGGGTGACCAGGTCGATCAGCTCGTCCAGCGGCAGCTGGTTGTCCACGCCGGTGGGTGAGAACTCGAGCAGCACCCGTGCCATCGTCGGCAGCGTCTTGTACGCGAAGAACGCGCCGCCCATGAACAGCGGGAAGCCGGCGCTCACGAACGCGTACGCGTACTTCTTCTCGCTCTTGTGCAGGCCCGGCGCGATGAAGGCCCACAGCTGGTACAGCCAGATCGGCGACGCGAGCACCACACCGGCCATCAGGGAGATCTTCAGGGCGAGCGTGAACGGCGTGATCAGACCGTTCAGCACGATGCGCGCGCAGGTCTCCTCGCCACCCTTGTCCGCCAACTCGGTGAAGCTCGACTCGCAGCCTACGGAGCTCAGGATCGGGTTCGTGAAGAACTCGATGATGTCCTTGTAGAAGAAGGCAGCGACGATCGCGACGACGATGATGGCCAGCACGGCCTTCGCGAGCCGGTTGCGGAGCTCGCGAAGGTGCTCCGCAAGCGGCATCCGCCCCTCGGGATCCTGTTCCTTCTTGCGGGCAGACTTGAGCAACCCACGTCCTCATCTCGTGCGGCAGGCCGGCCGTCGCCGGCCTTGGATCAGCGCTGTGTGGTGCTGTCGGTGGGCTCGGTGACCGGGCGGGAGCTGGACACGTCGCCGGGCGCGGCCTGGATGGTGCGCGGCTGAGCGGCGGAAGGGTCGCCGGGCGGATCGGCCGGGGCGGCTTCGTCCTTCTTGCCGTCCGACTTCATCGCCTTGGCCTCGCTCTTGAGGATGCGCGCGGACTTGCCGAGCGACCGGGCCATGTCGGGAAGCTTCTTCGCGCCGAACAGAAGAATGACAACGACGAGAATGAGAATGATCTCGGGGGCGCCGATCTTTCCGGAAAACATACGTCTTTACCTTCTCACCGAGGCGGCAGGGGCGGGGCTGCCGGACAGGTCGGACTTGCTGTCCGGCCACCGTGCTGACAGCGATCGTAACGCTCAGGGGTGAACGCAGGGCAATCCCTGTGCGTACCCCCAGTTGCGGCCCGCGCCTCGCACTCCGGGCTACTTCAGCAGCGTACCTTCCGGACAAGGGAAGTTGACAGGCCGCGACGTCGATGCGCGTCTCAGCGGCATCGGCCGGACGCACGGGAGCTACAGGACGTCTCGGCTCGCGCGGGCCACACCCGTCGCCGCCGCCTCGAGATCCTCCGCCGCGCGATTGATCCGCTGCGTGGTCTGCGTCACTTGAGTGCTGAGGCGTTGCGCCTCGATGAAGACCCGAATCGCCAGTACGCCGAGCACCGCGAGGCCACAGAACCCCGCGGCGATCGCCAGCATCGCCCAGAACATGCGCCGAGCCTAGACGGTCGAGTGCAGACGCAGTGTCCGCACCCCGCCACCGGTGAGCAGCTCGACGATGCGTTCGCCCGCGGGTTTGCGCACCGCGTTGCCGCACTCGGGGCAGGTGAAGGAGTAGAAGGTGGTGCGGGCCGAGGCTCCGATGGCCAACCGCAGGGCGCCGGCGGAGAGCTCGAAGCGGGCGCGGCAGTCGGGGCAGGCGGCCTTGAAGAGCACGGGGGCGATTCTCGACATTCCGGGAATCTCAGACATAAGGCTGGTGGTCAATGCCCTTGCTCCTGCCTGTCGTACGACCCGTCAGGGTGTCGGTCATAGGCCGCGAGTGCCTCGCGTGCGGCCTGCCGTGCACTGTCCGCGAGATCCGTCGGCGAGACGATGTGCCCGTCACCGCCGAGCCGCAGCGCGAGCCTGCGCAGCGAGGTGGGCTCCGGGGTGCGCAGCGTGATCCGCAGGCCGCCGTCGGGGAGTTCATCGGCCGCGTCGTGGGGGTAGTACTCGGCGACCCAGCGGCCGCCCGGGCCGACCTCGATGACCACCTCGGGGTCCTCCGCGGCGGGCTGTACGAGCCCCTCGGAGAGATCGCGCAGTTCGACCTCGGGCGGCGCGGACGGCTCGTCCAGAATTCTGATCTCGGCCACCCGGTCAAGGCGGAAGGTGCGGCGCGCCTCGGAGAGGTAGCACCACGCCTCCATGTACGTGTGCCCGACGGCGAAGAGCCGGATCGGGTCGACCTCGCGCTCGGTGAGCTCGTCGCGCGCCGGTGAGTAGTAGCGCAGCCAGAGCCTGCGCCGCTCGGAGATGGCGCGGTCGACCTCGGCGAAGACGCCGCCCTCGGACTCGAAGGTCACCGAGAGGCGGGCGCTGGCGCCCGCGTTCTCTCCGGCCGCCGTCTCCAGCTTCGCGGTGGCGCGCACCAGCGCCTGCCGGTCGCTCTCGCGCAGCCCGGGGAGCGTGGAGACCGCTCGGGCGGCCACCAGGAGCGCGGTGGCCTCGTCGGCGGCGAGCCGCAGGGGGGCCGCCACGTCGTCCGGGTTGTGCCACCAGATGCGGTCGCCGTCGGTGTCGATGTCCAGGAGGTCACCACCGCGGAAACTGGTCCCGCACAGCGGCAGCACGTCCAGGTCGGAGATCAGCTCGTCCTCGGTGATGCCGAAGGCGCGGGCGACGTCGTGTACGTGGGCGCCGGGGCGCTCGCGCAGATAGGTCACGAGCGAAAGCATCCGCCGGGTCTGGTCGATGGCGTTCGAGGCCATGGTCTGTACGTCCCCTCAGCCCTTGGCCACGGCGCGCAGCCGGTCCACTACGTCGGCCCGCAGCTCGGCGGGTTCCAGAACCACCACATCGGGTCCGAACTCCACCAGCCAGGCGTCGAGCCCGTGCCCGTACGGAATCTCCAACTCGTCCCACCCCTCGCCCACTTCACGTATCCGGGCGGCTTTGGCGCGCAGCGGATAGCCCGCGCCCGTACGCAGTCGGATCAGGGCGGAGCGGTCGGCGCTCTCCCCGGCCCAGCTCGCGACGGTCTCGCGCACCGTGACCACATCGGGGATGTCGGCGGTGAACTTCCCGGCGCGGGAGCGGACCTTCCCGGTGATGCGCGAGAGCCTGAAGACCCGCTCGGCGCCGCGGTCGCGGTCCCAGCCCGCGAGGTACCAGTGGCCGCGCCAGCACTCCAGGGCCCACGGCTCGACGTGGCGCTGCTCGGGGCGGGCCGCGGTGGCCTTGCGGTAGTCGAAGACGACGGGGCGGCGGTCGCGGCAGGCGAGCATCAGCGGCTCGAAGGACGCCTCGTGCACGGGGATGCGCGGTTCGAGCGCGCTGTGCGTCCCGTACGGGTCGAGGTCCTCCGGGAGCCCGGCGGCGCGCAGCTTCTGCAGGGCGCCGCTGGCGGCCCCGGCGAGCCGGGCCTGCTGCCAGACCTTGGCCGCGAGGCCGAGCGCGGCGGCTTCCTCGGCGTCGATGGTGATGGGCGGGAGGCGGTTGCTGTCGCGGCGCGCGAGGTAGCCCACCTCGCCGTCGAGGTTCTCCACCGTCTCGATGACCAGGCCGAGTTCGCGCAGATCGTCCTTGTCGCGCTCGAACATCCGGTTGAAGGAGTCGTCGGACCCCGCCTCCAGATAGGCCTCGATGGACTCGCGCAGCTCGCGCTTGCTGAGCGGTCGCCGCGTCCCCAGCAGACACAGCGCCAGGTTCATCAGCCGCTCGGCCTTGGCAATGGCCATCGACGCCCTTTCTCAACAGTGCTTCCGACCGCCGACCGTACCGCCCCGGGGTGTCCGGGCAAAAGCCGAGGGCCCACGCCAGGACAGGCATGGACCCTCGGTGGACAGGTCTGATCAGACCCTGGCCTCAGGCGTCGCTCAGACGCCGACGAGGTCGCAGACGAAGATCAGGGCCTCGCCGGGCGCGATACGGCCGCCACCGGCGCCGCGCTCGCCGTACGCGAGGTGGGACGGGATGGTCAGCTTGCGCCGGCCGCCGACCTTCATGCCCTGCACACCCTGGTCCCAGCCGGCGATGACCTGGCCGGCGCCCAGCTGGAACTGGAGCGGCGTGCCGCGGTTCCAGGAGGCGTCGAACTCTTCACCTGTGGAGAAAGCCACACCCACGTAGTGGACGGAGACGGTGGCGCCCGCCTTCGCCTCAGGGCCTTCGCCCTCCCAGATGTCCACGATCTCGAGGTCGGTGGGGGCCGGACCGTCGGGGAAGTCGATCTCGGGCTTCTCGATACTCACGTCTCATGCTCCTGCTTTGATACGAATGACCAGCCGGGACAGTGTTACATCTTCGCGAGGATGTCCACGGTGAAGACCAGCGTGGAGTCCTTCTTGATGGTGCTGCCCTGCGGCGGCTGGTCACCGTACCCGAGCTTCGGCGGGACGACGACCAGGACGCGGCTGCCCACCTTCTTGCCGGTCAGGCCCTGCGCCCAGCCCTTGACGACCTGCGCGAGCTGGAACGAGGCGAGCTCGTTCCTCTTGTACGAGGAGTCGAACTCCTTGCCGTCGGCCCACAGCACGCCCTTGTACTGGCACAGGAGGCTGTCGGTCTTCTTGATCTCCTCGCCGTCGCCCTCGAGGATGTAGCTCGCGACGAGCTTCTTCGGGGCGTCCTTCTTCGGGACGTCGATCGAGGGGGCCTTGCCGTCCGTGTTCGTGCCGACCTTGGGCAGGTCGATGTTGGACTGCGCGACCTCCTTGCCCTTGGCCGAGCTCTTGGCGCTGAAGGTGCTCACCAGGTCGACGACGAAGACCAGCGTGTCGTCGCCCTTGATGCCCGCCTGCTTGTTGCCCTCCGTGCCGTAACCCATCTTCGGCGGGATCGCGAGCTGCACACGGCTGTCGAGCTTCTTGCCCACGAGCGCCTGGTCCCAGCCGGGGATGACCTGACCGACACCGATCGGGAAGACCGTGGGGTTGCCGCGGTCGTACGAGTTGTCGAAGACCTTGGCCGTGGCCCAGATCTGGCCGAGGTAGTTGGCCTGGAGGTAGTCGCCCTTCTTCACCTCGGCGCCCTTGCCCTCGACCAGGGTCTTCACCGCGAGGTCGGAGGACGGCTTGCCCGACCCCTTCGCGACGGTCGGCTTCTGACCGAACTTCGTCCCCTTCGTGATCTCGGGCAGGGGCCCGTCCACGATCTTCGCCGTCGGCGCGGCCGAGGTCGAGTTGGAAGGGGCTGGGCTGTCGCTGGTCTTGGCCTTGTCGGCCTTCTTGTCGTCACCACACCCGGCCAGCGTGAGCAGGCCGGCCGGAACAGCAAGGAGAAGTGAGCGTCGGCGCACGGTGGGGGCCTCGTATCGGTCGATCTTGTCGGTTGGCGTGCGCGCAACTCTACGCATGGAGAAGGGCGCCGTACGAGGAACGTACGGCGCCCCGCGTTGCGTTCCCGCAACGCGCCTGCTGTATCAGGGGTTACATTCCGGCGATCAGTTTCTCCACGCGGTCGTCCACCGACCGGAAGGGGTCCTTGCACAACACCGTGCGCTGTGCCTGGTCGTTGAGCTTGAGGTGCACCCAGTCGACCGTGAAGTCGCGGCGCTGCTCCTGGGCCCTGCGGATGAAGTCGCCCCGCAGCCGCGCGCGGGTGGTCTGCGGCGGCACCGACTTGCCCTCGAAGATCTTCAAGTCGTTGCAGATGCGGGCGGCTTGCCCCTTCTTCTCCAGGAGGTAGTACAGCCCGCGACGGCGGTGGATGTCGTGATATGCGAGGTCTATCTGCGCGACCCGCGGGTGCGACATGGTCATGTTGTTCTTCGCTCGGTACCGCTCGATGAGCTTGTACTTCATGACCCAGTCGATCTCCGTGCCGATGCGGTCGAGGTCCTCAGCCTCGATCGCGTCGAGCGTGCGGCCCCACAGCTCGAGGACCTGCTCGACCGTGCCCGTGCGGATGCCGCGGCGCTCCACGAAGTCCACGGCCTTCTCGTAGTACTCGCGCTGGACTTCGAGGGCGGAGGCCTCGCGGCCGCTGGCCAGACGCACCTTGCGGCGGCCCGTGATGTCGTGACTGACCTCGCGGATCGCCCGGATCGGGTTCTCCAGGGTCAGGTCGCGCATCACCGTGCCCGCTTCGATCATGCGCAGCACGAGGTCGGTGGCTCCGACCTTCAGGAGCATGGTCGTCTCGGACATGTTCGAGTCACCGACGATGACGTGCAGCCGGCGGTAGCGCTCGGCGTCCGCGTGCGGTTCGTCGCGGGTGTTGATGATCGGCCGGGAGCGGGTGGTCGCGGAGGAGACCCCTTCCCAGATGTGCTCGGCACGCTGACTGACGCAGTACACGGCGCCGCGTGGAGTCTGCAGCACCTTGCCCGCGCCGCACAGCAGCTGTCGCGTGACGAGGAAGGGAATGAGGATGTCCGCGAGCCGCGAGAACTCCCCGTGCCGGGCCACCAGGTAGTTCTCGTGGCAGCCGTAGGAGTTTCCCGCCGAGTCGGTGTTGTTCTTGAAGAGATAGACGTCGCCCGCGATTCCCTCCTCGTGCAGGCGGCGTTCGGCGTCGACGAGCAGGCCTTCCAGAATGCGCTCGCCCGCTTTGTCGTGCGTGACCAGCTCGGTCACGTTGTCACATTCCGGTGTCGCATATTCCGGATGTGACCCGACGTCAAGATAGAGGCGGGCGCCGTTCCGCAGAAAGACGTTGCTGCTGCGGCCCCATGAGACAACACGGCGGAAGAGGTAGCGCGCCACCTCGTCAGGCGACAGACGGCGCTGTCCCCTAAACGTGCACGTGACGCCGTACTCATTCTCCAGCCCGAAAATGCGGCGGTCCATGACTGAACATTACGCCTGATGCCCTGCCCTGAAACCGGGTTCGACGGCACCGTTTCGATCATTTTCCGATGAACCCGCAACGACCGTCGAATCAGCGGGGAGTACGAGCGCCCGAGCCGTGGCCAGCAGAACAAGCAGCGCGGCGACGCCCGCGCCCCCCGGAACGGCGAAGCCCCACACGGTCCCGCCCCACTCGACGACCGGCCCCGCGGCGGCCGTACCGAGCGACGCGCCGACCGTGAACGTGGTCACGAGCCAGGAGAACGCCTCGGTGACGGTGCCCCGCGGCGCGTGCCGGTCCACGATGATGAACGCGCACGCGAGCGCCGGCGCGAGGAAGACCCCAGCGACGGCCACGAGCGCCGTCATCGCGACCGCACCGGGCGTCAGCGTCAACGGCCAGTAGCCCAGGGCGAGCAGGGCCACCAGGACGGTCAGCCGCCTCTCCGGCACGCCGGCCCACTGCCGCGCCCCGTACACGGAACCGCCGACAAGAGCGCCGAGCCCGAGCGCCGCCATCATCCAGCCGTACACCGCGTCCCCGCCGTGTTCGTCGGCGTACGACACACCGGCGACGGTGATGGAGCCGAGCGCCATGCCGATGAAGAGGAAAGCGCCGAGCAGCGCGAGCAGCCCGGGTGAGCGCAGCGCGCCGAGCCAGTGCGCCTCACGAGGTGCCGAGCGCCACGCGCGCGAGGGCTGGGACACCACTACGGAGAGGGCGCCCAGCAGGCCGATGGCGTTCACGACGAGCAGTGCGGCCTGCTCGGACCAGAGCGCGGCGCAGCCGGTGATGAGCAAGGGGCCCACGGTGAACATGACTTCCTGGGCGATGGCGTCCATGGCGTACGCCGTGTGCACCTGCTCCTCCTTGCCGAGGACGCTCGGCCACAGCGCGCGCAGGCCGCCTTCGAGGGGCGGCGTGAAGAGACCCGCCACGCCCACCGCGACGTACGCGAGGCCGAGCGAATCGGGCCCGGTGAAGGCGAAAACCCCCATGCCGAGGGCGGAGACGACCGCGGAGGGGAGCTGGATGCGCGGCTGCCCGTACAGGTCCACCAGGCGACCGAGCAGCGGCTGCCCCACCGCGTTGGTCACCCCGTACACGGCGGCGAGAGCACCGGCCAGGGTGTACGTCCCGCCCTCGGCGCGGATGAACAGCACGATCGCGATCGCGGCCGTCGCGTTCGGCAGCCGGCCCACCAGCGTGCCCGCGAGCAGCCGCCCGGCGTATCTCGTCCGGAGGATCTCCGCGTATCCGGCAGCCATGTTCCCGCCCCTCACTCTGCGCCCAGCGCTGAGGTTGTACGTATAACTTCGAGCGTCATACGTACCATGAGCACTCACCGTGGGTCCATCCCGATCTCCCCCGCGGCACCGATCTGGGAGGTACCAGTAGTGGCCGGGCCACAGAAGGAGCCCGCGGGGCCGCGCCCCACGAGCCGCGACGTCGCACGCGCCGCCGGCGTATCCCAGGCCACCGTCTCCCTGGTGTTCGGCGAGAAGTGGCGCGGCCGGGTCGCCGAGCGGACCGCCGAGCGCGTCCGGGCCACCGCCCGCGACCTGGGCTACCGCCCGAACCTCGCCGCCCGCAACCTCCGCCTCGGCCGCACCAGGACAGCGCTCCTCGTCGTCCCCGCCCTCACCAACGAATTCTTCGCCCGCGTCTACACCGGAGCCGCCCGCGTCGCCGCCGAACACGGCTTCGGAGTCGTCCTCTACCCCTCCCCCGACGGCATGGGCCCCGCCCGCGACCCCTTCGACTCCAGCCGCGCGGCCCTCGACGGCATCATCGCGTCCTCCATCGCCTCCGACGCGCTCGCCACCATCCAGGGCGACGCACTCCCCCTGGTCATGCTCGACAGCGACCCGGCGCACAGCCTCGGCGCCGCCACCGTCAACCTCGACATCGGCGACGGCATGCGCCAGGTGGCCGAACATCTCCTCGCCCTGGGCCACCGCGACTTCCTGCACCTCGCCGCGGACGTCGACTCCTGGACCTTCGACGTACGCTCCCACGCCCTCGCGGCGGCGCTGAGGGGCACCGAGGCCGCCGTGCGCACCGCCCGGGCACTCCTCACCGTCGAAGACGCCCGCGAGGCCGCGGAAGCCGCCCTCTCCACGCCGGGAACCCGCCCGACCGCGCTCGTCTGCGACGACGACATCCTCGCCGCCGGCGCCTGCAAGGCGGCCCGGCGCCTCGGCCTGCGCGTCCCCGAGGACCTCTCCGTGACCGGCTTCGACGACCTCACCCTGGCGACCGCCGTGGAACCCGAACTCACCACCGTGCGGCTCCCGGCGGAGCGGTTCGGCGCACACGGCATGACCTCCCTGCTCGCCGTCCTCGACGGACACACACCCCAGGCCGACACACTCCCCGTCGAACTGGTGATCCGCGGCTCGACCGCCGCCCCCTAGACCTCCACACACGCGTACGCCCCGCGCCCGACCACAGGCCGGGACACGGGGCGTACGACGAACCGAACTACTCTTCGGAGGACCCGGAGTCGGAATCCGTCTCCGGCTCCTCCTCGTTGTCGGACGCGGCGTCCGTGGGAGCCGACGCGCCCCCCTCGAGCAGCCGCGCGAGCTGACGCCCGACGATCCGCTTGAACTTCCGCTGCTGCGGCCTCGTACGGTCGAGCACCGCCACTTCGAGCCGCTCCGCGGGGATCTCGCGCTCGCTGCCGTTGGTGTCACGCGACAGCGACTGCACGGCCAGCTTCAACGCCTCCGCCAGCGACATCCCGTCACGATGACGCTGGTCGAGGTACGCGCTGATCTGCTCGGCATTGCCACCGACCGCGACCGAGCCGTGCTCATCCACGATCGAACCGTCATGCGGCAGCCGGTAGATCTGGTCGGTGTCCGCCGTGGCACCCACTTCGGCGACGACCAACTCCACCTCGTACGGCTTCTCCGCCTGGCTCGAGAAGATCGTGCCCAGCGTCTGGGCATAGACATTCGCGAGCCCACGGGCCGTCACATCGTCACGGTCGTAGGTGTACCCCCGCAGATCGGCGTACCGCACGCCACCGATCCGCAGGTTCTCGTACTCGTTGTACTTGCCGGCGGCCGCGAAGCCGATCCGGTCATAGATCTCGCTGAACTTGTGCAGCGCACGGGACGGGTTCTCGCCGACGAACACGATGCCATCGGCGAACTGCAGCACGACAAGGCTGCGACCGCGGGCGATGCCCTTGCGGGCGTATTCCGCCCGGTCGGCCATGGCCTGCTGGGGTGAGACATAGAACGGCGTCGACACCGGCTATCCGTCCCTTTCTGTCAGTGACTCAGTCAGTGGCGAATACGGATCGATCAGAGCAGCGCGGCCCGCGGGCCGTCGGGCTGCTCCAGGCGCCGCTCCAGGATCGAGCGGGCGATCTCGGAAGACTCCTCATCTCCCAGCCGCCGGAACCCCTCGTCGGAGATCACGGTGACGATCGGATAGATCCGGCGGGCGACATCCGGACCACCCGTCGCCGAGTCGTCGTCCGCCGCGTCGTACAACGCCTGGACGACGAGCGTCGTCGCCTCCTGCTCCGACAGGTCGTTGCGGTAGAGCTTCTTCATCGCACCACGCGCGAACACCGAGCCGGAGCCGGTGGCCGCGAAGCCATGCTCCTCGGAACGGCCGCCCGTGACGTCGTAACTGAAGATGCGTCCCCTCTCGCGGTCCACGTCGTACCCCGCGAAGAGCGGGACAACGGCCAGGCCCTGCATGGCCATTCCCAGATTCGACCGGATCATCGTGGAGAGACGATTGGCCTTGCCCTCCAGGGAGAGCGTGGCGCCCTCGACCTTCTCGAAGTGCTCGAGCTCCAGCTGGAAGAGCTTGACCATCTCCACGGCGAGACCGGCGGTGCCGGCGATGCCGACCGCTGAGTACTCGTCGGCCGGGAAGACCTTCTCGATGTCGCGCTGTGCGATGACGTTGCCCATCGTCGCCCGCCGGTCACCGGCGAGCACCACGCCACCGGGGAACGTCGTCGCCACGATGGTCGTGCCGTGCGGCGCCTCGATCACACCCTGCGTGGGCGGCAACTGCCGGTTGCCCGGCAGGATGTCGGGCTGATGCTCGGACAGGAAGTCCATGAAGGACGAGGAACCAGGCGTCAGGAAGGCAGCCGGCAGACGCCCGGTGCTACGAGTGTTGGCTTCCACGCGTTTCCTTCCAGGTAAGTGACGGCCCGACGCAAGGTGTCGGGAACGTCTCCCAACTTGCCGATGGCCGCATTGCAGTTGAAGCACCGTACGCCAGGGACCCTACCCGTCTCATGGCGGTGATCCACATGAACGGCTGGAGCGTTCGGAGAGATCACATGGGGTCCGGCCGGAGAGCGTCGCCAGGTCATCCGAGGCACGGCGGTCTTACGCCCGCCGGTCATCGGCCAACCCAGCAACCCCCTTCACAACCTCCGCTTCAATCCTTCGAAACGAAGGTGAAAGAGTCTACTCCCCACCCTTTTGAACGAAGGACCTCACGAAGTCCTCGGCGTTCTCCTCAAGGACGTCGTCGATCTCGTCCAGGACGGAGTCCACGTCGTCGCTCAGCTTCTCCTGGCGCTCCTTGAGGTCTTCGGAGCCCTGCGCTTCCTCTGTCTGCTCCTCGACCTCCTCGGTGGAACGCGTCGCCTTCTGCTGTCCGCCGCCGGTGTCCTTGGTCGCCATCTACCTCACCCCGCTCGTTAGGTTCGATGCACTTGATCAGACCCTATAAGCCAGGTCTGACATCGGCCCCGTAGTTACTGCAACGTCCGGGGACCACCTCGATGATTCCCACACGCCGGGTCTTTCAGCCTCCGGAGAGCACCCGTACCAGATCCTCCGCCGTGCGGCAGCGGTCAAGGAGCTCCTTGACGTGGTTCCGCGTCCCGCGCAGCGGCTCCAGTGTGGGCACACGCTGGAGGGAGTCGCGCCCCGGAAGGTCGAAGATGACCGAATCCCACGAGGCCGCGGCCACGTCGTCCGCGTACTGCTCCAGGCAGCGGCCACGGAAGTACGCGCGCGTGTCCTCCGGAGGCTTGGTCTGGGCGCGCTCCACCTGTGGCTCCTCCAGGAGGCGCTTCATCTTGCCGCGTGCCACCAGACGGTTGTAGAGGCCCTTGTCGGGCCGTACGTCCGCGTACTGGAGGTCGACCAGGTGCAGGCGTGCCGCGTCCCAGTCGAGGCTGTCACGGCGGCGGTAGCCCTCCATGAGTTCTCGCTTGGCGACCCAGTCGAGCTCTCCGGAGAGGCTCATCGGGTCGCTCTCCAGGCGGCCCAGGACGTCTTCCCAACGGGCGAGGACGTCCTTGGTCTGTTCGTCGGCGTCGGAGCCGTACCGCTCCTCCACGTACTTGCGGGCCAGCTCGAAGTACTCCATCTGGAGCTGGACAGCGGTGAGTGTCCGGCCGCTACGCAGAGTGATCAGACGCTTGAGCGTCGGGTCGTGGGAGACCTGATGGAGGGTGCGTACGGGCTGGTCGACGGCGAGATCCACCGCGATGAAGCCGTCCTCGATCATGGCGAGGACCAGGGATGTCGTGCCCAGCTTCAGGTACGTCGAGATCTCGGAGAGGTTCGCGTCGCCGATGATGACGTGCAGGCGGCGGTACTTCTCGGCGTCGGAGTGCGGCTCGTCCCGGGTGTTGATGATGGGCCGCTTGAGGGTGGTCTCCAGGCCCACCTCGACCTCGAAGTAGTCGGCGCGCTGACTGAGCTGGAAGCCGTGCTCGTGCCCGTCCTGGCCGATGCCGACACGGCCGGCGCCGGTGATGACCTGCCGGGAGATGAAGAACGGCGTCAGGTGGCGCACGATGTCCGAGAAGGGGGTCTCCCGCTTCATCAGGTAGTTCTCGTGCGTGCCGTACGAGGCGCCCTTGTTGTCGGTGTTGTTCTTGTAGAGGTGGATCGGCTGGGCCCCGGGCAGCTGCGCGGCCCGCTCGGCCGCCTCCGCCATGATGCGTTCGCCGGCCTTGTCCCACAGGACGGCGTCCCAGGGGTTCGTGACCTCGGGTGAGCTGTACTCGGGGTGCGCGTGGTCCACGTAGAGGCGGGCCCCGTTGGTGAGGATCACGTTGGCGAGGCCGATGTCCTCGTCGGTGAGCTGACTGGCGTCGGCGGTTTCACGGGCCAGGTCGAAGCCCCGCGCGTCCCGCAGGGGGTTCTCCTCCTCGAAGTCCCAGCGGGCGCGTCGCGCCCGGTGCATCGCCGCGGCGTAGGCGTTGACGATCTGGGACGAGGTGAGCATGGCATTGGCGTTCGGGTGGCCAGGGACGGAGATGCCGTACTCCGTCTCGATGCCCATTACTCGCCGTACGGTCATGCGGCCCTCCTTGCCCGGCGGCGCTCCCCTTCGGGAACGGCGCTCAAGTACCGCTGGTTCTCCGGTGCGTGTGCGGTGCCCGTCCCCGCACTGCGCGACTCGGCGGTACCGAAGAGCCTAGAGCGCCTTTGCGCTGGTGGGGAGATCATTGCGTTCATTGAAAAACAGACAGCTGCGGGTACCCACGAAGGACACCCGCAGCCGTCCTGTCTTCTACAGGTACTGACCGGTGTTCGCCACCGTGTCGATGGAGCGTCCGGTGTCCGCGCCCTGCTTTCCGGTGACGAGCGTACGGATGTAGACGATCCGTTCGCCCTTCTTGCCGGAGATGCGGGCCCAGTCGTCCGGGTTGGTGGTGTTGGGCAGGTCCTCGTTCTCCTTGAACTCGTCGATGCAAGCCTGTAGGAGGTGGGAGACCCTGATGCCCTTCTGGTTGGCGTCGAGGAAGGCCTTGATGGCCATCTTCTTCGCACGCCCGACGATGTTCTCGATCATGGCGCCGGAGTTGAAGTCCTTGAAGTACAGGACTTCCTTGTCGCCGTTGGCGTACGTCACCTCGAGGAAGCGGTTCTCCTCGGACTCCGCGTACATCTGCTCCACGACGGACTGGATCATGCCGTCCACGGTGGTGCGCCGGTCGGCGCTGTGTTCGGCGAGGTCGTCCGCGTGCAGCGGGAGCCGCTCAGTGAGGTACTTGGCGAAGATGTCCTTCGCCGCCTGGGCGTCCGGGCGCTCGATCTTGATCTTCACGTCGAGTCGTCCTGGCCGCAGGATCGCGGGGTCGATCATGTCCTCACGGTTGGAGGCGCCGATGACGATGACGTTCTCCAGGCCTTCCACGCCGTCGATCTCGGCGAGCAGCTGGGGGACGATGGTGTTCTCCACGTCCGAGCTGACGCCGGATCCGCGGGTGCGGAAGAGGGATTCCATCTCGTCGAAGAAGACGATGACGGGGGTGCCCTCGCTCGCCTTCTCCCTCGCACGCTGGAAGACCAGGCGGATGTGACGCTCGGTCTCGCCGACGTACTTGTTGAGGAGCTCGGGGCCCTTGATGTTGAGGAAGTAGCTCTTCCCCGACGCCTGTCCGGTCACCTCGGCGACCTTCTTGGCAAGGGAGTTGGCGACGGCCTTCGCGATCAGCGTCTTGCCGCAGCCGGGGGGCCCGTACAGCAGGACACCCTTGGGCGGCCGCAGTTCGTGCTCCCTGAAGAGGTCCGGGTAGAGGTAGGGCAGTTCGACCGCGTCGCGGATCAGCTCGATCTGGTTGCCCAGACCGCCGATCTGCTCGTAGCCGATGTCCGGTACCTCTTCGAGGACCAGTTCTTCGACCTCGCTCTTGGGAACCACTTCGTAGACGTAGCCGGAGCGGGGTTCGAGTAGGAGTGCGTCGCCGGGCCGGATGGTGACGTCGAGGAGTGGTTCGGCGAGCCGTACCACCCGCTCCTCGTCGGTGTGCCCGACCACCAGGGCGCGCTCGCCGTCCTCGAGGATCTCCTTGAGGGTGACGATGTCTCCCACGCTCTCGTACTCCATGGCCTCGACCACGTTGAGCGCTTCGTTGAGCATGACTTCCTGGCCACGCCTGAGCTCTTCGAGCTCCACGCTGGGGCTGACGTTCACCCGGAGCTTGCGGCCCCCGGTGAAGATGTCCGCCGTGCCGTCCTCGTTCGCGACGAGGAAGACTCCGAAGCCGGCCGGCGGCTGTGCGAGCCGGTCGACTTCCTCCTTGAGGGCCACGATCTGGTCGCGGGCCTCACGGAGCGTGTTGGCGAGCCGCTCGTTCTGTGCGGATACGCCGGCCAGGTTGGTCTGCAGCTCGACGATCCGCTCTTCGAGAATCCTCGTATGACGCGGAGAGTCGGCGAGCTTGCGTCGCAGGACGGCGATTTCCTGCTCGAGATAGGCAACCTGACCGGCGGGGTCCTCAGACCCTCGCCCCGGCCGGATGCCGCGGTTGATGTCGTCGTCGTGGGCTGCCACGGTCCTCACCTCCTCCAAGGGGAGCTGGACGCTTCCAGACCCTACCTGGGTGGGTGTCGATTGAAACCCCTAGATCACAAAGACGGTAGAGGTGTGTCCGATCTTCACCCTTGCGCTCTCCCTCACGTCAGGTCATTACCCACCCAACAACATCGGAAAGCGAGCGGTTGTATCGTCGAAGCGTTCAACACCCGTCAGAGCTGGCCCGACTTGCTGCCAAGTCGGCTCACTCGGCGTGACGATCGGCAGGAGAGATGACCGTGGGAGACGAGGCCGGTACCGGCTCCGAGAGCCGTGATCCGCTGGAGGTCTGGATCGACCAGGACCTCTGTACTGGCGACGGCATCTGTGCGCAGTACGCGCCTGAGGTCTTCGAGCTGGACATCGACGGACTGGCCTATGTGAAGAGCGGCGATGACGAGCTGTTGCAGGCTCCGGGCGCCACAACGCCCGTTCCGTTGCCGCTTCTGCGTGACGTGGTCGACTCGGCGAAGGAGTGCCCGGGCGACTGCATTCATGTGCGCCGCGTTTCGGACAGAGTCGAGGTCTATGGTCCCGACGCGGCCTGAGGCCACGAACTGACGCGTGAGCAAGGGCCTGTACCCGCCGTCCAGCGGCGGGTACAGGCCCTTGCTCACGCCGGTGCGGTCACACGCTGTGCGCCTCGGCCGGCGTGGACCGCGCGAACGTGCCGTCTTTCCACTGCCACTTGGCCTCGTCCTGGAGGTCGGGGCAGCAGCTGGGCACGTTCGGTGAGGAGTAGCCGAGGAGTGTGGCGGTGATCACACCATCACGTACGGCGAAGTCGCTGACGTTCTGTCGGTCCTTCGGGTCGACGAGTGTGGCGACGACCCGGGGCTTGCCCTGCGTGGCGCGGGTGACGACGTACACGCCGTCGGGCGGTGTGCCCGATCCGGCGGCGCAGTGCACCACGGCGACGGTCTCGGGGCTGCCGTCCCCGTCGAGGTCCCCGGAAGCCTTCTTCTTGACCACGGGTTTCACGTTGCCGCAGGCGAGGGGGTACGTGACGGTGGCCGCGTCCGGGGCGGTCGCGGGCGCGGGGGCCGCCGCGGTCTTCCCGGACGGCTCGGGGCCCGACTGGGCGGCGGTCGCGGGGTCGGGCTGCAGGAAGGAAGAGCCGGCGATGACGGCGGCGAGCGCGGCCGCGGTGGCCAGCCAGTGGATGGGGCGGGTGGTGTTGTGTGCCAGTTCCGGGACGGCGGGGTGCTGCACTAGGAGTGTCTCCTGTGAGGGCTGTGCCGGTGGGGGAGGTGGCCAGCATCGTGCCATACCTCACAGTGCGGCGGAACACCGGGGTCGTCCGCTTCCGTAACCGAAAGACGCCGCCGCCGAGTTCCCCGGTTTCGGGGGGAACTCGGCGACGGCGTCCGTGCGTTCAGCGGTTGTACGCGGGTGCCGGCGGTGCCGGGGCTTTCAGTCTTCCGCGCGGGGGGTGCCGCCACCGGCGTTCGGGCCGGTGTAGTCGTCGCCGTAGGCGCCCTTGGAGGGGCGGCGGCGGCGCATGGGCGGCTCGACGCCGTCCGCGAGGCGGCGTGCGGTGAGCAGGAAGCCGGTGTGGCCGATCATCCGGTGGTCGGGGCGGACCGCCAGGCCCTCGACGTGCCAGTTGCGGATCATCGATTCCCAGGCGGTCGGCTCGTTGAAGCCGCCGATCTCGCGGATGGACTCGACGGTCCGCGCGAGCTGGGTGGTGGTCGCGACGTAGCAGCAGAGGATGCCGCCGGGGACGAGCGCCTTGGAGACGACGTCCAGGCACTCCCACGGGGCGAGCATGTCGAGGATGACGCGGTCCACGTCGGTGTCGCTCAGGTTGTCCTGGAGGTCGCCGACGGTGAGCTGCCAGGCGGGGTGCGGGGAGCCGAAGTAGCGCTCCACGTTCTGCTGGGCGATCTCGGCGAAGTCCTCGCGGCGCTCGTACGAGTGCAGCATTCCCTGGTCGCCGATGGCGCGCAGGAGGAAGCTGCTCAGCGAGCCGGAGCCCACCCCCGCCTCGACGACGCGTGCGCCGGGGAAGATGTCGGCGAAGGCCAGGATCTGCCCCGCGTCCTTGGGGTAGACCACGGCGGCGCCGCGGGGCATGGACAGGACATAGTCGGGGAGCAGGGGGCGCAGCGCGAGGTAGGCGACGTTCCCCGTGGTGCGGACAACGCTGCCCTCGGGAGCACCGATCAGCTCGTCGTGGGGGAAGGAACCCTTGTGGGTGTGGAAGTTCTTCCCGGCCTCGAGCGTGAACGTGTAGTGGCGGCCCTTGGGGTCGGTCAGCTGAACCTGGTCCCCGACCTTGAAGGGCCCGCGTCGGCGGGCGGCACCGGTCGGTTCGGACATGTGACCAGCCTACCGGCCCGTGCGGGGGCCGCCGACCAGGTGGCGGCGTCAGCTGGGGCGGGCCATCGCCTTGACGAAGGCGCGCTCCACGTCGGCGGCTGACAGCACTCCGTAGATCTCGCCGGAGGCCTCGACCACGAGGTACTCGGTGGCGGGCGTCGCCCGGAGGGTGTCGAGGAGTTCCTCGCCGGCCAGTTCGGCGGAGATCCGCATGCCTTCGGTGATGTCCTGGGCGAGGCCGCTGACGGTGACCCAGGGTCGGCGGTGCTCGGGCACGCCGACGATGGCCGCCTCGCGGACCACCGACATCGGGTCGCCGTCGGCGTCGACCACGACGAGGGCGCGGGCCCCGGCGTCGTTGGCGCGGCGCAGCGCCTCGGAGAGCGGGGTGCCGGACTCGACGGGGACGGCGCGGCGGGTCAGCGCGCGGGCGCGGAGTTCGGGCAGGTGCTGGCGCAGGCGGGCCATGCGCAGGCTGTTTCCGGCGCCGGTCCAGATGATCGCGGCGAGGATCGCGGCGAGCAGGGCGTCCGTGATGGTGTCCATGCCGCCGATGTCCTGGCTCTCGCCGCCGAGCGCGCCGGACTGGTTGAGGAGGGGCAGGCCGATCAGGACCGAGATGGCGAGCGCGCGGCCGACCCAGGCGGCGGCGATGGTGCCGCTCATGGGGTTGCCGGTGATCTTCCAGACGACGGCGCGGAGCATGCGGCCGCCGTCCAGGGGCAGGCCGGGCAGCAGGTTGAAGGCGGCGACGATGAGGTTCGAGATCATCAGTCCCGCGAGCAGGACGCCGGGGACGGTGCCGGGCTCCACGAGGCGCATGGCCCCGTAGAAGACGCCCGAGAGGACGAGGGAGAGCAGCGGCCCCACGAAGGCGAGGATGAACTCGCGTCCGGGGGTCTCGGACTCCTTCTCGATCTCCGAGACGCCGCCGAAGAACTGCAGCTGGATGCGGCGCACCGGCAGCTTGAAGCGCAGGGCGGCGACCGTGTGCGCGAGCTCGTGGACCAGCACGGAGGCGTAGAAGGCGACGGCGAAGAAGAGGGAGACCAGGTAACGGGCGGCGCCCAGCTCGGGCAGGACGCGGTCGAGCTGGCCGCCGAAGACCCAGGTGATGAGGGCGGCGACCAGGAACCAGCTCGGCGCCACGTACACGGGCACGCCGAAGGGGCGTCCCATCAGAAGTCCTCCGCCGGGGCTCTTCTTGCCGTTCGGAGGGGTGGCCTTCTCGGTGGGGCCTTGGGTGGCGTGCGCGAACTCGGGGTGCGTGTCGCGCGGGGGGTTGCCGGGCGTGTCGCGCGGGGGTTTGGTGAGGCGGTCGGCGGGCCGGGCCGGTTCCGCCGCGGGCGCCTGCGCCCGCTCGGACTCGGGCGCCTGCTCGGACTCGGGCACCTGCGGGGTCGCCTCGTCTCGGGCCTGGGGCCGGGCGGTGTCTTCGGTGCTGCCGTCCCCGGTGGTGTCCGCGGCCGTGTCCACCGGATGTGCCGACTCCGGGTGGGCGGAGTCTGCCGCGGCAACCGGACGCCGGCCGTCCGTGCCGTCGGAGCGCGGCCTGCCGCTCCCGCCGCTCTCGTCCACGATGTCCCCTCGTTCGATAAGCGTCCCTCGCCCCTGCCCGGCGCGGTTCACGCTCGATCATGCAGGGCGAGAGGGTCTGCCGTCGATGGTATGCGGCCGTTGTCAGTGGCGGGCCGTAGGGTCTGTCTACATGGAAACCAGCACCGAGGGCGCCGTGACGGCCGTGCGTCCGGCGTCCCTGTCGCCCTCGCGGGCCAGCGACTTCATGCAGTGCCCGCTGCTCTACCGGTTCCGGGTGATCGACAAGCTGCCGGAGAAGCCGAGCGAGGCGGCGACCCGCGGCACGCTGGTGCACGCCGTCCTCGAGCGGCTTTTCGACGCGCCCGCGGCTGAGCGGACCGCGCCGCGCGCCAAGGAGCTGATCCCGGGCCAGTGGGACCGTCTTCGCGAGGCCAAGCCGGAGCTGACGGAGCTGTTCGCCGGCGACGAGCAGGGTGAGCGGCTCGCGCGCTGGCTGGCGGACGCGGAGAAGCTCGTCGAGCGGTGGTTCACGCTTGAGGACCCGACCCGTCTGGAGCCCGCCGAGCGTGAGCTGTTCGTGCAGGCGGAGCTGGAGTCGGGCCTGAAGCTGCGCGGCATCATCGACCGGGTGGACGTGGCGCCCACCGGCGAGGTGCGGATCGTCGACTACAAGACGGGCAAGGCTCCCCGCCCCGAGTACTCCGAGGGCGCGCTCTTCCAGATGAAGTTCTACGCCCTGGTGGTGTGGCGGCTGAAGGGCGTGGTCCCGCGCCGCCTCCAGCTCGTCTACCTGGGCAGCGGCGACGTCATCACGTACGACCCCAGGACCGAGGACCTCGAGCAGGTCGAGCGGAAGCTGCACGCGCTGTGGGAGGCGATCACGCTCGCCACCGAGACGGGTGACTGGCGGCCGAGGCCCACGAAGCTCTGCGGCTGGTGCGACCACCAGGCCGTATGTCCGGAATTCGGCGGGACTCCCCCGCCGTACCCCCTTGCGGTGAGGGTGCCCGAGTCCGCGCAGGACGCGCAGGGCAGAATGGCCCCGGGCTAGCGAAGGAGAGTTACGTGGCGATCCGTGTCCTACTGGTCGATGACCAGCCACTGCTGCGCACCGGATTCCGGATGATCCTGGAGGCCGAGCAGGACGTCGCGGTCGTCGGCGAGGCCGGAGACGGCCTGCAGGCTCTCGACCAGGTGCGGGCTCTGCAGCCCGATGTGGTCCTGATGGACATCCGTATGCCGAGGATGGACGGCGTCGAGGCGACCCGGCAGATCACCGGGCCCGGCCGGGACGGACCGGCGAAGGTCCTGGTCCTGACCACCTTCGACCTCGACGAGTACGTGGTGGAGGCGCTGCGCGCGGGTGCCAGCGGCTTCCTGCTCAAGGACGCCCCGGCGAACGAACTGGTGCAGGCGATCCGGGTGGTCGCGTCGGGCGAGGCGATGCTCGCGCCGAGCATCACCCGCAGACTCCTCGACAAGTACGCCGGTCATCTCCCGTCGGGGGACGAGCCGGTGCCGGACACCCTGCACACGCTCACCGAGCGGGAGGTCGAGGTCCTCAAGCTGGTGGCGCGCGGCCTGTCGAACGCGGAGATCGCGGCGGACCTGTTCGTGAGCGAGACGACGGTCAAGACGCATGTGGGCCATGTGCTCACGAAGCTCGGCCTCCGCGACCGGGTGCAGGCGGCCGTGTACGCGTACGAGAGCGGTCTGGTGCGGCCGGGCGCCCAGCAGTAGCAGCAGACGGTCCGGCCGGACGAACGACGAAGGTGGCCGCCCCCACGGGGGCGGCCACCTTCAGTTGTCCGTGGGCTCAGCCCTTGCTGAGCTCCCAGAAGCGGAACACGGTCGACGCGTCGAGGCAGGACTCCACGCCGTACACGTCGTCGCGGATGACCGCGTACTGCTTGGCCTGCCAGACCGGCAGGATCGGCAGCTCGTCGGCGACGGTGTCCTGGAGCTCGGCGTAGTCCTCGTCGGTCTTCGTGCGTTCCGTCTCGGCGGCGGTGCCGGGGATGATCTTCCCGGTGATGTCGCTGTTCTCGTAGCCGTTGCCCAGGACGTTGCCCTTGCCGAAGAACGGCTGCGTGAAGTTGTCCGGGTCCGGGTAGTCCGGCACCCAGCCCTTGACGTACACGCCGTACTTGCCGGACTTGATGTCCCGCTCGTACTGGCTGAATTCGATCGACTTCACGTCGGCGTCGAAGAGACCGCTCGCGTTGAGCTGCTTGGCGATCGCCCGCAGCTCCTGGTCGGTCGCGGGGCCGTAGCGCGAGGGCGTGGACCAGAGCGTGAGCTTGACCTTGCCGCTCAGGCCCTCAGCGCGCAGGGCTGCGGCGGCCTTGGAGCGCTGCGGGCGGGCGCCGTAGGTGTCGAAGAAGGCGGTGTTGTGACCGCCGATGCCGGCCGGGACGATCGAGTACAGCGGCGTCGCCGTGTCCCGGTAGACGTCCCTGACCAGGGCGTCACGGTCGAGCAGGTAGGCCATGGCCTTGCGGACGCCCAGCTTGCCCGCGACGGGGTCCTTCATGTTGAAGACCAGGTGCTGCACCTCGGCGCTCGTGCCCTCGACGACGTCGATGTTCTGGCTCGCGTCGGAGGTGTCCTGCTCGATGTCCGCGATGTCGGACGCGGCGAGGCCTCGGTACGCGATGTCGATCTTGTCGTCCAGGAGCGCCTTCTTCAGGCCCTTCTGGTCGTCGTGGAAGAACTTGAGCGTGACGCCCTTGTTCTTCACCTTGGCGGTGCCCTTGTAGTCGGGGTTGACCGAGAACACCGCCTGCTCCTTGTCGAAGGAGTCGAGCTTGTACGGTCCCGAACCCGTGGCCTCGCCGCCGTCGCGCAGGGAGTTCATGTCGTACGACGCGTGGTCGACGATGGAACCCGCGCCGGAAGCGATCTTGCTGGGGAAGGTCGCGTCGGCGTACTTGAGCTTGAAGACGACCTTCTTGGCGTTCGGGGTCTCGACGCGGTCAAGCATCGGGAACATGATCGCGGGGCCGTCGTCGTCGTTGATCTTCATCATGCGGTCGAAGGAGTACTTGACGTCCTTCGAGGTCAGCGCGTTGCCGTTGCTGAACTTCAGACCGTCCCGCAGCGTGCAGGTGAAGACCTTGGTCTCCGTGTCGGTGAAGCCGCACTCCTTGGCGGCCTCCGGCTCCGGCTCCGTGGCCCCGTTCGGGAAGCTCATCAGGGACTGGAAGACGTTGTTGAACAGGAGCCACGACCCGGGGTCGTAGCCGGACGCCGGGTCGGTGGCCAGGACGTCGTCCGACATCCCCATCACCACCGAGTCGCCGTCCTCCCCCGCTCCACCCGATTCCGAGCCGCAGCCGGTCAGCAGAGCCGCCGCCAGACCGCCCGAGAGGGGAAGGGCCAGCCACTGGTTACGCAAATTCACGAACGTGCCTTGTCGTTGATGTCAATCGGTGGAACGAAGCCCGGCGGTCTTGTGTGCCGGTGCGCGCGGAGGTCAGCCGCTCACACCGCGGCCGAGCTCCCACAGCTGCAGGTTCGAGGAGGAGTTGAGGGCCCACTCGACGCCTGTGATGTCGTCGCGGGCGGCGATGTACTGCTTGCCCTGCCAGAGGGGAAGCACCGGCACGTCCTCGGCGACGATGTCCTGGATCTTCTTGATGCTCTTGGAGGCGGTGAGGCGGTCCGCCTCGCGGCGCGAGTGCGGGAGCAGCTCGTCGTTGATGGTGCTGTTGACGTACGGCGAGCCGAGGATGTTGTCCTTGTCGAGGAACGGCGTCAGGAAGTTGTCGGCGTCGGGGAAGTCCGGGAACCAGCCCATCCCGTAGACGTCGTACGCGCCCTTCTGCTCGGCGGGGCGGAAGGTGTTCCACTCCGTGCCCTTGATCGACACGTCGAACAGGCCGCTCCCGTTGAGCTGCTTCTGCAGGAGCTGGAACTCCTTCTTGGTGCCCGGGCCGTAGTGGTCCGTCGTGTAGTGCAGGGTGAGCTTCACCGGGGTGCTGATGTCGGCCTTCTGCAGCAGGGTACGGGCCTTGGACGGGCTCGGGTCGCCGTACTGGTTGAAGAACGAGTTGGTGTGGCCCGTGATCGTGGCAGGCACCAGGGAGTAGAGCGGCTCGGCCGCGTCGCCGTAGACGCCGGACGCGAGGGCGCCGCGGTCGACGATCTGCGCCATGGCCTGGCGGACCGCCTTGGACTTGACGGTGGTGGCGTCCGTGTTGAAGCCGAGGTAGCGGATCTCCAGGCCGGGCGTCTCGACCAGCTCGATGTTGTTGCCCGGGTCCGCGTCGAGCTGCTTGATCTGCTCGGGCGACATGGTGCGCGTCATCATGTCGATGTCGCCGCTCTTGAGCGCCTCGCCCATGGCGTCGGTGGACTCGTAGGTCCGCATCTCGATCTTGTCGTTCTTGGGCTTCAACACGCCCTGGTAGTGGGGGTTCTTGGAGAACACCGTCTTGACGAGTTCGTTGCCCTCGACCTCTTGCTTGGCGATGTAGGGCCCCGAACCGTCCAGGTCGAAGCCGTCGCGCAGCTTGTTCTTGGCGTAGTGGTCCGAGCTGATGATGCCCGCGATGGGCGTGGCCAGCTTGTACGGGAACGTCGCGTCGGGGCTCTTGAGGTGGAAGATGACGCCCCGGTCACCCTCGGTCTCGATCGCGTCGACGTTGGACACCATGCCCGCGGAGCCGCTGGGGTCCTTGATCTTGATGTCGCGCACCCGCTCGATGGAGAACTTCACATCGGTGGCGGTCAGCGGCTCTCCGTCGGAGAACTTCAGGCCCTTGCGCAGCGTGCACTCGTAGCGCTCGTTGCCGGTGTCGGTGAAGCCGCACTTCTCGGCGGCGTCCGGCTCCGGGTCTCCGCCGCCGCGCGGAGCGGCCATCAGCGTCTGGACCGTCTGGCGCACGACGTTCCAGGAGCCCGCGTCGTAGGCGTACGCCGGGTCGAAGGGTGCCGGGATCTCGGGTGACGTGGAGAACCGGTCCGTGGTGCCGACGGCTATCGCGTCGTCTCCCCCACCGTCGCCTGCCCCGCCGCACGCCGCGAGCGCGGGAGCGAGCAGACCTATGACGGCCGGCAGCACCAAAGTCTTACGGTTCATGCTCGACGTTCTCCAGAGCTGTTGGTCCCGTCCGGACCGGCAACGAGGGGTGGGGTCAGTCGGTCCGCGGGGGCATGTCGATGTTCTCGCGACGACATTAGTCCGCACCGCCAGGAGGGCCGGAAGGGACCGGAGTTGACCCTCAATCACGCAGCGAAACCGGGCGCGGACGCACCGATAACCCGACACGGGAAGGTTTCGTCAGGTTCCCCTCAATCGGGACACAACGTCACTCCACAACCCGCCCAAATCGGGGGTCCGGCACAGCCGTCACCGGCTGTCGACCCCTCAGGCAGTGGGAAAGGTCACAACTTCAACCGTTCAGCGCTTTCCAGCCATCAGTCCCTGCAGGAAAGGCAGGTCGACATGTTCGAGGGACGGGACGACGATCCGGCCCGAGGCCGGTGCGATGGGCGCGACCGACGGTACGGCCACCACTTGGCACCCCGCCGCCTCCGCCGCCGCGACGCCGGTCGCGGTGTCCTCGATGACGGCACATCTGGCCGGTTCCGCGCCAACCCCGGCCGCCGCGAGGAGGTACGGGTCGGGGTGCGGCTTGGTCCGGGTCACCTCGTCGCCCGCGATGGTCAGCGTGAAGTGGTGGGCGCCGATCGATTCCAGTACGCGGTCGATGATGCGCCGGTGCGACGCGGAGACGAGGGCCATCGGCATCTCGTGCGCGGCGAGTTCGGCGAGCAGTCTCGCGGCGCCCGGCATCAGTGGCAGGGCACGGCCGATGCGGTCCTCGAAGCCGTCGTTGAGCAGCACGGTCAGTTCGGGGACGGTGATGTCGGCACCGGTGGACGCGATGAGGAATCCGGCGCTGCGCGTCATGGGACCGCCGACGACCACGTCACGCCAGGATTCGTCGAGCGTGTGTCCGAGTGCGGCGAAGACCTCGACCTCTGCGTCCCACCAGAACCCCTCGGTGTCCACGAGTGTTCCGTCCATGTCGAGGAGCACCGCCTGCAGGGCGGAGCCTTCGGCCGTTCGGGTACCGAGCGCGGGAACCGTACTGGTCATCCGGTCACACCTCCATGAGGGACGAGAAGGCCGGCTGCCCCCTGGTGACGGGAGGGCAACCGGCCTGCACTGGACCGATAAGTGTACGACTTGTCCGCTCAGCGCGCGTTGAAGTATTTCGCCTCGGGATGGTGGATGACGATCGCGTCCGTGGACTGCTCCGGGTGGAGCTGGAACTCCTCGGAGAGCTGGACGCCGATCCGCTCCGGCTCCAGGAGTTCGGCGATCTTTGCGCGGTCCTCCAGTTCGGGGCAGGCGCCGTAGCCGAGCGAGAAGCGCGCGCCGCGGTACTTCAGGGCGAACATGTCCTCGACGTCAGCGGGGTCCTCGCCACCGAAGCCGAGCTCGGCGCGCACGCGCGCGTGCCAGTACTCGGCGAGCGCCTCGGCCAACTGCACGGACAGGCCGTGCAGTTCGAGGTAGTCGCGGTAGGAGTCGGCGGCGAACAGCTCGGCGGTGGCCTCGCCGATCTTCGAGCCGACGGTGACCACCTGGAGGCCGACGACGTCGGTCTCGCCGGACTCCTCCGGGCGGAAGAAGTCCGCCAGGCACAGGCGCCGGCCGCGGCGCTGGCGCGGGAAGGTGAAGCGGGTGCGCTCGTTGCCCTGGTCGTCCAGGATGATCAGGTCGTCGCCCTTGGAGACGCAGGGGAAGTAGCCGTAGACGACGGCCGCCTCCAGCATGTTCTTGGTGTGCAGCTCGTCCAGCCAGCCGCGCAGGTGGGGCCGCCCCTCGGTCTCGACGAGGTCCTCGTAGGAGGGTCCGTCGCCGGTCCTTGCCTGCTTGAGGCCCCACTGCCCCTTGAACAGGGCGCCCTCGTCGAGCCAGGACGCGTACTCCTTGAGCTGGATGCCCTTGACGACGCGGGTGCCCCAGAACGGCGGGGTGGGGACGGGGTTGTCGACGGCCACGTCCGAGCGGGCGGGGCCCTCGTCCTCGGCCACCTCCAGGACCGGAGTGTCCTTCTTCGCCACCCGGCGCTGCTTCAGCTCGGGCAGCGTGGCGCCGGGGACGCCGCGCTTGACGGCGATGAGGGCGTCCATCAGGCGCAGGCCCTCGAACGCGTCGCGGGCGTAGCGGACCTCGCCCTCGTAGATCTCGTGGAGGTCCTGTTCGACGTAGGCGCGGGTGAGGGCGGCGCCGCCGAGGATGACGGGGAAGTCGGCGGCCATCTTGCGCTGGTTGAGCTCCTCCAGGTTCTCCTTCATGATCACCGTGGATTTCACCAGGAGGCCGGACATGCCGATGACGTCCGCGCGGTGCTCGGCCGCGGCGTCCAGGATCGCGGCCACCGGCTGCTTGATGCCGAGGTTGACCACGTTGTAGCCGTTGTTGGACAAGATGATGTCGACGAGGTTCTTGCCGATGTCGTGCACATCGCCGCGCACGGTGGCCAGGACGATGGTGCCCTTGCCCTCGGAGTCCGACTTCTCCATGTGCGGCTCCAGGTGCGCCACCGCGGTCTTCATCACCTCGGCGGACTGGAGCACGAACGGCAACTGCATCTGGCCGGAGCCGAACAGCTCACCGACGACCTTCATGCCCTCCAGGAGGGTGTCGTTGACGATGTCCAGGGCCGGGCGGGTCTGCAGGGCCTCGTCCAGGTCGGTCTCCAGGCCGTTCTTCTCGCCGTCGATGATGCGCCGCTGCAGGCGCTCGTCCAGCGGCAGCGCCATGAGCTCCTCGGCCTTGCCCGCCTTCATCGACTTCATGTTGACGCCCTCGAACAGCTCCATGAGCTTCTGCAAGGGGTCGTAGCCCTCTTCGCGGCGGTCGTAGATCAGGTCGTGGGCGACCTTGACCTGCTCCTCCTCCAGGCGCGCGATGGGCAGGATCTTGGAGGCGTGCACGATCGCCGAGTCCAGTCCCGCCTTGACGCACTCGTCCAGGAAGACGGAGTTCAGCACGACACGGGCGGCCGGGTTCAGACCGAAGGAGATGTTGGACAGGCCCAGCGTGGTCTGCACGTCCGGATGGCGGCGCTTGAGCTCGCGGATCGCCTCGATGGTGGCGATACCGTCCTTGCGGGACTCCTCCTGACCCGTGCAGATGGTGAAGGTCAGGCAGTCGATGAGGATGTCCGCCTCATGGATGCCCCAGGTGCCGGTCAGGTCGTCGATCAGGCGCTCGGCGATGGCGACCTTGTGCTCGACGGTGCGGGCCTGGCCCTCCTCATCGATGGTCAGCGCGATCAGCGCCGCCCCGTGTTCCTTGGCCAGCGCGGTCACCTTCGCGAACCGCGACTCGGGGCCGTCCCCGTCCTCGTAGTTCACGGAGTTGATGACCGCACGGCCACCCAGCTTCTCCAACCCGGCCTGGAGGACCGGCAGTTCGGTCGAGTCAAGGACGATGGGCAGCGTGGAGGCGGTGGCGAAGCGGCCCGCCAGCTCCGCCATGTCCGCAACGCCGTCGCGGCCGACGTAGTCGACGCACAGGTCGAGCATGTGGGCGCCCTCGCGGATCTGGTCGCGGGCCATCTCCACACAGTCGTCCCAGCGGCCCTCCAGCATCGCCTCACGGAACTTCTTCGACCCGTTGGCGTTCGTGCGCTCACCGATCGCCATGTACGCGGTGTCCTGCCGGAAGGGCACGGTCTGGTAGAGCGAGGCGGCGCCCGGCTCGGGGCGCGGCTCACGGCGCACGGTCTCCATTCCGCGCACCCGCTCCACGACCTGACGCAGATGCTCGGGGGTCGTGCCGCAGCAGCCGCCGACCAGGGAGAGGCCGTATTCGCGTACGAAGGTCTCCTGGGCGTCGGCCAGCTCGGGCGCCGTCAGCGGGTAGTGGGCGCCGTTCTTGCCGAGCACCGGCAGGCCCGCGTTGGGCATGCAGGAGATCGGGACGCGCGAGTGGCGGGCGAGATAGCGCAGGTGCTCGCTCATCTCCGCCGGGCCCGTCGCGCAGTTCAGGCCGATCATGTCGATGCCCAGCGGCTCCAGCGCGGTCAGCGCCGCCCCGATCTCCGAACCAAGGAGCATCGTGCCGGTGGTCTCGACGGTGACCGAGCAGATCACCGGCAGGTTCGCGCCGGTGGCGTCCAGGGCGCGACGGGCGCCGAGGATCGCCGCCTTGGTCTGCAGCAGGTCCTGCGTGGTCTCCACCAGGAGCGCGTCGGCGCCGCCCGCGATCATGCCCTCGGCGTTGGTCTGATAGGCGTCGCGCAGCACCGTGTACGGGGCGTGGCCCAGGGTCGGCAGCTTGGTGCCCGGACCCATCGAGCCGAGGACCCAGCGCTGCTGACCGGTCTTCTCGGTGTACTCGTCGGCGACCTCGCGGGCGATACGGGCCCCGGCCTCCGACAGCTCGAAGTTCCGCTCGGGGATGTCGTACTCGCTCAGGGCCGCGAAGTTCGTGCCGAAGGTGTTCGTCTCCACGCAGTCGACGCCGACCGCGAAGTACTCCTCATGGACCGAGCGGACGATGTCCGGGCGGGTCACGTTCAAGATCTCGTTGCAGCCCTCGAGCTGCTGGAAGTCGTCGAGGGTGGGGTCCTGCGCCTGAAGCATCGTGCCCATCGCGCCGTCGGCCACCACCACGCGGGTGGCGAGGGCTTCACGGAGGGCGTCGGCCCGGCTTCCGTTCGAGGAACCGGACGAGGGGGTCGGCAACGAGGCCATGAAAGAGCTCCCTGAGGTGCGACGGCTGTCGGCTTTGCGCTTCGGAGGAAGGCGCACTCGGTCAGGGTAACGGGACGAAGGTCCACGGCGCGCGAGTGTTCACGAGGCGGACGCCCGGCGGGTCCGGCCTGTCCCGGGTGCGTGGCACGACGCACGGCGGGGAACGACGAAAATCCTGCGGGTGGCTCCGGGAACCGGCGAGAAATGGCGAGAACCCGCGAGAGCCGGCGGCAACCGCGAGAACGGCGAGAAACCAGCCTGCCGCTCTGTCGCGGGAGGTCGACAACGACCGATAGTGTTCAGCATTGTCGAACGTGGAGTCAGAGGGGACGGAGGAAGAGGCTGCGATGGCACGGAACATCCAGTCGCTCGAGCGGGCGGCCGCGATGCTGCGGCTCCTCGCGGGCGGCGAGCGACGGCTCGGCCTCTCGGAGATCGCGTCCGCCCTTGGCCTGGCCAAGGGCACGGCCCACGGCATTCTGCGCACCCTGCAGGCGGAGGGTTTCGTCGAGCAGGAGTCGGCGTCGGGCCGCTATCAGCTCGGCGCCGAGCTCCTGCGCCTGGGCAACAGCTATCTGGACGTCCACGAGCTGCGGGCCCGCGCCCTGGTGTGGACCGACGACCTGGCCCGGTCCAGCGGCGAGAGCGTCTATCTCGGCGTCCTGCACCAGCAGGGCGTCCTGATCGTGCACCACGTCTTCCGGCCCGACGACAGCCGCCAGGTCCTGGAGGTCGGCGCGATGCAGCCGCTGCACTCCACGGCCCTCGGCAAGGTGCTCGCCGCCTATGACCCGGTGGCGCACAGCGAGGCGGCCGAGGCGGAAGCCGACTGGCAGACCTTCACCCCGCGCACCGTCGTGGACGCCGAGGCCTTCGAGGGCGTCCTCGACCTGACCCGCGCGCGCGGGTACGCCGCCGACGTCGAGGAGACGTGGGAGGGCATCGCCTCCGTGGCCGCCCCCATTCACGACCGGCGCCGCATGCCGGTCGGAGCGGTCGGCATCACCGGCGCGGTGGAACGGGTCCGCAAGGACGGGGAGCTGCGCCCCGACCTGATCGCGGCCGTACGGGACTGCGCCCGCGCCGTGTCGCGCGATCTGGGCGCCGGGCGCTTCTGACCCACGTCCGCCCGCGCCCGGCTCTGCCCCCTGCCCGACATGCAGGGGGCACTCTTCTGCGCGAACATCATCGGACAGCGTTTCAGCCTGCGGCGACCCTGCCACCACCGATAACCCGGAACGATCAATAACGATCGTGTTTTCAATAACAGAGCTCTTGACGGGCAAGTAACCCCGGGGTGAGACTCGCGTCCATCGGTCGGCATTGTCGAACACCTACCGGCATTACGCGCTAGAGTGTGACAAGGCCAAGGGCCGGCAACGACCTCACCTGAGGTCGCGGACCACCGGAGGGACCCGGGGTTCGCCTTCCCCTGGACGAAGGACAAAGGAGTCGCGGGTGTCCAGCTCCGACATCTTCATCGGCGAGACCATCGGTACCGCCATACTCATCTTGCTCGGCGGTGGCGTCTGCGCCGCCGTCACGCTCAAGGCCTCCAAGGCCAAGGACGCCGGCTGGCTCGCGATCACCTTCGGGTGGGGCTTCGCGGTGCTCACCGGCGCCTACCTGGCGGGTGGCGTGTCAGGCGCCCACCTCAACCCGGCGGTCACCGTCGGTCTCGCCATCGAGGGCGGCACCAAGTGGAGCAATGTTCCGCTCTACCTCGGCTCGCAGCTGCTCGGCGCGATCATCGGCGCGATCCTGGTCTGGCTCACGTACATGGGTCAGTTCAAGGCGCACCTCACCGACCCGGCGATCATCGCCGCCCAGCCGGTGGACGAGGGCCTCGTCGACCAGAAGGCCGCGCCCAAGGCCGGTCCGGTGCTCGGCATCTTCTCCACCGGCCCCGAGATCCGGAACTACGCACAGAACGTGCTGACCGAGGTCATCGCGACCGTCGTACTGGTCCTCGCGATCCTCACCCAGGGCCTGAACGACAACGGCAACGGCATCGGCGTCCTCGGTGCGCTGATCACCGCGCTCGTCGTGGTGGGCATCGGTCTCTCGCTCGGCGGCCCGACCGGATACGCGATCAACCCGGTCCGTGACCTGGGTCCGCGCATCGTGCACTCCCTGCTCCCGCTGCCCAACAAGGGCGGCTCGGACTGGACGTACGCATGGGTGCCGATCGTCGGCCCGCTGATCGGCGGCGCCATCGCGGGCGGTATCTACAACATCGCGTTCAAGTAGGAGCGCGACAGCTACCGATGATCGCCTGAGACAGACCGCCGAGCAAGAATTCAGGAGCACACCGTGACCACCGACGCACACACCGCCGGCCCCTTCATCGCGGCCATCGACCAGGGCACCACCTCCAGCCGCTGCATCGTCTTCGACAAGGACGGCCGGATCGTCTCGGTCGACCAGAAGGAGCACGAGCAGATCTTCCCCAAGCCGGGCTGGGTCGAGCACGACGCGACCGAGATCTGGACCAACGTCCAGGAAGTCGTCGCGAGCGCCATCTCCAAGGCGGGCATCACCCACGAGGACATCAAGGCGATCGGCATCACCAACCAGCGTGAGACCACGCTGCTCTGGGACAAGAACACCGGCGAGCCGGTGCACAACGCCATCGTCTGGCAGGACACCCGCACCGACTCCCTGTGCAAGGAGCTCGGCCGCAACGTCGGCCAGGACCGTTTCCGCCGTGAGACGGGCCTGCCGCTGGCCAGCTACTTCGCCGGGCCGAAGGCCCGCTGGCTGCTCGACAACGTCGAGGGCCTGCGCGAGCGCGCCCAGGCGGGCGACATCCTCTTCGGCACCATGGACTCCTGGGTCATCTGGAACCTGACGGGTGGTGTCAACGGCGGCAGGCACGTCACCGACGTCACCAACGCGTCGCGCACCATGCTGATGAACCTGCACACCATGAAGTGGGACGAGAAGATCGCCGAGTCCATCGGTGTCCCGCTGGCGATGCTCCCCGAGATCCGCTCCTCCGCCGAGGTCTACGGCGAGGTCACCGGCGGCAAGCTCGGCGACATCCTGGGCGGCGTCCCCGTCGCCTCCGCGCTCGGCGACCAGCAGGCGGCCCTCTTCGGGCAGACCTGTTTCGCCAAGGGCGAGGCCAAGTCCACGTACGGCACCGGCACCTTCATGCTGATGAACACCGGTGAGTCGGCCATCAACTCCTACTCGGGCCTGCTGACCACCGTCGGCTACCAGATCGGCGACCAGAAGCCGGTCTACGCGCTCGAGGGCTCCATCGCCGTCACCGGTTCGCTGGTGCAGTGGATGCGGGACCAGATGGGCCTGATCAACTCCGCCGCCGAGATCGAGACGCTCGCGTCGTCGGTCGAGGACAACGGCGGCGCCTACTTCGTACCGGCCTTCTCCGGCCTCTTCGCCCCGTACTGGCGCTCCGACGCCCGCGGTGTGATCGCCGGTCTGACCCGGTACGTCACCAAGGCGCACATCGCGCGCGCCGTCCTGGAGGCCACGGCCTGGCAGACCCGTGAGATCACCGACGCCATGACGAAGGACTCCGGCGTCGAGCTCGCGGCCCTCAAGGTCGACGGCGGCATGACCTCCAACAACCTGCTGATGCAGACGCTCTCGAACTTCCTCGACGCACCGGTGGTGCGCCCGATGGTGGCCGAGACGACCTGCCTCGGTGCCGCCTACGCCGCCGGTCTGGCCGTCGGCTTCTGGTCCGGCACCGACGAACTGCGCGCCAACTGGCGCAGGGCGGCGGAGTGGACCCCCCGCATGGACGCGGACACCCGCGCCCGTGAGTACAAGAGCTGGCTCAAGGCCGTAGAGCGTTCCATGGGCTGGCTCGACGAAAGTGGCGAGGAGTAAAGAAAATGACCACCCTGCAGAGCGTCCCTGCCCTCGGGACGCATCCGGCTGCCGGTTCACGTGCTTCTTTTGGAGTGGCGAGCCGCGCCGAGACCCGGGAGCAGCTTTCCAAGGCGACGTACGACCTCCTGGTGATCGGCGGCGGAATCCTGGGCATCTCCACTGCCTGGCATGCCGCGCAGTCGGGACTGCGGGTGGCGTTGGTGGACGCCGGTGACTTCGCCGGCGCCACCTCCTCCGCCTCCTCCAAGCTCCTCCACGGCGGTCTGCGCTACCTGCAGACCGGCGCGGTGAAGCTGGTCGCGGAGAACCACTTCGAGCGTCGCGCGGTGTCCCGTCAGGTGGCCCCCCACCTGGCGAACCCGCTCACCTTCTACCTGCCCGTCTACAAGGGCGGCCCGCACGGCGCCGCCAAGCTGGGCGCGGGCGTCTTCGCGTACAGCGCGCTGTCCGCGTTCGGCGACGGCGTCGGCCACCTGCTCTCGCCCTCCAAGGCGGCGCAGGACGTGCCGGAGCTGCGCACGGACAACCTGAAGGCCGTCGCCGTCTACGGCGACGACCAGATGAACGACTCCCGCATGGCCCTGATGACGGTCCGCGCGGCCGTCGAGGCGGGTGCCGCCGTCCTCAACCACGCCGAGGTCACCGGCCTGCGGTTCACCAAGGGCCGGGTCACGGGCGCGGAGCTCAAGGACCGCATGAGCGGCGACGAGTTCGGCGTCAACGCGCGGCTCGTGCTCAACGCCACGGGTCCGTGGGTCGACCACCTGCGCAAGATGGAGAACCCCGACGCGGCCCCCTCCATCCGCCTCTCCAAGGGCGCGCACCTGGTCCTCAAGCGCACCGCCCCCTGGAAGGCCGCGCTGGCCACGCCGATCGACAAGTACCGCATCACGTTCGCCCTGCCGTGGGAGGACATGCTGCTGCTCGGCACGACCGACGAGGAGTTCGAGGGCGACCCGGCCGACGTGAGCGTCACCGAGTCCGACACCGCGCAGATCCTGGACGAGGCCGCGTTCTCCATCCGCGACCAGCAGCTGTCCCGCGACCTGATCACGTACTCCTTCGCGGGTCTGCGCGTCCTGCCCGGCGGACCCGGCGACACCTCCAAGGCCAAGCGCGAGACGGTCGTCACCGAGGGCGCGGGCGGCATGCTCTCCGTCGCGGGCGGCAAGTGGACGACCTTCCGCCACATCGGCCGTACGGTGATGAAGAAGCTGGAGTCGCTTCCCGGCCACCCGCTGGGCGACGACTACGAGCCGATCTCGCAGCTCCAGAAGCGACTTCCGCTGCCCGGCATCGCCAACCCGCGCGCGGTCGCGCACCGCCTGCTCGTGGACGGGCCCGCGCCCGGCCCGCGCATGGCCGCCGACACCGCCAAGCACCTGGCGACGCACTACGGCTCGCTCTCCTTCGACATCGCCCGTCTGGCGAACGAGAACCCGGAGCTCGCCGAGCGCGTCTCGCCGGACGCCCCGGAGATCTGGGCACAGGTCGTCTACGCCCGCGACCACGAGTGGGCCGAGACGGTGGACGACGTCCTGCGCCGCCGTACGACGCTGACGATCCGCGGCCTCGCCACGGACGACGTACGCGCCAAGGTCCAGGACGTGCTCGACGGCAAGTAGCCGCATCGGTGCGAGATTCGAGAGTCGTCGCAGGGCGGTTTCCCACGGGAAGCCGCCCTGCGGCACGTCCGGGCCCGTCCACGCTGTGGGACGGCGCGTAACGACGGCTGACCTCTGCTGACCTGCGAGTTACGATCCCCGTACCCACCCCGACCCCTTCTGGAGCGAGCCATGACTCTCCTGACGACCTGGCCGGAGACCGGCCCCGAGACCGTCATACGCCGCACCGCGGACCCGGTGGAGATCGCCGCCGCGCTCGCCCCCGTCGGTGTGCGCTACGAGCAGTGGCCGGTGCGCGAGGACGTGCCCGCCGACGCGGACAGCGACACCGTCTTCGCCGCGTACCGCGCGGAGATCGACCTGCTGAACGCCGAGGAGGGCTTCCAGACGGTCGACGTGGTCGCGCTGCACCCCAGCGACGACCCCGAGTGGCCCGAGAAGGCGAAGGCGGCCCGGCAGAAGTTCCTCGCCGAGCACACGCACGACGACGATGACGAGGTGCGGTTCTTCGTCGCGGGCTCCGGGATCTTCTATCTGCACGTGGGCGGCGAAGTGCACGCGGTCTACTGCGAGAAGGGCGATCTGCTCGGGGTGCCGCGCGGCACGACGCACTGGTTCGACATGGGTACGTCCCCCTCGTTCACGGCGATCCGCTTCTTCCACGAGGAGGACGGCTGGATCGGCACGTTCACCGGCAGCCCGATCGCGGACCGCTTCCCGGACTTCGACGCGATCCACGCGGGGTACACGGCGTGACCGTTCGGTTCGACGAGGGTTCCGTGGACGCCGTGGTGCTCGACATCGAGGGCACCACGAGCGCCACGGGCTTCGTGGTGGATGTGCTGTATCCCTACGCGCGCGAACGCTTCGGGGCGCTGCTCGCCTCGCGGGGCGACGAGCCGGAGGTGGCGCGGGCCGTCGCGCAGGTGCGTGAACTGGCCGGTGAACCGGACGCGGACACCGGGCGTGTGGAGAAGATCCTGGGTGAGTGGGTCGACGCCGACCGCAAGGCGACTCCCCTCAAGACGCTCCAGGGCATCCTCTGGGCGGAGGGCTTCGCGCGGGGCGAGCTGATCTCGCACTTCTACCCCGAGGTGATCGACGTGCTGCGGGGCTGGGCCGCGGACGGGGTGCGGTTGTACGTGTACTCGTCCGGGTCGGTCGCGGCGCAGCGTGCGTGGTTCACGTACACGCCCGAGGGGTCCTTGCTGGACCTCGTCAGCGGTTTCTACGACACCGAGAACGCGGGGCCCAAGCAGGAGCCCGGTTCCTACCGCGCGATTTCAGCCGCTGTCGGGGTGGACCCGGGCCGCACGCTCTTCCTCTCCGACCGGCTCGGGGAGCTCGACGCGGCGCGGGACGCCGGGTGGCGAGTCGTGGGCGTACGGCGGGCCGGGGAGCCTTACTTCGCCGCCGGGGTCGGCGGGCATCCGGAGGCCGCGGCCTTCGATGAGATCAGCCTCGTCAGGAACCAGGAGCATGCGATGAGTGAGACCACTGCTTCGTTGGATCTGGAGGAGGCGGGCGCCGTCCTCGCCGCCGAGGCCGCGCGCTTCGCGTCGTTCGGATGGATGCGGGGTACGTCCGGGAACTTGTCTGTGGTCCTTTCGCGTACGCCGCTTCAGCTCGCGGTGACGGCGAGCGGGCGGGACAAGGGTGAACTGACGTCCGCGGACGTGGTGTTGACGGACGCGTCCGGTGCCGCGCTCGGCGCCGGGCGCCCCTCCGCGGAGGCGGCGCTGCACGCGCGGGTGGCTGCGCTCACCGGGGCCGGGGCCGTGGTGCACGTCCACACCGTGGCGTCGGTCGCCATGGGGCACCGGAAGCCCGGGGGTGTGGCGTTCCGGGACCTGGAGATGCTGAAGGGGCTCGGCCACGGGACGCACGAGGTCGCTGTGACGCTGCCGGTGATCGAGAACAGCCAGGACATGGAGGTCCTTGGGGATCGTCTTGAGGCGGCGCTCCAGCCCGGCATGCCGGCGGTGGTCGTCGCCGGGCACGGGCTGTACGTGTGGGGGGCGGACCCTCGGGAGGCGCGGCATCGTACTGAGGTGGTGGAGTGGTTGCTGGAGCTTGAGCTGACGCGGGGTTGAGTTCTCCCCAACCCCGCCCCTTCCCGAAAACCCGCTCCGGCGCGGGGGCCTTTCGGGAGCCTTGGTTACCGTCATCACCGGCTCCGCCGAGTTCGTCCTCAATCGCCGGACGGGCTGAAAGATTCCCCCGGCTCGGGGGAAGTCTTTCAGCCGTCCGCCGGCAACTCCCCCGCCGCCACCTCCAGCACGCCCCGCTCCGTCACCAGCGCCGAGACCAGTGAGGCTGGGGTCACGTCGAAGGCGGGGTTGTGGCCGCGGGATTCCGCGGGAGCCGTTCGCACCCCCGCCCACTCCAACACCTCCTCCTCACCCCGCAGTTCGATGTGGATGTCGGAACCCGTGGCCGTGGCGAGGTCCACCGTCGTCGTGGGCGCCGCCACCATGAACGGGATGCCCGCGTACGCGCACGCGAGTGCGATCCCCACCGTTCCGACCTTGTTGGCCGTGTCGCCGTTCGCGGCGATCCGGTCCGCGCCGACGATCGCCGCGTCCACCTCACCCCGCAGGATCGTGCCCGCCGCCGCCCCGTCCGCCTGGACGAAGTGCGGGATCTTCTCCTGCACCAGCTCCCACGCGGTGAGCCGCGCGCCCTGGAGCAGGGGGCGGGTCTCATCGGCGTACACGGTCTCCAGGCGGCCACGGCCGTGCAGTTCGCGGATGACGCCGAGCGCCGTGCCCCAGCCGGCCGTGGCGAGCGCGCCCGTGTTGCAGTGGGTGAGGATCCGCAGCGGGCGGTCCACGGCCACCCGCTTCAGGAGCCAGTCGGCGCCGAACGCGCCCATCGCGTGGTTCGCCTCCAGGTCCTCGCGCACGATCGCGTCCGCCTCCGCGAGCACCGCGGGCAGACCGGAGTCGATGAGCGGCGCGACCCGGTCCACGCACACCATCAGGTTCACGGCGGTGGGCCGCGCCGCACGTACCCGCGCGACCTCCGCGTCGAGGCGTGCCCGGTCCCAGCCCTCGCGCTCACCCTGCGCCATGGCGAGCGCGACGCCGTACCCACCGGCCGCGCCGATCGCGGGGGCGCCGCGGACCACCAGCCGCACGATCGCGTCGATCAGCTCGTCGACGGTCGTGCAGTCGAGGCGCTTCAGAGCGTGCGGGAGCGCCGTCTGGTCGATGAGGGAGAGGGACGGCGTACCGCCCTCCGCCGCGACCGCCGTCCACGTGACAGCGCGCAGGTCCTGGCTGCTCATGTGCTCAACTCCGGGAAAATAGGGGCGTTTCCAGCCATGCGGGGAGGGGTGCCGTCACCGTACCTGACGTGCTCGAACCATATTTCGAGACGTTTGTGCGGCTGTCCGAAATCCGGTGTTACCCTCACCGCCACCCAGGACGGACCGGCCCACGGTGCGAGGAGGACAGCCATGAAAGCCCAGCAAGCCGCTGGCCCCATGCGCTGCCCCGCCGTGACCGACGGCAGGCGAATGTGCCGCTGTCGCCGCGGTTGCCGCCGCTGTCGCGGTTGTCGCTGAGCGACACCGCTTCGCACGTCCGACCCTCCCCGCCACCGCCTGGGCTCCCAGGCTCCTTCGAGAAGGCGCTCCCGTATGTCCATGTACCCGCGTATGTCTCTTCGCACATCCCGTCGTACGTCCCTCCGGCTCTCCTCCCTCGCCGTGGGCGCCGCCCTCCTCGCCACCGGCTGCAACGCCGCGGCCAAGAAGGACGACGCGCAGGACGGAGCGGGAGCCAAGGCGTTCACGCTCGTCACGCCCGACCCGGTGGCGCAGAACGAGTTCCTCAAGCTGGCCGTCAGCGGGGTGAAGTCGGCGGCGAAGGCGCAGGGGGCGGGGGCTCCGAAGGTCTTCCAGAGCAGCGACACCTCCTCGCAGCAGCAGAACGTGCAGTCGGCCGTGGACTCCGCGCCCGATGTCATCGCGCTCGTCGGCTTCGAGTTCGCCGACATCGCCGCCCAGCAGGCCGAGGCGCACCCGAAGCAGCAGTTCCTGCTCGTCGACGCGTGCACGAAGAAGACGTACGAGAACGTCACCTGTGCCGTCTTCCGCGAGCACGAGGCGGTGTATCTCGCGGGCGCCGAGGCCGGGCTGCTCACCAAGAGCAAGAAGGTGGGCGCCGTCGACGTCCTCGACACCCCGCAGTTCCGCCGCTACAGCGAGCCGTTCGCGGCCGGGGCGAAGAAGGCCCAGCCCAAGGCCAAGTCCCGCACGCTCTTCGTCGGCGGACAGTCGCCGTTCAATGACGCGGCCCGCGCCAAGGACCAGGCGGCGACGCTCGGTTCCGGCGGGGTCGACCAGGTGATGGCTGCCGCCGCCGGCGGCAACACCGGCGTCTTCCAGGCCGCGAAGGCCAAGGGCTTCGAGGCGTACGGCGTCGACGCGAACCAGTGCCTCGGCAACCCGGGGGTCGTCGTCGACAACGTACTGAAGAAGACCGATGTCGCCGTCGAGAAGGGCATCGCGCAGATCCTCAAGGGCAAGGGCGGCACCACGGTGTCGTACGGCCTCAAGGAAGGCGGCATGTCGCTGACCGGCCTCGAACCCGGCGTCGCGGACTCCAAGTGCCTGATCGCCGACCACAAGGACGTGCTGAAGCGCGTCGAGTCGCTGCGGGACGAGATCGTCGCGGGGAAGCTGAAGGTCGATGACCCCGCGGCCTGAGTCCACCGTCGTCTCCACCGCCGCCTCCCCCGCTGTCGAACTCCGCGGCATCACCAAGGAGTTTCCCGGCACCCTCGCCAACGACCGCGTGGATCTGACCGTCGCGCGCGGTGAGATCCACGCCCTGATGGGCGAGAACGGCGCGGGCAAGTCGACGCTGATGTCCGTCCTTTACGGGCTGCGGCAGCCGGACGCCGGGCAGATCCTGCTCGACGGGCGCGAGGTGACGTTCGCCAGCCCGAGCGAGGCGATCGCGGCGGGCCTCGGCATGGTGCACCAGAGTTTCAAGCTCTTCCCGTCCTTCACGGTCGCCGAGAACGTCGTGTACGCCGCCGAGCCGCGCCGTTTCGGTCTGACGGACCGGGCCGAGGCGCTGCGGCGCGTGGGTGCGCTCGCCGAGGAGCACGGGCTCGCGGTCGACCCGGCGGCGAAGGTCGGGGACCTGCCGGTGGGCGTGCGCCAGCGGGTGGAGATCCTCAAGCTCCTCTACCGCGGCGCTCGTACGCTGATCCTCGACGAGCCGACGGCGGTCCTGACCCCGGCCGAGGCCGACGGCCTGTTCGGTGTGCTGCGGTCCCTCGCGGAGGACGGGCGCACGGTCCTCCTCGTCACCCACAAGCTGCGTGAGGTGATGGAGGGCAGCGACGCGGTGACGGTCCTGCGGGACGGCCGGGTCGTGGCCCGGATGCGGACCACGGAGACCACCGCGGACGGGATCGCCGCGGCGATGACCGGGCGCGCGGTGGAGTTGGACCGGGTGCATCCGACGGGTACGCCGGGTGGTGAGGTCCTTCTCGTCGATTCCCTGTCGACGGACGCGGTGCGCGAGGTCTCGCTCAGCGTCCGCGCGGGCGAGATCGTGGGCGTCGCGGGGGTGGCGGGCAACGGTCAGAGCGAACTCGTGGAGGCCATCGCCGGGTTGCGTCCGATCGCCTCCGGGCGCGTCACGCTCTCCGGTCAGGACATCACGGACGCGTCGGCCGCCGGGCGGCGCGCGGCGGGTCTCGCCTACGTCCCCGAGGACCGCGCGGCGGTCGGCACCGCGCCGGACGCGACGATCGCGGAGAACCTGGCGATGGGGCACCACCGGGGGCACGGCCTCCTGCGCCCGTCGTGGCTCCGCGAGCACGCGCGGGTCCTGATCGACCGCTTCGGCATCAAGGCGGCCTCGTCCCGGCACACGGCCGGATCACTGTCGGGCGGGAACCTCCAGAAGCTGGTGATCGGGCGCGAACTGGCCCACGAGTCACCCCTGTTGATCGTCGAGCAGCCCACCCGAGGCGTCGACATCGGCGCCATCCAGACGATCCACGACCAGCTGATCGCCCACCGCGACGCGGGCCACGCGATCCTCCTGGTCTCCGCCGAACTGAGCGAGATCCGCGGCCTTTCGGACCGTGTCCTGGTGATGTACGAGGGCCGTGTGGCCGCGGAGTACACCCGCGCGGACGCGGACGAGCGCACGCTCGGCCTCGCCATGGCGGGCGGGTCCCTCCCGGAGGCCGCGCCTGCCAAAGCCGCGCAGGCAGCCGGCCCGCCGGGCGACGCCGCAGCGGACCCGGGACTTCCCGCGCCCGGCACCGGGGCTGCGACTGCGACTGCGGTCACCGATCAGACCGACGGCGCCTCCCCGGCCGCCGCTCCCCCGTCCGGCGCCGTGGACCCGCCTCCCCGCGAGAGCGACGACCGCCCCGCCCCCGTGAAGGAGGCCCCCTGACATGGCGGCCGAGACACAGACCCCCGGCTCCGGGGTATCGCTCGGGGCGCGCGTCCTGCGCGCGCCCGCACTGCACTCCGTCATCGCCGCCGTCCTGGTCGGCGCGCTCTTCCTCGTCGGGACCGGGGCCGACCCCCTCGAGGCGTACGGCTCCGTGGTCAGCGGCGCGCTGGGGCCCGACGGCATCGGGTCCACGCTGACCACGGGCACCAGCATCATCGGGCTCGCCGTCGCGCTCGCGATCCCCATGCGGGCGGGGCTGCTCAACCTCGGCGGGGACGGGCAGTTGGTGCTCGGCGGGATCGCCGCCGCCGCCACCGGGCTCTACTCTCCGCTGCCCGCGCCCCTCACCGTCGTCGCCGCGCTGCTCGCGGGGATGGCGGCCGGCGCGGGCTATGCCGCGCTCGCCGCCGTCTGCCAGAACCGGTTCGGAGTGCCGCTGCTCGTCAGCAGCCTGCTCCTGGGCTACCCGGCGATGTCCTTCGCCTCCTACCTCGCGCGTTTTCCGCTGAAGGAGGACGGGTCGAGCCTTCCGCAGACGCGGCGGCTGCCCGACGGGGTCGAGCTGCCCGCCTTCGGGTCGTCGACCGTCACCGTGGGCCTGCTCCTGGTGGCCGTCGCGGCCGCCGTCTTCGTGTTCGCCGACGCCCGCACCGCCACCGGCTACGAGATCCGCATGACGGGGCTCAATCCACGCTTCGCCGCATACGCGGGGGTCGACAGGCCGCGGCTCACGCTACGGCTCATGGCGCTCTCCGGCGCCGTCGCGGGTCTTGTCGGCGCCATCGGCGTCCTCAGCTTCCCCTACCGCTTCATCGACGGATCGCTGACCGCGGCCGGGCACACCTGGACCGGACTCACGGCAGCGCTCCTGGCCGCCGCGGCACCGATCGGCACGGCACTCGCCGCCCTGTTCTTCGCGGCGCTCGAAGTGGGCGGGCTCGCCATGGAGCGCACCACCGAGGTGCCGCGTGAGCTGACGCAGGTCTTGCAGGCCGTCGTCATCGTCTTCCTCGCGGCCCGGCTCAACCTGACGTGGCGGCGGGCCAGGAAGAAGCCCACCGCCGAGATCGAAGTGAAGGAAGTGAGCGTGCGATGAGCATCGACTCCGCGCTGTTCCACTCGGCGCTGCTCGCCCTCACCCCGATCCTCCTCGCCGCGCTCGGCGGTGCGATCTGCGAGCGCGCGGGCGTCTTCAACATCGGCCTCGAAGGCATGATGCTGGTCGGCTGCTTCAGCGGCGTCGCAGGCAGCTGGTTCACCTCAAGCGCCTGGCTCGGCGTGGTGTTCGCCGCCCTCGCGTCGGCGGCGTACTCGATGATCCTGGCCGTCGGGACCATCTCGCTGCGCGGGGACGCCGTCGTCCTCGGCGTCGCGCTCAACCTCCTCGCCGTCGGCCTGACCGGGTTCCTGCTGCGTACGGTCTTCGGCGTGCAGGGCACCTTCTCCGACCCGGGGCTTGCGGGCCTGGACGGCATCGACATCCCGTTCGTCGGCGCGGCCCTCTCCGGACACTCCGCGCTCGTGTACCTCTCCTGGGCGGCTGTCGCCGTGGCCGCGGTGTTCCTGGCCCGCCATCCGTGGGGCCTTCGCCTGCGCGGCGTCGGCGAGGCGCCCGACGCGGCGGCGACGCTGGGGGTCAGCCCCGCGAAGTACCAGTACGCCGCCGTCCTGACGTCCGGTGTCCTGTGCGGTCTCGCGGGAGCCCAACTCGCTCTCGGCAACGTCACGTTGTTCTCGGAGAACATGACGGCCGGGCGTGGTTGGATCGCCGTGGTGGCCGTGATGCTGGGCCGCGCCCTGCCGCTCGGCGTCCTGCTCGCCGGGCTGCTCTTCGGCATCGCGGAGGCCGTCGGCTTCCGTCTCCAAGGGCTCGGCATGCCGCAGCAGGCGACCGACGCCGCCCCGTACGTGGTGACCCTGGCCGCCCTTTTCCTGTCCACGGCGCGCAGGCGCCGCCGCAAGTCGCCCCTGGTAGGAGCACCCTCATGACGACCGAAGCCGATACGTCCCCCGACGCCCGTACGCCCGGCGACGCGCTGCCCATCACCCGCGTCCCCCGCACCGGCCTGCCGAGCCAGGCGGTCGTGGTCGGCGACCCGGCGCGCGCCACCGCCGTCGCCGATCTCCTCCAGGACGCGAAGGAGGTGTCGTACCACCGCGAGTACCGCACGTTCACCGGCACCTGGCAGGGCACCCCCGTCGTCGTCGCCTCGCACGGCGTCGGCGCCCCCGGCGCGATCCTCCTCTTCCAGGAGCTCGCGGAGGCGGGCGTAAGCACCATCCTGAGGCTCGGCACGGCGGGCGCGATCCGCCCCGGCATCCGCGACGGCGACCTGGTCATCGCGGACGCGGCGGTACGCGACGACGGCGTGACCCAGCAGCTGATCCCCGCCGAGTACCCGGCGTTCGCGGCCCCGGAGGCGGTCATCGCCCTGCAGCGGGCGGCCCGCGCGGCCGACGCCCCCTACCACCGCGGCGTGGTGTGGACGCGGGCCGCGTTCCAGCCGGGCTTCCTGCCGCTGCCGGGCGAGGCGTACACGGCCGCCGGGATCGCGGCCATCGAGATGGAGCTGTCGGCGCTGTACGTCTTCGCCTCCACGCACGGCCTGGTCGCGGGCGGCGCGCTCGTGATCGACGGTGCCAACGCCGACGAACTCGTCGACGAGGAAGCGCCCTTCTCGACAGGCGGCTACAACCCGCACCGCGACGTGGTGGCCGAGGGAGTCGACCGGGGCGCACGGATAGCCTTGGACGCGCTCCGTCTCCTTGCCAGCACGGAGCACTGAACGAGCCGTAAGCGAACCACCTCACGGAGAACGGAACCGATGCACCCCACTGACCTGCCGGCCCAGGACCGGGGCGGCTCCATAGATCTCCTGGTGCACGGCGGCGACGTCCTCACCGTCGACGCGTCCGGCACCGTCGTGAGGGACGGCGCCGTCGCCGTGCGCGACGGCCGCATCGTCGAGGTCGGCCCGGCCGAGCGGCTGCGCGCCTCCTACGAGGCCACCGAAGAGGTGGACGCCCGTGGCTGCCTCGTCATGCCGGGTCTGATCAACACGCACACCCACCTCGCGATGACCCTGTTCCGCGGCATCGCCGACGACGTCACGCTCCAGGGCTTCCTGGCCCGGGTGATCCCGGCGGAGGCCGGGGGCCTGTCGCCGCGGACGGTGACGGCGGGCATTCAGGGCGCGATCGCGGAGTCCGTGCGCGGCGGGGTCACCACCGCGCTCGACATGTACTGGTTCCACGAGGCAGCCGAGGCCGTGGCCCGCGACGCCGGGTGGCGCCTGCTGACAGGGCCCACGTTCATGGACGTGCCGGGCCCGCCGGACGGCCGCCCCTACGCCGACCGGCTCGGCTGGGCCGCGGCGGACCTGGCCGCCCGCACCCCGGCGCCGGGCACCCGCCCGGTGGTCTTCGCGCACTCCGCGTACACCCTGGGGCCCGAGCAGCTGACGGCGATCAGCGCGCTGGCCCGCGAGCACGGCGCCCTGCTGCACATCCACGCCGCCGAGAACGCGGGCGAGGTGGAGATGGTCACCGGGCAGCACGGCATGCGCCCCGTGGAGCTGCTCGACTCCCTCGGCGTGCTCGGCCCGGACACGCTGCTGGCGCACGCCGTCGACCTCACGGACGCGGAGATCGGGATCATCGCCCGCACCGGGACGTCCGTCGCGCACTGCCCGGTGTCGAACCTGAAGCTCGGCTGCGGCATCGCGCGCGTTCCCGACCTGCTCGACGCGGGCGTCACGGTGGGCCTCGGCACGGACGGCGCGGTGAGTTCCAATACCCTGGACCTCCTCGGCGCGGTGAAGGTCGCCGCGCTCGTGCACAAGGCGGGCGGCGACCCGACGGCGGTCGGCGCCGAGCAGGCCGTGCGGATGGCGACCGTCGAGTCGGCGCGGGCACTGGGCCTCGGCGACCAGCTGGGCTCGCTGGAACCCGGGAAGCGCGCGGACCTGATCGTCCTCGACCTCGCCCGGCCGCACCTCACCCCGCGGCACGACCCGTGGTCGATGCTGGCTTACGCCGCCGCGTCCAGTGACGTGCGGGACACGGTGGTCGACGGCCGGGTCCTGATGCGGGACCGTACGCTGGTGACGTTGGACGAGCAGCGCGTGCTGCGCGCCCTGCAGGACGCGGCGGACTCCGCGGCGCCCGGCCCCACCAGCCCCGGCCCCACCAGCACGACGAGCACCTCCGAAGTGGCGAACACCGTATGACCGTCGAACCCACCCGCGGCTTCACCGGCCGCGCCCGCGCCGCCGACCGCGACCCGCGCCTTCCCCCCGGGCAGTACGACGCGGCCGACGGCTGGCCCGTCCTGTCCGCCGAGGTGACGCCCGAGCTCGCGCCCGCGGACTGGACGTTCCGCGTGGACGGCCTCGTCACCACCCCGCACACCTGGACGTGGGACGAGGCGCACGCGCTGCCCGCGTCCGAGTACCGCGGCGACATCCACTGCGTGACCAGCTGGTCCAAGTTCGGGGTGCGCTTCGGCGGGGTGAGCCTCGACGCGTTCCTGGCCGCCGCAGGGCCGCGCCCGCAGGCCACGCACGTCGTCGCGTACGCGCACACGGGGTACACCACCAACCTCCCCCTGGCCGACGTGACGGGCGGCAAGGCGTGGATCGTCTGGGAGTACGGGGACGGCCCGCTGCCTCCCGAGCACGGCGGCCCGGCGCGTCTGATCATCCCCCACCTCTACTTCTGGAAGAGCGCGAAGTGGGTCGCGGGGCTGCGGCTCCTCGACCACGACGAGCCGGGCTTCTGGGAGCGACACGGCTATCACCACCGGGGAGACCCGTGGCGGGAGGAGCGTTACTCCGGTGACTGAGACTTTCGTGCCGCTGACCCGGTTCGCCGTGCCGGGGCGGATCGCGGTGAGCAATCGTGCGGCGGCGCTCTGGCAGCGGGCCGTGGTGGTGGACGTCCACCGGGACAACGCCGCCGGGACCGTCTCGACCTTCCGTCTGAAGGTGCCGGACTGGCCGGGGCACCTGCCGGGCCAGCATCTGATGCTGCGGCTGACGGCGCCCGACGGGTATGTCGCCCAGCGCCACTACTCGATCGCCTCCGCGCCGGAGGATGCCGCCGAGAGCGGTGAGATCGAGCTGACCCTGGACCACGTTCCGGGCGGCGAGGTGTCCGGGCATCTGCACACGGTCGCCCGCGTCGGCGACGTGGTGGAGGTGCGGGGGCCGCTTTCGGGGTTCTTCGCGTGGCCCGGTGACCGTCCCGCGCTGCTCCTGGGGGCGGGGTCGGGTGTGGTCCCGCTGATGTCGATGCTGCGGCACTGGCGGAGGGCCGGGCGTCCGATGCCGCTGCGGCTTCTGGTGTCGGCGCGGACGTCCAGGGATCTCATTTACGCGGACGAGTACGGCGATGAGACCACGGTCGTCCTGACACGGACCGAGGGCCGGCTGAACGCGGAGCACTTGGCGCCGTTCCTCGGCGCCGCTCAGCCCGAGGGGGGCTGGGAGGCGTACATCTGCGGCTCGAACGGTTTCGCGGAGCACGCGTCGCGGCTGCTGGTGGCCGGGGGCCAGCCGGTCGACCGGATCCGCATCGAGCGGTTCGGCTGACCCCGGGGGCGTCGCGCGCCGTCGGTCACCGGCTTCGCCGCGTTCGTCCTCGAACTCCGCCAAGCTCTTGAAGAGCAGGGGGACCCCCATGACGGGCTGAACGCCGGACGGGCTGATTGTTCAGCCCGTCCGGCGTTCTTCGTGCTGATCCCACGCCCCTACGGCGAAACCTCCTCCAACCGCCTCCCCGCCGTCTCCTCCGCCCCCACGGCCGCCACCACGGACCCCACCAGCGCCACCGCCCCCAGCATCACGAACACCGTGGAGACGTTGCCGCCCGCGTAGACGATTCCCACCACGATCGGGCCGAGGATGACCCCGAGCCTGTTCATCGCCCCGCCCACACTGCTGCCGAGCGCCCGCATCCGCGTCGGGAAGAGCTCCGGCGTGTAGAGGTACAGGCAGATGTTGGAGCCGAAGAAGAAGACCGCCGCGAGCGAGGTCCACACCAGGACCTGGACCGGCGTGTCCGCGCCGACGGCCGCGAGCGCCACCAGCATCACCGCCGCCCCGCCCAGACAGCCGGCGATGACCTTCCTGCGTCCCACGCTGTCGACCGTGAGCGCGGCGACGAGGCAGCCGACGAGACCCGCGCAGGACGTGACCGTCGAGTAGAGGAGTGCGTCGGAGAGGGTCAGGTCGTAGCGGTTCTGGTAGATCGTCGGGAGCCAGGACGTGATGCCGTAGTTGACGAAGTAACCGGTGAACCAGAGCACGCCGATGATCAGTGTCCGGCGTCGGTAGCGGCCGGTGAACAAGCCGCGCAGCCCGGAAGCCGCCTCTCCGGGAGCCACGAGGGGAAGCGCGCCGGGAACCGCATCGGGAAGCGTGTCGGGAACGGGCGGCAAGGGTTTCCCCGTGATCCGCTCGACGTCCGCCTCGATGCCGGACATCACCGCGTCCGCCTCGTCCGCCCTGCCGTGGTCGGCGAGCCACCGCGGCGACTCGGGGACCCTCCGCTGTACGAGGATGCAGAGCAGGCCGGGCAGCGCGGCGATGGCGTACATCCAGCGCCACCCCAGCATCGGCACCACCCAGGCCGCGACCAGCGCGCCCACGGTCAGGCCCGCCGGGAACACCAGTTCGTAGAGGAGGACGAAGCGGCCACGCCGGTGGCTGCGGGTGATCTCGGCGATGAAGGTCGCCGCCACCGGCACCTCGCCCCCGATCGCCAGGCCCTGGACGAACCGCAGGGCCATGAAGGCGTCGGGTGAGGTGGTCACGGACAGGGCCAGGTTGGCGACGCTGGACAGCGCGATGCACAGCGCGATGACCTTCACGCGGCCGACGCGGTCCGCGAGGCGTCCGGAGAGCAGCGCCCCGATCAGCATGCCGATCGAGCCGACGGTGAGCAGCAGCGTCGCGGCGGACGTGCTGAGGTCCCACTCGTGGCGCAGGTCCGGCAGGGCGTAGGCGATCAGGAGCTGGTCGAAGGCCTCGAAGAAGGTGACCGCGCCCACGATGAGGCGGACGGTGACGTGCCAGCGGCACAGGGGCAACCGCTCGAAGCGGGCGGCTATGGCGGCCCGGACCGCTGGGTCCGGGGAGGCGTCGATCGTCATGCGGGTACTCCGCTGCTGAGGGGGCGGGGACGGGGGCGAGCCGGGGAAGCGCTACGGACTGCGGAGTCTGGGGAAACCCGAGCCAAGGAGCGAGTAAGCGCAAAGCTTCTAAGCGCTTAAGTTGTACCGTCCGGACACCGGAGCCCGTCAAGAGCCTGCACAGGGAATTCGCCGAAGAACGACAACGGGCAGGGTCTTGCGCTCCAAATATTTAAGCCCTTAGATTCCTAGCACTTACCGAAGAGCGTGCAGCGCTCGCCCCGGGCCCGTTCCCTCAAGTCCCGTTCGGCCGCGTTCTGTTCGACCCCGCCCCGTGCCGCCCAGGAGGCCCCCATGCCCCGCATCCCAGCCGACGAAGCCCTCATCGCGGGCGAGTGGCGACGCGGCGCGGGCGCCCCGGCCGACACCGTCGATCCGGCGACCGGCCGCGTCCTCGCCACCGTCCACGCCGTCTCCCCCGACGAGGTCGCCGAGGCGGCCCGAGCGGCGGCCGCGGCAGCCGCCGACCCCCGCTGGCGCGACCTGCTGCCCCACCGGCGCGCCCTGCTCCTGCACCGCGTCGCCGAGCTGATCGAGGGGTCCGCGGACGACCTCGCGGCCCTGCAGACCGCCGACACCGGCAAGGCGCTCACCGAGACCCGCGCCCTGGTGGGCAGCGCGGCGGCCACCTTCCGCTACACGGCCGCCGCCCTGGAGACCGCCGAGGAGGCGATCACCCCCTCGCGCGGCGACTACGTGACGCTGAGCGTGTACGAGCCGATCGGCGTCGTCGGCGCGATCAACCCCTGGAACTCCCCCATAGCCAGCGACGCCCAGAAGCTCGCCCCGGCGCTCGCGGCGGGCAACGCGGTCCTGCTCAAGCCCGCCGAGTGGACCCCGCTCGTCTCGCTGGCGCTCGGCCGCCTCATCAGCGGCGCCCTGGAGGAATTCGGGCTCCCGGCCGGTCTGCTCTCGGTCCTCACCGGCCGCGGCAGCGTCGTCGGGGACGCCATCGTCCGCGATCCGCACGTCGGCAAGGTCACCTTCACCGGCGGCACGAGCACGGGCCGGACGCTCGCCCACGCGGCGGCCGAGAAGCTGATGCCGGTCTCCCTCGAACTGGGCGGGAAGTCGCCGACGGTCGTCCTCGCCGACGCCGACGTCGAGCAGGCTCTGGCCGGCGTGATGTTCGGGATCTTCTCCTCCAGCGGACAGTCCTGCGTCGCCGGGTCCCGGCTCTTCGTCGCCCGTCGGCTGTACGAGGAGTTCGTCGGCGAACTGGTCGCGCGCGTCCGGAAGTTGCGGATCGGGCCCGGCACCCGCCCCGACACCCAGGTCGCACCCCTCGTCCACCACCAGCACCGGGACTCCGTCGCCTCGTACGTCGATCTCGCTCGCGAGGAAGGCGCGCGGGTGCTGTGCGGCGGGGGTGTACCCGAGGGCGCGGAGTACCAGGACGGGGCGTACTACCTGCCCACCGTCCTGGACGGCCTGCCCAACTCCTCGCGGACCTGCCAGGAAGAGATCTTCGGGCCCGTCCTTGTCGCGCTGCCCTTCGACGACGAGGACGATCTCGTCAGGCAGGCCAACTCCAGCGTCTACGGCCTCGCCTGCGGCATCTGGACCCGCGATCACCGGGCCGCCTGGCGGATCGCGCGACGCGTCGACGCGGGCACGGTCTGGATCAACACCTACAAGCAGTTCAGCATCGCCACGCCCTTCGGCGGCATGAAGGAGAGCGGCCTCGGCCGCGAGAAGGGCCGTGACGGAATCCGCGCCCACCAGCGCCAGAAGTCCCTGTACTGGGGCCTGACCGACGCGCCCCTCCCCTGGGCCGACTGAACCGAGCCGACCGAACCGGGCCAACCGAACCCCGTACCTCTGGAGAAGGTCATGCCTCAACCCCCCGTCGCACGGCTGCGCGCCCTGCGCTCCGTCGAACTGCTCACGCCTTCCTTCACCGAGGCGGCCGACTTCTACCAGGAGGTCTGGGGCCTTCAGACCGTGGAGTCCGAGCGCGGCGCCGCCGCCTGGCTGCGCGGCACCGGCGCCGAGCACCACGCCCTCCAGCTCACCCGCGCCGACCGCACGGGCCTCGGCAGGATCTCCTTCGCGGTGGGCACGCCCGCCGAGGTCGACGAGGCCGCGCGCAGGCTGCTCGCGCGCGGCATCACACCGGTGGCGGGCCCAGGCCCCCTCGACCAGGTGGGCGGCGGCTACGGCCTGCGCTTCACCGACCCCGAGCACCGCCTGATCGAGATCAGCGCGGAGGTCCACGCGGTCGCGCCGCGCGGCCGGGACGGCGCCGTTCCGGTCGGCGTCACGCACGCGGTACTCAACACCACGGACATCGACGCCTCCGTCGCCTTCTACCGCGACGTCCTCGGCCTGCGCGTCTCCGACTGGTCCGAGCATCAGATGGCGTTCCTGCGCTGCAACGCCGACCACCACTGCATCGCCTTCAACCAGGCCCAGTGGGCCTCGCTCAACCACGTGGCGTACGAGATGAGTTCGGTGGACCACTTCATGCGGGGCCTCGGCCGGCTCAGGCACCACGGCATCACCCCGCAGTGGGGCCCCGGACGGCACGGCCCCGGCAACAACACCTTCTCCTACTTCACCGACCCGTCCGGGCTCGTCTGCGAGTACACCTCCGAGGTCGCGCAGATCGTCGAGGACGCGTGGATCGCCAAGGTCTGGCGGCGGGTTCCGGAGCTCTCCGACCTGTGGGGGACGGCGGGCCCGCCGTCGAAGGAGATCCGCTGCCACATGGCGGGGGCTCCCGACCCCGGCCCGCTGTCCGCCCCGCTGTCCGCCCCCTCTTCCCGCGACGAACCGGAGGTCCAGGCATGAGCCGCGTACGCAAGGTCGGCATCGTCGGCTGGGGTGCGATCGGGCGCGTCGTCGGCGCCGCGCTGGCCGAACAGCGCGTTACAGGCGCCGAGTTGACGTGCCTCGTCGACAACCGTCCGCTCGGCGAGAGCGCCCCCGCCCCGCAGGTCTCCTTCGACGAGGCCATGGAGCGCTGCGATCTCATCGTCGAGGCGGCGGGCCAGGGTGTCGTACGGGAATGGGGCGAGCGCGTCCTCGCGTCAGGGACCGATCTGCTGATCGCCTCGACCGGCGCGCTCACCGACGAGGAACTCTCCAAGCGGCTTCTGGCCGCCGGTCCCGGCCGGGTGTACTTCACCGGGGGCGCGGTCGGCGGGCTCGATCTGCTCCAGGCGGTGCGTGCGCTCGGCCCGCTCGACGAAGTGCGGCTCACCACCACGAAGCTGCCCGCCACGCTCGAACAACCCTGGATGGGCGCCGAGTTGCTGGCACGGCTGCGGACGGCCACCGGCCCGGTCGAGGTCATGTCCGGGACCGCGCGGGACGTCCCCGTGAAGTTCCCCAAGTCGACCAACGTCGCGGCCTCGGTCGCCCTCGCCGTCGGCGACCTGGACGCTGTGCGGGTCCAGGTCGTCGCCGACCCCGGCGCCCACCACACGCGGCACGTCGTCGAGGCGTCCGGCGCGCACGGCACGTACCGCTTCGAGGTCGCGCATCTGCCGGACCCCGGCAACCCGGCCACCAGCCAGGTCGTGCCGTACGCGGTCCTGCGCAGCCTCGCGGCGCTCGCGGGGCGGACGGGGCAGATCCTGTGACGGCCGTACACGTCGAGGAGGCGGGTGAACAGGGCCCTGTGCTGCTGTGCCTGCACGGCATCGGCTCCTCGTCCGCCGCCTTCGCCCCGCAGCTCGCCGAGCTGTCCGCGTACGTGCGGGTCGTGGCCTGGGACGCTCCCGGGTACGCCAAGTCCACCGACCCGAAAGGGCCATTGGATCTGGACGGCTTCGCCGACGCGGCGGCCGACCTCATCCGGGAGCGCGGCGCGAGCGCCCACGTCCTCGGAGTCTCGTGGGGCGGGGTGATCGCGCTGCGGCTCGCGGCCCGCCACCCCGAGCTCGTCGACTCACTGATCGTGGCGGACTCCAGCGCGGGCTCCGGCACCGATCCCGCGAAGGCCGACGCCATGCGGCAGCGGGCCGCCGAGCTCGCGGAGCTCGGGCCGCGGGAGTTCGCCGAGCGGCGCGGCCCCCGGCTCGTGTCTCCGGACGCGCCCCCTCAGCTCGTCCATCGCGTCATCGACACCATGGCCGCCTCCGTGCGCCTGCCCGGGTACGCGTACGCCGCCGAATCCATGGCCGCGGCCGACCTGCGCCCCGAACTGCCCGCGATCGGCGCACCCGCCCTGGTCCTCTGTGGCGAACACGACCGGATCACCGGGCTCGACGCCTCGCAGACCCTCTCCGCCGCCCTGCACAAGACGGCCTACGTGATCGTCAAGGACGCCGGTCACCTGGCCAACCAGGAGCGGCCCGAGGCCTTCAACGCCTGGGTCCTCTCCCACCTGCGCATCACCGCCCGTATCCCCGAAGCCCCCGTGTCCGAAGCCCTCACCCCCGAACAGGAGCTCTCCTCATGCCTCTGACCACCACCGAGTACGACAACGGCGGCGACCTCGGCAAGTACACCGACTCGCTGATCGCCACCAAGGAGTCCCGTGTCGCGGACTTCAGCACGCTGTCCTTCCAGGAGAAGGCGGGCCCGCAGTACCGCCGCGGCCAGATCCGTTACGTCGGCTCCGGCGCGACCGGCAACCACGAGAACGACAGCCGCATCCTGCCGTCCGGCGGCTTCACCTTCTCCAACATGCTGCTCCCGCCGGGCGCCGAGGGCCCCGAGCACACCCACCACGACGTCGAGGAGGCCTTCTTCGTCCTGGAGGGGCAGGTCAAGGTGGGAATCCACCGGGGTGCCGACGAGGTCGAGTACCGCACCCTCGGCTACCGCGACATGATCGTCGTCCCGGCGGGCGTGGCGCGCTCACTGAAGAACGAGGGCGACACCGACGCGCTCTTCTGCGTCGTCATCGGCACGCAGAAGCCGCAGGTCCCGACGTATCCCGAGCACTCGCCGATGCACGGCGTCACCCGTGACTGACGTGTCACCCGTGAGTGACGACCGCACGACCGACGACCGCACCGTCGTCCTCACCGGCGCGGGCCGTGGCCTGGGTCTGGCCATGGCCCGCCGGGTGGGCGAGGACGGCTTCCGGGTCGTCGTCGCCGAGGTGGACGCGGGGCTCGGCGGCGAAGCCGTCGCCGGGCTGCGCGCGGAGGGCCTGGACGCGCATTTCGTGCGGTGCGACGTGGCGGACCCCGGGTCGGTCGATGAACTGCGGGCCCGCGTGAGCGACTTGGGCGCGCTGTACGGCCTGGTCAACAATGCCGCGCTCGCCAACGGTGTCGGCGGCAAGGAGTTCCAGGACATCGACATCGAGGTGTGGGACCGCCTGATGGCGGTGAACGCCCGCGGCCCCTGGCTGGTCGCCAAGGCCCTGCACCCGCTCTTCGGCTCCCCCGGGCGCATCGTCAACATCGCGTCGGACGCGGCTCTTTACGGGTCGCCTCGCCTGGCCCACTACATCGCCTCCAAGGGTGCGGTGATCGCGCTGACCCGGGCGATGGCACGGGAGCTCGGCGACAAGGGGATCACCGTGAACGCGGTGGCTCCGGGGCTCACCGAGGTGGAGGCCACCGAGACGGTCCCCGCCGAGCGGCACGCGCTCTACCGGGGCAACCGGGCGATCTCACGCCCGCAGCAGCCGGACGACCTCGTCGGGCTCGTCTCCTTCCTCCTCTCCGAGGAGTCCCGCTATCTGACCGGACAAGTGATCGCCGTCAACGGCGGCTTCACCATGAACTGACGGAACGGAGCACTGAGTTATGGATCTGGGCCTCTCCGACCGGACCGTCCTGGTCACCGGCGGCAGCTCGGGCGTCGGCCTGGCCACGGTCCGTGCCCTGCTCGACGAGGGCGCGCGCGTCGCGACCTGCGGGCGTGACGCCGACCGCCTCGCCAAGGCGGCGGCCGGCCTCGGCGGCGGTGACCGCCTCCTCACGGGCGTGTGCGACGTACGCGACGCGGACGCCGTGCGGGAGTTCACCGAGCGCGCGGCCGAAACCTTCGGCTCGCTCGACGGGCTCGTCAACAACGCGGGGCAGTCCCGCATGAAGGGCTTCGCCGAGTCGACCGCCGAGGACTGGCGCGACGAGCTGGAGCTGAAGTTCGCCGGGGTCCTCCACCCTCTGCACGCGGCCCGCCCGCATCTGGCGGCGTCGGACGCGGCGAGCGTCGTCAACGTGAACGCGGTGCTGGCCAAGCAGCCCGAGCCCCGCCTCATCACCACGAGCGCCGCCCGTGCGGGCATCCTCAACCTCTCCAAGTCCCTGGCCACGGAGCTCGCCCCCGAGGGCATCCGCGTCAACTCGGTCTGTCTGGGCCTGATCGACACCGGCCAGTGGACCCGCCGCCACGCCGCCGCCGACTCGGGGCTCGCTTACGAGGACTGGCAGGCGGAGCTCGCGGCGGACCGCGGGATCGCCCTCGGCCGCCTGGGCCGCGCGGAGGAGGTCGCGTACGCGATCGTCGCGCTGCTCTCGCCCCGCGCCTCGTACACCACCGGCACCAGCATCGACGTCTGCGGCGGCGTCGGCCGCGGCATCCTCTGAGGAGCTCACCCATGCCACCCACGCCTCCTACACCCCTCATGCAGTACGCCACCGGCGGCGATCTCCTCGTCGCCGTCCTGCGGGAACTCGGCGTCGACACGGTCTTCGGGATCGTCAGCGTGCACAATCTGCCGCTGGTCGAGGCCGTCGACCGGGAGCTGCGGTTCGTCCCGGTGCGCCACGAGGCGACCGCCGTGAACGCGGCCGACGCCTATGGCCGGGCCCGCGGCTCGCTCGGCTGCGCGCTCACCTCGACGGGGACGGGCGCGGGCAACGCGGCCGGCTCCCTGGTCGAGGCGCTCAGCGCGGGCACCTCCGTCCTGCATGTCACCGGCCAGGTGGAGAGCGAGTTCCTGGGCAGCGGCCGTGGCTTCATCCACGAGACCAAGGACCAGCTGGGCATGCTCCGGGCGGTCTCCACGTACGCGGCAACCGTCCCGTCGGCTGCCGACGCGGGCCGGATCCTGCGCGAGGCGGCACGAGCGGCCCTGGCGGATCCGGGCGGCCCGGCGAGCGTGGAGTGGCCGGTGGACCTGCAGTACGCGGCCCAGACGGACGCCGCCGACTCGGTGCCCGCCCCGGTCCTCCCCCACCCCGGCCAGGCTGAACTGGACGCCGCACGCGCCCTGTTGGCCTCAGCCGAGCGCCCCCTCGTCTGGGCCGGTGGCGGGGCCACCCGTGCGCGCGCCGAGCTGGCCGAGCTGCTGCACGCCACCGGCGCGGGGCTGCTCACCTCCAACTCGGGCCGGGGTGCCGCGCCCGAGGACCACCCCCAGGTCATCGGCAACTTCGCCACCACCCCGGCCGCCCGCGCTCTCCTCGCCGACGCGGACCTGCTGCTGAGCGTCGGCACGCACTTCCGGTCCAACGAGACCGCCGACTACGGGCTCACGCTCCCCGACGCGCACATCCAGATCGACGTCGACGCCGGCGCCCTCGGCCGTGCGTACCCGACACTCCACGCCCTGCACGGTCACGCGCCCGAGGTGCTCTCGGCTCTGCTGCCGCACGCGCGCCGGGCCGACGAGAGCTGGACGCGGCGGGTCGCCGACGTCCGCGCGGACGTCCGCGCCACCCTGCACGCCACCATCGGCCCGCAGGCCGCGATCTGCGACGCCATCCGGGCCGCGCTCCCCCGCGAGGCGGTCGTGGCACGGGACGTGACCATCCCGTCCAGCAGCTGGGGCAACCGGCTCCTGGAGATGTACGACCCCCGCGACAACGTCTTCCCGCGCGGCGGCGGCATCGGGCAGGGGCTCGGCATGGGCATCGGCGCGGCGCTCGCACGGCCCGACGCGCCCACCGTCGTCCTCGCGGGCGACGGCGGGCTCGCCGTCCACCTGGGCGAACTGCTCACGCTCGCCCAGGAGCGGCCCCGCCTGACACTGATCGTCTTCAACGACGGCGGTTACGGCGTCCTGCGCAACATGCAGGACCGCTACAGCGAGCGCCGCTCCGGAGTCGACCTCGCCACTCCTGACTTCGAACTCCTGGCCAGGGCCTGTGGGTTGCCCTACGCCAGGATCGCCGCCGAGGAGCACGCGCACCCGGTGATCGGCCACGCCGTCGAATCCGACGGGCCGACCCTCGTCGAGGTCGACCTGGCCCGCCTGGGACCGATGAAGAACCCGTTCACCCCGCCCGTCAAGATCCCCGGCCAGTGAGGAGGACTCCACCATGAGCGAGAGCGAACTCACGCTGCTCGTACGCCGCATGACCTGGGAGGCGGACGGAGTGCTCTCCGTCGAGCTCGCCCACCCGGACGGCAAGCCACTGCCCGCCTGGACCCCCGGCGCGCACCTCGACCTCCACACGGGCGGGCACGTACGCCAGTACAGCCTGTGCGGCGACCCACAGAACGCGTCCGCGTACCGCATCGGCGTCCTCCATGAGGCTTCCTCGCGCGGCGGTTCACGGCACGTGCACACCAGGCTGCGGCCGGGGCAGACGGTCACCGCCTCCGAGCCGCGCAACCACTTCGCTCTGGAGGAGGCCCCCAGCTATCTCTTCGTCGCGGGCGGCATCGGCGTCACCCCGCTCCTCGCCATGGCCCGCGAGGCAGCGCGGCGCGGGGCCGACTGGCGCATGGTGTACGGCGGACGCAACCGGCAGTCGATGGCCTTCACCGAGGAACTCGCCGCCCTGGACGGCGACCTGACCGTCGTGCCGCAGGACGAGCACGGGCACATCGACCTCCCGTCGGCACTCGACGGGCTGCCCGACGGCACTCTCGTGTACTGCTGCGGGCCTGAGCCGCTGCTCGCCGCCGTGGAAGCGCTCTGCCCGGCGGACCGGCTGCGCGTGGAGCGGTTCGCCGCGCCCGTCGGGGAGCACGCCGGGGACGACTCCGCGTTCGAGGTGGAGTGCCGAACATCCGGCCTGACTCTCTCCGTCGGCGCCGACACCTCCATCCTGCGGGCCGCCGAGGCCGCGGGCCTGAGCGTCAGCAGCTCCTGCCAGGAAGGCATCTGCGGCAGCTGCGAGACCCGGGTGCTCGACGGCACGCCCGACCACCGCGACTTCCTGCTCAGCGCGGCCGAGCACGCCGCGAACGCCTCGATGATGATCTGCGTCTCGCGCTGCGCGTCCGGCCGTCTCGTCCTCGACCTGTGATTCCCCACCGGAGGCAACAGTGACCACCACCTGGCCGTACCTGGACATCCACCAGTCCCGTACGCACGAGCCGACCCCCTACGAGTACAAGCTCGCCGCCACCCTCGAAGAGGTCTTCACCAAGGAGGGACACGAACTCGCCGATGTCGTCGGCGGGCTGAACGCCCGTCAGGTGCACGCGCCCGACGGCGCCCCGTGGACCGAAGAATCCTTCCGTGCCGAGATGAACCGACTGGGAGCGTGACCCCGATGAACACCCTCGCAGGACCAACCGCTTCCGCAGACCACATCTACGCCACCGGCCTGCGCAACCAGTGGCACCCCGTCGTCCCCTCGGGCTTCGTCGCCCCCGGCGCCATGCGCAAGGTCACCGCGCTGGGCGAGCAGTGGCTGCTCTTCCGCCGCTCCGACGGCGCCCTGTCGATGCTCGCCGACCGCTGTCCGCACCGCGGGGCTCCCCTCTCTCTGGGCAAACACCTCGGGGACCGGGTGGCCTGCTGGTACCACGGCGTGGAGGTCGAGACCGACGGCACCGTCTCCTCCGTACCGGGCCTTCCCGGCTGCAGCCTGGAGGGCAAGAAACTCGTCACGTCGCTGCCCGTACGGGAGATCGGCGGCGCGATCCTCGCGTACTTCGGCGACGAGCGGCACCCGGAGCCCGCCGAACTGACGCTGCCCGAACCGCTCACCGACCCCGACGTCGACGCGATCCTCTGCTACGCGGAGTGGAACGGCCCCTGGCGGTTCGCGGTGGAGAACCTCCTCGACCCGATGCACGGCGCCTTCCTGCACCACGAGTCGCACACGATGTACGACGGCGACACCACCGCCAAGTTCCGCATCCGGGAGACGGACCGCGGCTACTTCTTCGAGAAGACCGACCAGCGGGGCGTCAACTTCGACTGGGTGGAGCTGTGCCGCACTGGTGTGGACTGGGTCGACCTGACCATCCCGTACCCGCCATCGGCCGGTCCCGGCGGTCCGTTCGGGATCGTCGGCATGGTCTGCCCTGTCGACGAGAACCGCACCGGAGTCTTCTTCTGGCGCTACCGCCGCGTGCAGGGGTGGCAGCGCGACACCTGGCGCTTCCTGTACAAGACCCTCATCGAGGAGCGCCACTGGCAGGTCCTCGAACAGGACCGCGTGATGCTGGAGGCGATGCCCGCCGACGCCGACCAGCGCGAGAACCTCTACCAGCACGACCTGGGCGTGGTCCGGTTGCGCCGGATGTACCGCGCGGAGGCTCAGGCTCAGGCCTCTGCTTCGTGAGGCTCGTCGGAGTCGGTGATGGACCGCTCCAGTTTGGACATGAGGCGGGCCAGCTGACGGCATTCGGCCGGGGAGAGTCCGCCGAGCATCCGGCGTTCGTTGTCGAGATGCTCGGCGAACACCTCGTCGATCTTGGCGAGGCCCGTCTCGGTGAGTCGTGAGTAGACGACGCGGCGGTCCTGCGCGTCGCGCTCGCGCACGATGAGGCCGTCCTTCTCCAGGCGGTCGATGCGCAGCGTCACGCCGGCCGACGAGACGAGACCGGAGTCGGCGAGCTGGCCCGCCGTGAGCCGGTAGGGCGCCCCGGCCCTGCGCAGGGCGGTCAGCACGTCGAAGCCGGCGACCGCGAGGCCGTGCCGCTCTATCGCCGTGGTGAGCCTGGTGTTGTAACGCAGGAAGGTCCGGTGCAGCCGCGCGAGGACCTCCAGGGGCGCGGTGTCGAGATCCGGCCGTTCCCTCGCCCAGTCCTCGATGATCGACGCGACCGCGTCCCGCTGGGGCCCCGCCGACTTCTTCCCGGCCATGTGCCGTAGCCTCCCTCTCGCCCGTCCCGCGGTCAGTGCCGTCCGTCAGTGCCGTCCCGCGGTCAGTAGGGAAATCTTAGCCCTGAGAGAAGTGCGTATGCGCGGGACCACCTGCACGACCGCGCCGGGGCACGCCATAATCGTCCGATACATCGGATGTCTTCCGTCTGCGAGGCGAGGTCCCCATGGCTGTCACCGACGAAGCCATCGAAAAGATCAAGGGCATGATCGTCTCCGGCGCGCTGCGCCCGGGCGACCGGCTGCCCAAGGAGAGTGAACTCGCCGCCGACCTGGGCCTGTCACGCAACTCGCTGCGCGAGGCGGTGCGCGCGCTCTCGCTGATCCGCATCCTCGACGTACGACAGGGCGACGGCACGTACGTCACGAGCCTGGACCCGCAGCTCCTCCTCGAAGCCCTGAGCTTCGTCGTCGACTTCCACCGCGACGACACGGTCCTGGAGTTCCTCGCGGTGCGCCGCATCCTGGAGCCGGCCGCCACGGCGATGGCCAGCGCCCGCATCACCGACGCCGAGCTCGACGTCCTGACGGCGCAGTTGGACGCCCTGGGGGCGGCCCCTTCGGTGGAGGAACTGGTCGCCTGCGACCTGGAGTTCCACCGCGGCATCGTGCAGTCGTCCGGCAACTCCGTGCTCTGCTCCCTCCTGGACGGCCTCTCCGGACCCACCACCCGGGCCCGCGTCTGGCGCGGCCTCACCCAGGAGGACGCCGTCAGCCGCACCCTGCACGAGCACCGCGCGATCCTCACCGCGCTGCGTGACCGCGACGCCGAGGCGGCCAGGTCATGGGCGACGGTCCACATCGCGAGCGTGGAGCAGTGGCTGCGCTCGACGCTGTGAAGCACAGGTTCCGGGGGAGTGCGCGAGCCTCCCGCGGGGCAGTGATCCGTTCATCGCAGCCCGCGCGAGGGGGCTGCGGAGGGCCCCGCCGGACGCCGTAAGGTTGGGGCGTACGTAAAGGACGTCGGAAGGAGGCCTGGGTGATCGAGCTCGAGGGGGTACCCGAGCTGGTCGACCCGGTCATGGTGGCCGCGTTCGAGGGCTGGAACGACGCCGGCGACGCCGCCTCCACCGCGGTCGCGCATCTCGACAAGGAGTGGAAGGGCGAGGTCTTCGCAGCGCTCGACGCCGAGGACTACTACGACTTCCAGGTCAACCGCCCCACGGTCTTCCTGGAAGGCGGGGCCCGCAAGATCACCTGGCCGACGACCCGGCTCTCGGTGGTCCGCGTGGGCGGCGACAAGCCGCGCGACCTCGTGCTGGTGCGCGGGATCGAGCCGTCGATGCGCTGGCGGTCGTTCTGCAACGAGATCCTGGGGTTCGCCCATGAGCTGGGCGTGGAGCTGGTGGTGATCATGGGCGCACTGCTCGGTGACACCCCGCACACCCGCCCCGTCCCGGTCAGCGGCGTCACCTCCGACCCGGACCTGGCCCGCACCATGGACCTGGAGGAGACGAAGTACGAGGGTCCGACGGGCATCGTCGGCATCCTCCAGGAGGCGTGCACGCACGCGGGCGTCCCGGCGGTCAGCCTGTGGGCGGCCGTCCCGCACTACGTCTCGCAGCCGCCGAACCCGAAGGCGACGCTGGCCCTCCTGAACCGCCTGGAAGACCTCATCGGCCTGCGGATCCCGCTGGGTGACCTCGCCGAGGACGCGCGCGCCTGGCAGGTGGGCGTGGACCAGCTGGCGGCCGAGGACAGCGAGGTCGCCGAGTACGTCCAGTCGCTCGAAGAGGCGCGGGACACGGCCGAGCTGCCCGAGGCGACCGGCGAGGCGATCGCCCGCGAGTTCGAGCGCTATCTGCGGCGACGCGACGGCGGCGGTCCGCCGGTGCCCGGCGGTCACGCCACGGAGGGCGGCGACACGGCCCCGTATCTGCGCGACAGCCCCGGCGGCGACCGCACACGGCCGCCGAGGCCGCAGACGCGCCCGGACACGGAGCCCGGCCCGGGAGCGGCACAGGAACCGGACGAGGAGAGCAGCGGCGAATCCGGACCCGCTGATTCGTCCGAGGACTGACAACGCGGCACAGGCGTGGACTGACAGCGGCACAGGACGCATGGCATGGGGCGGCATCCGCGAGGGTGCCGCCCCACCGCGTTCGACGTGTGGCCGGATCGAGGCGTGACATCGCCTTCCGGACGAATTGCGCGAAGTTCCCTGATCCCCTTGATTCCAAACCCAGTTGGGGCAAAGGGGGTGGACGGCCGCGCCCGTCGGTAGCAGGGTGAGCCCCGGAACGCGCGGCCACAGCGCACAGCACGGCACCCCCGCAGGACCGAAGGGAGCGGTGAAGCGATGACCGACCAGGTAGAGCCGGCAGGGGGCCCGGGAGCCGACGGCCCCGGACCCGACGGGGCGGGATTCACCTACCGCACCCCCGATGCCTCCGAGCAGGAGCTGATCGTCGTCGCACGGCCGGAGGCCCGGCTGCGGGCCGGGGCGGAGGGCGTCCGCTCGGCGGCGGGCTCCGACGTGTCGGCCCTGAACATGTTCCTCGGCGACGAACAGCTCGCCCTTGAACCGCTGTTCGGCAACGAGGAGCGCCTGCACCCCGCGGCCGGGCAGCACCGGGAATCGGACGAGGACGGCGTACCCGACCTGGCGCTCTTCTACCGCGTACGCGGCGGCGAGAGCCGGGCACAGGAGCTGCGCTCACGGTTGGCGGCGCTGCCGGGGATCGACACGGCGTACGTCAAGCCGGGTGCCGTACCGGCGTCGCTCGGCGCGACCGACCGGGCGCAGACCCCGGCCCAGCGTCCGTCGGGCCCGTCCGGCTCGCCCGACGTCGGCGAGTCGGGGCGCCGCAAGGAGGGCGCCCCCGTCACCCCCGACTTCACCGGCCGCCAAGGCTATCTGCGCCCCGCGCCGGAGGGCGTCGACGCGCACTGGGCGTGGCAGCGTCTTGGCGGTTCGGGCGAGGGCGTCACGGTGATCGACATCGAGGGCGCCTGGCAGCTGAGCCACGAGGACCTGGCCGGCAAGCTCGCCGGCGTGGTCATCGGCACGCCCATCCAGGACGTGGCCTGGCGCAACCACGGCACCGCGGTGATCGGTGTGATCGGCGGCGACCGCAACTCGGTGGGAATCACCGGCATCGCGCCCGAGGCCATGACCGCGACGGCCTCCTTCCAGCCCCTTGGCACCGCGGCCACGATCCACGCGGCGGCGGAGCGGCTCGGCCCCGGTGACATCGTGCTGATCGAACTGCACCGCCCTGGACCGCGGTTCGACTTCCAGCCGCGCGACGACCAGCGTGGATACGTCGCCCTGGAGTGGTGGCCGGACGACTACGCGGCGATCCGGTACGCCACCGCGAAGGGCGTCATCGTGGTGGGCGCGGCGGGCAACGGCGCGGAGTCCCTGGACGACGCGGTGTACGAGCGCAGGCCCGACGGGTTCCCCGAGTGGTGGCGCAACCCCTTCAACCCCTCCAACCAGCCCTCGCGCGCCGTGCTGGTCGGCGCGGGCGCGCCCCCGCCCGGCACGCACGGCCGCGATCACGGTCCCGACCGCTCGCGTCTGGGGTTCTCCAACTACGGCGCCCGCGTGGACGCCCAGGGCTGGGGCCGCGAGACGACCACGACCGGCGGCTCCTGGAACCAGCCGGGCGATCTGCAGGGCGGCCCGGTCGAGATCGCCTGGTACACGGACACGTTCTCCGGCACCTCGTCCGCCTCACCGGTCGTCGTCGGCGCACTGGCCTGTCTGCAGGGCATGCTGAAGGCCGCGGGCCAGCAGCTGATGAACCCGGACCGGGCGCGTGCGGTGCTCCGCTCGACGGGCTCGCCGCAGCAGGACGCCCCGGGCCGTCCGGCCTCGCAGCGGATCGGCAACCGTCCCGACATCAGGTCGGCGGTCACGAACCTGCTGCCGTCGGCGGTGGGCTCCGGCCGGGCCGAGCGCTACTGGGACGAACTGATCCCGTATCCCCCCGAACTCCCGCCGCGTCTGCGGCTGTTCGTCGCGGGAGAGTGGCGCAACCTGAACGACCCGTCCCCCGACATCCGCCAGGCGGTGCGCGCCGCCTTCGCCGGAGGTCACCCCGACGTACGCGTCTGGTTCTCGGACGACGAGGTCGTCGGCCTGGTCGTCACGGGCTGAGGCATCGCAACCATCGAGGGAAGGTGGCACAGGCATGAGCACCACCCCGCACATGAGTCCCCTGCAGCAGCAAGGCCGGCAGCAAGAGGGCCGGCAGGGCCCGAGCACCGCGCCGCCCCAGCAGTTCGGCCCGCAACAGCAACAGCAACAGCCGCCGTTCGGCCAGCAGCCCCAAGGCCGGCACCAGTTCGGCCGGCAGGGCATGCGCGGCCTGCAGGGGACACCGGGAATGCAGGACATGCAGGGCTCGCAGGGGATGCAGCAGCAGGCCCCGCCGCACCTCCAGCAGCAGCTCCAACAGCTCGGCCGGCAGCAGCCCTACCAGCAGTTGCTCCAGCAGCTCGGCCAGGAGAACGTTCCGCAGGCGCAGGCGCCCGAGATCTCCACCCAGGCGATGGCGTCGAATGTCGCGACGTCGTTCTGGGACGTCGTCCAGCCCCTCCCCGGCCAGGCGTCGGCCCTCTATCTGTGGGTCGACGACGCATGGCGGGTGTGCATCAACCCCAACCCGCAGACCCGCGACGAGGTCCAGGAGGCGTTCGCCTTCGGGCAGCGGGTGTACGGCTACTACGACACCGACAACCCGGCGTATCTGCTGGCCGTCGTGGTCACGAAGTGACGCTCCCCACCGTCGCGTGAACGGACCGCGGCGCCGGGCGGAGTCCTTCCCGCCCGGCGCAGCTCCCTGCCGGCGAACCGGCGACCGGTTCGCGCGCGGCCCTTGCGCGCAGCTGCTCTCGTCGTCGATGCCCACGTCGGCGGTGAACTTCGAGCACTGACCACCGGTGTACACCTCGATGGCGGAGTCGGCGTGGGTGCCGAGCCCCTTCTCGTACGTCGTCCCGGCGAGGGCCAGCGTGTGGCCGTCAGCGGCGCCCGACTCCCCGTTGCCGCGGTCGCGTTCGGCGGGGCCGTAGCCATGGGCCGACTTCAGCCACGCCATGTCGCTCGCCCAGGTGTCGGCCGTCGGCACCGGAGGCATGACGGCGACCGCGAACCGCTGGGTGGCGGTGCGGTCCGTGGTCCAGCGCCTCGACGTGCGTCTCGGCCAAGGACTTTGATGGGCCGCTCCTGGACTTCCGGAGCGGCCCATTCGGTGAACCGGTGGTTACAGGGCCACGCCGAGCAACGCGTCCACGGCGCGCGAGACGACGCCGGGGGCGCCCTCTTCCGTACCGCCTTCGGCCTCCTGGCGGGCCGCCCACGCGTCGACCGCGGCGAGCGCGGCCGGTGCGTCCAGGTCGTTGGCCAGGGCTTCGCGGATCTCCTCGACGAGGGCGTCGGCGGAGGGGCCGTCGGGACGCGAGACGGCTCCACGCCACCGGCCGAGGCGCTCCAGGGCCTCGGTCAGGACGGCGTCGGTCCACTCCCAGTCGGCGCGGTAGTGGTGCGCCAGGAGCGCGAGGCGGATGGCGGCCGGGTCGGTGCCGTCCCGCCGCAGCTTCGACACGAAGACGAGGTTGCCCTTGGACTTGGACATCTTCGCGCCGTCCAGGGCGACCATCCCGGCGTGCACGTACGCCTTGGCGAAGGGGTACTCACCGGTGAGGGCCTGGGCGTGCGAGGCGCCCATCTCGTGGTGCGGGAAGGCGAGGTCGGAGCCGCCGCCCTGCACGTCGAAGCCCATGCCCAGGTGGTCGAGGGCGATGGCCACGCACTCGATGTGCCAGCCGGGGCGGCCACGGCCGAGCGAGGCGCCGTCCCAGCTCGGCTCGCCCTCGCGGGCGGCCATCCAGAGCATCGGGTCGAGCGGGTCCTTCTTGCCCGGACGGTCCGGGTCGCCGCCACGCTCGGCGGAGAGCAGCTTCATCGCGGCGGCGTCGAGTCCCGACACCTCGCCGAAGTGCGGGTCGGACTCGACCGAGAAGTAGACGTCGCCCTCGAGCTCGTAGGCGGCGCCCATGTCCCGGAGCCGTTCGACGAGCGGCACGATGCCGGGTATCGCCTCGACGGCCCCGATGTAGTGCTGCGGCGGGAGCAGCCGCAGGGCGGTCATGTCCTCGCGGAACAGAGCGGTCTCACCCTCGGCGAGCTCGACCCAGTCCTTGCCGTCGCGGGTGGCGCGTTCCAGGAGCGGGTCGTCCACGTCGGTCACGTTCTGGACGTAATGAACCTGCCGCTTGGTGTCGAGCCACACGCGCTGCACCAGGTCGAACGCGTTGTAGGTCGCCGCGTGACCGATGTGGGTGGCGTCGTACGGAGTGATGCCGCAGACGTAGATACGGGCGACGGGACCGGGGTCAAGGGTGACAAGACCACCGGTCGCGGTGTCGTGGATCCGGAGGTCGCGGCCCTTGCCAGGCAGGGCGGGGACCTCAGAAGCGGGCCAGGCATGCATGCCATGAGCCTAACCGGACGGAGCGTCCGCATACGAGCGGGGGGATCAAGGTTCCGGACAATCGGGTGGCGGGGCGGGAGAGATCCGCTATGAGGCGGCGGTGTTGCGGCCTCCAGGCACATGCCCGGCGGTCTTGCGGCCTCCAGGCACACGCCCGGCGGCGTCGCGGCCTCCGGGCACCTGCCGGGAGCTGGATCACACCGGCGGCCACGGGATGGCGGGCCACTCCCCGCCGGGCACGGGATGCTTCCCGGACGCCAGCAGCGCGGCGACCCGCGCGCGCAGCGCGTCCACCTCGGCGCCGGTGATCAGCTTTCCCAGCCGCAGGGCGAGCGGCGCCTTGTCGCCGAGCCCGTCCCGCAGGGACTCCAGCACCCCCACCGCCTCGGCGGTCAGCGGCTCGCCCGCCCACCCCCACAGCAGCGTCCGCAGCTTGTCCTCGGCGTGGAAGGTGACCCCGTGGTCGATGCCGTACAGGCGGTCCCCGTCGGTCAGCAGATGGCCGCCCTTGCGGTCCGCGTTGTTGATCACCGCGTCGAGCACCGAAAGCCGCCGCAGCCGCTCGTCGTCCGCGTGCACGAGGAGCGCCGTCCGCCCCTCCCCCACGTCGGCGAAGCCGATCGCCTTCCAGCCGTCGCCGGGCTCCACGCCCTCGACGAGGGCCAGCAGCTCCCCGCCGCCATCGGCGGACTCCGGGTCGGTGTCCGAACCCTCGATCCACAGCTGGCACATGCCCTCGCCGTGCGGCCCGTCCCGCAGGACGGTCGGCGGGACCAGGCCCCACCCCGTCGCCTCGGAGACCTCGTACGCGGCCATCTCCCGCTGCGCGAGCGTCCCGTCGGGGAAATCCCACAGGGGGCGCTCCCCGGCGACCGGCTTGTAGACGCAGGCGGCCTCCTGGCCCTCGTACGAGACGGAGCAGTAGAGCACCGCGTTCGAGGCACCACGGATCCGTCCCCGGACGGTCAGCTCGCCGCGCGTGAGCAGCTCCACGACCCCGGCGTCCGCCGCCACCTCGGAGGTGCTCACGCGCCCCGCCGGTATCCGTTCTGCCGCGGGCATACATGTCCTTCCGGGTCGAGCGGGAGGCTGCACAGCGGGCACGGCGGCCGCCCCGCGTTCACGACGTCGAGGGCGCGCTTGGCGAACGCGCGCGCCTGCGCCCCGGTGAGCCGCACGCGCAACATCGGCGGCCCGTTCTCCTCGTCCTGCAGAAGCCTTTCCTCAGCTTCGGCGAGATCCTCGTCGGACTCGGCGTCCAGCTCGACCAGAGCCTGCGCCTCGACGATCATCCGCTCCTCCTCGCCGTCCCAGGCGAGCGCCATCGTGCCGACGCGGAACTCCTCCTCGACGGGTGAGTCCAGGGGCGCGCTGTCACCGACCTCGCTGGGGGCGACCGCGGGCACGGGGGCGTTGCCGCCGCTGCGGCGCACGACCTCGTCGAGGAGCTCCTCCATGCGTTCGGCGAGGGCGGCCACCTGAGTCTTCTCCAGGGCGACACTCGTCACCCGGACTCCCTCGGAGGCCTGGAGGAAGAAGGTACGCCGTCCGGGGAGTCCGACCGTTCCGGCCACGAAGCGGTCCGGCGGGTCGTAGAGGAACACCTGACGCGACACGTCCTGTCTCCATTGGGATCGACTGCGGTTGATCATTTGCGCCCGTTCGGCGCGACGACTGCACCCTACTGCGGGTGACGATCACGGTGCTCCCGCATCGCCTCCCACCGCCGCGTCGCTGCCCGACGGCTCCACGCGGGGCGCGAGCGACCCGAAGTCGCCGGTGTCTCCCAGGCGTACCAGGAAGGGGCGCAGGCGTGTGAAGCGGATGGCGGTGACGGAGCAGGGCTCCACGGAGATGCGCTGGAAGAGGTCCAGATGGAGGCCGATGGCGTCCGCGACAAGGGACTTGATGATGTCGCCGTGCGAACACATCAGGTACACGGCGTCGGGGCCGTGATCGCGCTCCACGCGCGCGTTCCACTCGCGTACCGCCTCGGCCGCCCGCGTCTGCATGGCGCGCATGGACTCGCCGCCCGGGAAGGCGGCGGCCGACGGATGCTGCTGTACGACCTCCATCAGCGGCTCGTCGGACAGCTCGGCCAGCTTGCGGCCCGACCAGTCGCCGTAGTGGCACTCCCCGATGCGGTCGTCGGTGTGCGCCCGAAGGTCGGGCCGGGCCGCGAGCAGCGGTGCGACGGTCTCCTGGCAGCGCTGCAGCGGGCTCGTGACGACCTCGGCGAGCGGCAGGTCCGCGAGGCGTCCGGGGAGCGCGGCGGCCTGTGCGGCGCCGCGCTCGTCCAGGGCCACGCCGGGGGTCCACCCGGCGAGCAGGCCCGCGGTGTTGGCGGTGGATCGTCCGTGCCGGACGAGGATCAGCGTGGGCATGCGGGCCAGCCTAAGCCGACGCGGGGGTGCGCCCCGAGCAGAGGTTCGGAAGAATGCCCCCGTGATCGTGGACTGCGCGTTGTACCGGGACGGCCGCCGCACCGAGTGCGAGGCGGACTTCTCGCATGCCCTCGGTGAGGCACGTGCCGCGGGGGACGCCTTTGTCTGGGTGGGCCTGCACGAACCGACCGAGGCGGAGTTCGACGACGTCAGCAGGGAGTTCGGGCTGCATCCGCTGGCGGTGGAGGACGCCCTGAAGGCGCATCAGCGGCCCAAGCTTGAGGTGTTCGACGACTCCCTCTTCGTGGTCCTGAAGCCGGTCGTGTACGAGCCGGACAGCGACGCGGTGTCGTCGGGCGAGGTCATGGTTTTCATCGGCGACGCCTTCGTGGTGACCGTGCGGCACGGCGAGGGCTCGCCCCTCGGTGCCGTACGCCATCGCATGGAGGCCGAGCCGGAGATGCTCAGGCACGGCCCCACCTCCGTCCTGTACGCGGTCGCCGACGCCACCGTCGACCATTACCTGGAAGTCGCGGGCGAGCTGCAGACCGACCTGGAGGAGCTGGAGGCGGAGGTCTTCTCGCCCGACAGCGGGGGCAGCCGCAACACGGCGTCCCGGATCTACCGGTTCAAGCGGCAGATCGTCGAGTTCCGCCGGGCCACGGGACCGTTGGCGATGCCCATGATGCGCTTGTCCGGGTCGGGCCCTTTCGCGCCCGACGTGCCCTTCGTGAAGGACACGGCCCAGCCGTTCTTCCGGGACGTCAGCGACCATCTGACGCGCGTGAACGACTGGGTGGACAGCCTCGACCGCCTGGTGTCCGACATCCTCTCCGCGCACCTGGCGCAGATGAGCGTGCGGCAGAACGACGACATGCGGAAGATCTCGGCGTGGGCGGCCATGGCCGCGGTCCCCACGATGATCGCGGGGGTCTACGGCATGAACTTCGACCACATGCCCGAGCTGCGCTGGCTGTGGTCCTATCCGGCGGTGATCCTGCTGATGGTCGCGATCGAGTTCTTCCTCTACCGGCTGTTCAAGCACCGCGGCTGGCTCTAGGCCCCTTCGGGCGGCGGCCGGGTCAGGCGAATCCGGCGGCCGACGTGGCGGGCCCGCCGAGGGCGTCGCGCCGCTCGGGCATCTTCAGGGACACCATCCGCCGCCAGCCGCCGAGCCGTTCGTACGCGTAGAGGGCGTTGACACCCGAGGCGAGCGCCGCCGACTTGGCCTTCGGCCAGCCCAGGATGCGTCCCATGTGGCCCATCACGGCGATGCTCACGTCGCGGTACACACGCGTCTCGGCGCGCGCGCACTCGTGCAGGGTGTCCAGGATCGTCCGCCCGTGTCCCGCCGCCGCCAGGCTGAGCAGCTCCTCGTGGCAGTACGCCAGGTGGTTGTCCTCGTCGTGGCAGATCATCCTGATGGCCTTGCCGACCTCAGGGTGGTCGCCGAAGTACTTGACCAGCATGTCCATCTGGTCGGCGGCGCGCTGTTCGGTGACGCGGCTGTGCGCGAGGTAGACGACGACGTCCCGCTCGGTCAGCGGCTCTTGTCGGCGCAGCTTCTCGTGCGCGAGGCCGATGCCCTTCTGCTCCAGGAGCATGGTGTAGTCCGTTTCGGGCGGGACAGGGACGGGTGCCAGACCGCGCTTCTTCAACAGGGCGTTGAAGATCCGCCCGTGCTTGTCCTCGTCGGCGCCGTGCCGGGTGACCTTGGCGGTGAGGTGGCGCCGGCCCTCGGGGAGCAGCGCCGCGATGCGCCCGTTCTCCCAGCCGCCCTGCGACTCTCCACTGGCGGCGATGGAACAGAAGAGCTGGAACGACTCGTCGTTGTCGAGGATCTCCTCGAAGACACTCCTGGCCGAAAGCATCAGTGGCACCTCCATGCCCTCCGCGCGGACCTCCGCAACCAACAAGTCAAATGCGGCGGCGCGGGTGTGGCAACAGGTGTCGCGGACAGCTCCCCCGAACGAAGGACAGCCGCCCCCGGACGGGGCCGTAACCGACGGGCTCCATGACGCGTTGTGCCCCGTGACGGCCGTGGCGGGGAAGACCCCCGAGCCCCCACCACGGCCGCAGAACTCTCCCTCCGGTTACGCCAGTCCAGCGCGTTCGAGCGCCTGCGTACCCGCGCGCAGGGCCGCGATCCGCTCATCCAGCGTGAAGCCGGCCGGCGCCAGCGTCAGGGTGGTGACCCCGGCGGCCGCGTAGGCCTGCATCCGGTCGGCGATGCGGTCCACGGAGCCGAGCAGCGTGGTCGAGTCGATCAGCTCGCGCGGCACCGCGGCCGCCGCGCCCTCCTTGTCACCGGACAGGTACTTGTCCTGGATCTCGGCGGCGGCCTTCTCGTAGCCCATGCGCTGGGCGAGCTGGTTGTAGAAGTTCTGCTTGCGGCTGCCCATGCCGCCCACGTAGAGGGCGGTGTACGGGCGGAACATGTCCGCGAGGCCGCTGACGTCGTCGCCCACGGCGAGCGGCACCGTCGGGACCACGTCGAAGCCGTCCATCGTCTTGCCCGCCTTCTCGCGCCCCGCCCGCAGGTGACGGATCGCGGTCTCCTCCAGGTGCTCGGCGGCGGGGAAGATCAGCAGGGCGCCGTCGGCGATCTCGCCGGTCTGCTCCAGGTTCTTGGGGCCGATCGCGGCGACGTACAGCGGGATGTGCTCGCGCTGCGGGTGGACGGTGAGCTTGAGGGGCTTGCCCGGTCCGCCCGGCAGCGGGAGCGTCCAGTGCTCGCCCTCGTGGCTGAGGCGCTCTCGCGTCATCGCCTTGCGGACGATCTCGACGTACTCGCGGGTGCGGGCGAGCGGCTTGTCGAACTTGACGCCGTACCAGCCCTCGGAGACCTGCGGTCCCGAGACGCCGAGGCCCAGGCGGAAGCGGCCGCCGGAGAGCGAGTCGAGCGTGGCCGCCGTCATGGCGGTCATCGCGGGCTGCCGGGCCGGGATCTGGAAGATCGCCGATCCGATGTCGATGCGTTCGGTCTGCGCGGCCACCCAGGACAGCACCGTCGCGGCGTCCGAGCCGTAGGCCTCGGCGGCCCAGCAGACCGCGTAACCGAGCTTGTCGGCCTCCTTGGCGACGGCGAGGTTGTCCGCGTCCATCCCCGCGCCCCAGTAGCCGAGGTTGATCCCGAGCTGCATGGCCGAATCCCCTTACTGAGCAGTAACGTCCCTGTGCCGGGGACTGTAGCGCGTGGGTGCGGGGATCGTCAGTGGCGGGCTCGGGGGGTGGCCGGGGGGTTAGCGGGTTTTCCACAGGCACGGGTTTGTCCACAGCCCCTCACGCCGCTGGAGCACGGCCAGTAATCTCAGCGCCCATGGAGCAGAGGCATCTCGGCCGTACCGGCCTTCGCGTGTCCCGGATCGGACTCGGCACCCTCACCTGGGGGCACACCCAGGAGAGCGACGCCGCCGATCTGCTGAAGGTGTTCTGGGAAGCCGGTGGCAGCCTCGTCGACACGGCTGATGTGTACGGCGACGGGGAGGCCGAATATCTGCTCGGACGCCTCATAGAGCGGCTCGTGCCGCGGCACGACCTGGTCATCGCGACCAAGGCGGGCAGCGTGCCGGACCCCGACCGCCGCTTCGACGGCTCTCGGGGCCACCTCCTCTCCGCGCTCGACGCCTCCCTGGCGCGCTTGGGGACGGACTACGTGGACCTGTGGCAGGTGCACGCCTTCGACCCCTGTACGCCCCTGGACGAGACGCTCCATGCCCTGGACATCGCCGTCAGCAGCGGCCGGGCGCGCTATGCGGGCGTCTCGAACTTCTCGGGCTGGCAGCTCGCCAAGGCCGCGACGTGGCAGCTCGCCGCCCCGGGCACGCGCACGCGCCTGGCCAGTACGCAGATGGAGTACTCCCTGCTCCAGCGCGGCGTCGAGCGGGAGCTGCTGCCCGCCGCGATGGACCTGGGCGTGGGTCTGCTGCCCTCGTCGCCCCTCGGCCGCGGCGTGCTCACCGGGAAGTACCGCCACTCCACCCCGGCCGACTCGCGCGGCGCCTCCGAGCACCTCGCGCCGTTCGTCGCGCCCTATCTCGACGACGCCGCGAGCCGCGTCGTCGACGCGCTCGCCACGGCGGCGGACGGCCTCGCGGCCACGCCCCTTCACGTCGCTCTCGCCTGGGTGCGCGACCGCCCCGGAGTGACCGCCCCGATCGTCGGCGCGCGCAACGCGCAGCAGCTCACGGCCGCATTGTCAGTGGAGACCCTTAGTCTTCCTGACGAGATCTGCCGGGCGCTCGACGACGTGTCGGCGCCCGTGCACCGCTACCCCGATCACGACTGGAGCACCCTGTGAGTACGGAGCCGGAAACCGCTGCCGCGGAGGAAGCGGAGAAGGCCGCTGCCGCGGAGGAGACCGGAGCGGGGGCGCCGGAGGCCGAGGGCGCGGCCGACACCGCGGGCTCCGAAGAGGCAGCCGAAGCGGGCGGCTCCGCCGACGGCGACGCGCCTCACACCGCTGCCGCCGAGGCCGGTTCCGACGGCGTGGGCGAGGCGGGCGGCTCGGCCAGTGCCGAAGCCGCCGCGGAGAGCAAGGAGCTCTCCGAGACCGAAGCGGAGATCGCCGCTCAGCGGGAGCTCCAGGAGCGGATCGCCGAGCGGAAGGCCGCCAAACAGGGGCCGGTCGACGCCGGGGCGAAGCTCAGCGGCACGGCGGCCGACCTGCTGGCCGCGGTGCGCGCGGTGGAGAGCGGCGAGAAGCCGGTCGCCAGCGCCTTCAGCGAGCCCGGGCCCGCGCCCCGCAAGTCGGCTCCGGAGCCCGCGCGGCGGCCGCAGCCCACCGCGGCGGCCCCCTCGGGCCCCGGTGACGAGACCGTGGAGGCAGTCCGCGCCGTGCTCGCCGAGGGCGGCGCGCCCGCCGCCCTCGCCGCGCGGACGGCGGCAGCGCTCGGCGAAGGCGCCGACGCTCGGCTGCGTGCGGACCCCTGGCAGTTGCTGCGGGTCAGCGGCGTGCGCACGGAACAGGCAGACGGGTTCGCGCGGGCGCTGCTGGGGGCGGAGTGCGGGCCCGAGGACGAGCGCAGGGGCCGCGCGATCACCGCGTGGCTCCTGGAGCAGGCGGCCGTCGCGGGGCACACGGCCCTGGACGCGGCGGCGCTCACCGCGGCGCTCGGCCGGCGTGCCGTGCCCGATCCGGACGCGGCGGTGCAGAGCGCCATCGCGGAGGGCGACATCCTGGTCTTCCAGGACGCCGTCGAGACACCGGGGACGCCGGCCCCCGCGCGGGAAGAAGGCGACAGCGAGGGCGAGGAGACGGAGCAGCCGGTCCGCGTCCTGGTCGGCCTCGAGCAGTACGCCCTCGCGGAGGAGAGCCTCGCCGACGGTCTCGCCCGGGTGATCAACTCCCTGACCAAGGAAGAGGGTTCGGGCCCGCGGGCCGCCGCATGGGAGTCCGCGGCAGGCGAGGCCTCGAGTTCCACCGCCGAGCTGATCCGCGCGGTGGCCGGTCACGGTCTCGTGCTGCACACCGGCGGCGAGGCGGCGCGTGCCGAGCCCGCCGCGGTGGTCAAGGCCGCCGCGGGTCTCGGCCTGCGGTCCTGGGCGGTCACGCACAGCTCCGCGGGCCGACGGCGCATCGCCGCGCTCGCGGGCACGGACGAGTCCGGAACGGACGACACGGGCCCGGAGGGGACGAGCCCGCAGGAGGCGGGCACCGCGACCGTGGCGGGGCTTCTGTCGGGCGCGGAGGGCCCCGGGCGGGACAGGGACGGCGCACTCGCCCTCGACCTTCTGGTGGTCCTGGACGCGCCGCAGCTGGACGTGGAGACCGCCGCGATGCTGGTGGAGTCCCTGCCGGACGGCGCCCGGCTGGTGCTGAGCGGCGACCCGGGGGTGCTGTGGTCGGCGGGCCCCGGCCGGGTCTTCGCGGACCTCCTGGCGGCGCGCTGCTGCCCGCAGGTCGTCTCACGCGTCCCGGACCCCGGGCCCATCGGGGAACTGGTCTCCGGCATCGGCATCGGCGAGCTGACCCAGGTCGAGGCGCCGGGCAAGGAAGTCGTGATCGTCCCCGTGCGCGACGCGGGCGAGGCGGTCCACCGCACGGTCCAGCTCGTGGCGGACTCGGTGCCGCGGGCGATCGGGGTGCCCCCGGAGGACACCCAGGTGATCACTCCCGGGCACGGCGGCGCCGCGGGCACGCGCGCGTTGAACACCGCGCTCAAGGAGCGGCTGAATCCCGGCCCCGGCCGGTTCGCCGGTTTCGATCCCGGCGACCGCGTCGCCCACGTCCCGGCGCCCGGGCGCACGACGCTGGGCCGGGTCCTGCGGGCCGACGCGGAGGGGCTGCACCTGGAGTGCGACGGCGCCCCCGTCGTCGTGGCGAAGGAACAGGTGGAGCAGACGGTGCGGCACGCCTGGGCGCTCACCGCGCACCAGGCCGTGGGCCTGAGCTGGCCCGCGGCGGTCGTGGTGCTGCCGGGTGACGCGACCGCGGCCCTGAGCAGGCCGTGGGTCTACACCGCGTTCAGCCGCGGTGAGCGCCACCTCTCGGTGGTCCAGGGCGCCGAGCAGGCGCTGCCGCGCGCGGTGGCGGAGATCCCCGCCAAGGCCCGCACGACACGCCTCCAGACCCTCCTGCGCCCCCAGGTCCCGACCACGGCCTGAGCCGCGGAACGGTCTCGCGCTCCCAGGTGCCGGTGGCCGCCGCGGCCACCGGCACCCGCGAGCCCGCGGGGTCAGCGATCCGCGTCCAGAGGTCTTCTGTCGTCGTCGACGTCGAGCACGTCCGCTTCATCGACGTCATCGACCTCCTCGACCTCCTCGACCTCGTCGAGCTCCTCCAGGACCGCCACGGCGTCGGGATCGACACGGACGTGGACGTCGGGGTCGACCTCGATCCCGTCGTCGTCCGGCTCGTCGTCGAAGACCGCGCTGACGTCGAACCGGCACACGACCCGGTGCGGGTCCGCCTGGTCGAAGGGGGCGTCGAGCCACTCCCCCGGCTCGGCGGGTTCGTCCGCCGCGGTGACCCAGAGCGTGGAGTCACCCTCCTCCAGGCCGAACTCCTTGTGCCGGGAAGCGATCTCATCCGGTTCGAACTCACCGAAGAGGACCCCGAGCGCGGCGTGCACACTGCTGCCCGCCGCCGCGGCGGCGGGACTCTCGCCCGCCGTGCCCGCGTCGAGGTCGGCGACCCGCTGGGCCTGCGCGAGGAGCCGCTGCGGCTCCGCCACGGCGTAGTCCCTGCGGATCAGCACGCTGAGCGCGTTCGCCTCCTCCGGGCCTTGGTACGGCGGCAGCACTCCGCTGTCGGAACCGGGGATCTCGAAGGGGGTGACCTCGTCATGGCGGTCGTAGAGAAGCTCGTCGTACTCCTCGGCCGCGGCGGCCAGCTCGTTGAACGCTTCGTAGACGGCCGGGTCGTCCTCCCCCGACCTGCGTTCGACCGCGGCAAGGTGACGGTCGAGCGCGGTCTTGACCGCCTCGGCGGCGGCGCGTACCTCGGCAGCGGTGGGCTGCGCAGCATCAGACATAGTGCAGACGCTATCCGTACCGGGCCCGTACTTGCACAATAGATGCGATGCCGGAATACGAATTTGTCGACGTGTATGTGCCGCGCGGGGTCACCCGCAAGGAAGCGACGCGCCTGCTGACCGACCACGCAGAGTATGGCCACTGGGAACTGGACCGCCTGAGCCTGCGCACGGACGGCAGCCGCAGGGTGCGGCTGAAGCGGCGGATCATCCGCCAGCTGCGGGCCACTTGGTGAGGTGAGGGAACGAGCACGGAGGGTGCCCCGATCAGCCGGGGCACCCTCCGTTCTGCGTACCGGATCAGGCGGCGACGCGCACCCTGATCAAGCGTTCGACCGCGTCCTGCGGTACAGCACCGTGCCCGCGAGCAGCATGCCCGCACCGACCGGAAGGACGACGCCGACCGGCAGCTCGCTGCCCGTCTGAGCAAGCGTCTCCGAGCCCTTGGGCTGCGCGATGGTCTGCGCCCCCGGCTGGTTCGCCCCCGGCTGGTTCGGCTCCGTCCGGTCGTCCCCCGGCTTCTCACCCGGCGCACCGGGGTTCCCCGGCTCTTCCTGCCCGCCCGGCTTCTCCGGCGTCTGAGGCTTCTCCGGGCCGCCCGGCGGCTGCTCGGGCTTCGTCGGCGGCTTCTCGCTGCCCGGCGGGGTCCCCTCGCCCGGTGGCTTCTCGCTGCCCGGCGGGGTCCCCTCGCCCGCGTCATTCGAGCAGTCGTTGCCGCCGGTCGCGTTGCCGAGGCCGCCGATGGTGACGCTGTTGCCGCAGACGTTCACCGGCACGTCGACGGGCAGCTGAACGTCGTTGCCCGAGGCGACGCCCGGCGAGTCACTGGTGTGCCCGTCCGCCGAGGACCCGCCGCCCGAGGGCTTGTCGTTGCCGCCGCCACCCTCGTCGGAGGTGTTGACGCAGTTGTTGCCCGCCGCCGGGTTGAGCACACCGACGACGTTGACGCTGTTGCCGCAGACGTTCAGCGGCACGTTGACCGGGAGCTGGACCGAGTTGCCGGACGCGACTCCCGGAGAATCCGACGCTCCCCCGCGGGCGCCCGAGTCGGCTTGCGCGTATCCACCGCTGATCGCGAGCACGCCCGTCGCGGCCGCCACCGTGATCAGGCCTTTACGAGTGACCTGTCGCATAGGTTTTCCCTGCCTTGTGACTTTCAGGAATGCGTGCGCGCCTCGGGGCGCGCACACGGAATGCCGGAAGGCCCCGGAGTGCATGGCGCGCACTCCGGGGCCGACAGACTCAGACCCTCATGGGGTGAGGCACTGCAACGTCACTTGTTGACGCAGGTGTTGCCGAAGGCGGGGTTCAGCAGCCCGATCACGGAGACCGTGTTGCCACAGACGTTCACCGGCACGTGGACGGGTGCCTGAACGACATTGCCCGAGAGCACACCGGGGGACTTCACAGCGGCACCCTGAGCACCGGCATCGGCAGCAGCGATACCCGCACCAGCGAGCACGAGACCACCAGTAGCAGCCGCAGCAGCGACGACCTTCTTGATCATTATTCCTCCTTGTTGGCAATGCGATCCCAGCCGCGGACCGCACCACCTGTAACGAGGAGGAAGTATTGAGGCTACGAGCGTATGGTCGCTTTCACTCTTTTCAGTCAAATGCGCACGCGCTGACGATTATTGGAGTTTCGTTTCAGCACACATTCCTCTCGCGCGGGGGCGTACGGACCGGCGTTCAGGAGGCGTCGATGAACCGGTCGAGCACGCGCACACCGAACTTCAGGCCGTCCACCGGCACCCGCTCGTCCACACCGTGGAACATGCCCGCGAAGTCCAGCTCCGGCGGCAGCTTGAGCGGCGCGAAGCCGAAGCCGCGGATGCCGAGGTCGTCGAAGGACTTGGCGTCCGTGCCCGCCGAGAGCATGTACGGCACGGCGCGGGCGATCGGGTCCTCGGCCTGGAGCGCGGTCTGCATGGCGTCGACGAGCGCGCCGTCGAAGGTGGTCTCCAGGGCCTTGTCCGCGTGCACGTCCGTGCGCTTCACGTGCGGGCCGAGCAGCCGGTCCAGGTCGGCGAGGAACTCCTCCTCGAACCCCGGCAGGAAGCGTCCGTCGACGTGCGCCGTCGCCTGCCCCGGGATGACGTTGACCTTGTAGCCCGCGCCCAGCTGGGTGGGGTTGGCGGTGTTCTTGAGCGAGGCGCCGATGAGCTTGGCGATGCCGCCGAGCTTGGCGAGCGTCTCATCCATGTTCTCGGGGTCGAGCTCGGTGCCCAGCGCGTCGCCGAGCTCGTCGAGGAAGTGCCGCAGCGTCTTGGTCACCCGCACCGGGAACTCGTGCCGGCCCAACCGGCCCACGGCCTCGGACAGTTCCGTGATCGCGTTGTCCTTGTGGATCATCGAACCGTGACCGGCGGTGCCGTCCACGGTCAGCTTCATCCAGTGCATGCCCTTCTGGGCCGTCTCGATGAGGTAGAGCCGCAGGTCCTCGTTGACCTGGTAGGAGAAGCCGCCGACCTCGCTGATGGCCTCCGTGACGCCCTCGAAGAGCTCGGGGTGGTTGTCGACGAGGTAGCGCGCGCCGTACGTGCCGCCGGCCTCCTCGTCGGCCATGAAGGACACCACGATGTCGCGCGGAGGCTTGCGGCCGGTACGCATGCGCTCCCGGACGACCGCGAGGGTCATCGCGTCCATGTCCTTCATGTCGACGGCGCCACGGCCCCACACGCAGCCGTCCGCGATCTCCCCGGAGAAGGGGTGGTGCGTCCAGTCCTGGGCGTTGGCCGGTACGACGTCGGTGTGGCCGTGGATGAGCAGCGCGGGCCGGGAGCGGTCCTCACCCTCGATGCGGGCCACCGTGGAGGCGCGGCCGGGGTGCGACTCGAAGATCAGCGGCTCGAGACCCACCTCGGCGAGCTTCTCCGCGACGTACTCGGCGGCCTTGCGCTCCCCCGGGCCCGAGTGGTCGCCGTAGTTGCTGGTGTCGATGCGGATCAGATCGCGGCAGAGATCGACGACCTCGTCCTCACCGGTGACGGTCCGCGACCGGTCCGCCGCGTCCGCCCTGTCGGCCCTGCTCGACTCGCTCACGATGGTTCCTCCCGCTATCGCTGCTGGTGGTCCCCCTCATCCTCCCGCGTTCCCCCGCCGACGCCCAAGGCCGGGCACCCGCCGTCATACGCGGTTCACGCACCTGACCTGTGTGATCAGAGGCCCCCGAATGTTTGCTATGGTTTTCCACGTCGCCGCGGGAAACCGCGAGAGACCACCGGTCCGGGTGGCGGAATGGCAGACGCGCTAGCTTGAGGTGCTAGTGCCCTTTATCGGGCGTGGGGGTTCAAGTCCCCCCTCGGACACCAAAGATTGACCACGAACGCGCTGGTCGGGAGCGATCCCGGCCAGCGCTTTGTGTTGCCCGCGAAGGTGTTCGGCTTTGATCCGCGCGCCTCGTGGAACGCCCCCCGCACGGCTGCGGGGGGGGGCGCTGTGGCCGGGTGATCACCGGCCGCGGGCGTCGGGGCCTTCGGGCAGATCCGGCCCGCCCGTCACCTGGAGCGGTCCCGACAGGGGTGAGACAGGGACGCAGTGCGTGCTGTCTTCGGGTACGCCGGTGTGTTCCTCGCCCTCGTCGTCGCGGTAGCGCCATGCGAACGGCACACCTCGTGCCGTCATCACGTCGGGGCCGTCCATCAGCTGGAAGTGCAGGTGGGGCTCGGACGAGTTGCCGGAGTTGCCGCATTCGGCCATCTCTTGGCCCGCCGTGACCCGGTCGCCCACGGCTACGCGCAGCGAGCCGCGCCGCAGATGTGCGAAGGCCGCGTACACGCCGTCGCCGATGTCCAGAATGATGTAGTTCCCCATGAGATGGGCCGGCCAGCCGAGACTGCGGACGAAGCCCTCCAGGTAGAGGAAGAGGAAGGCGGGGAGCGACATGCGCGAGAGGTGGTCCCGCTGTCGTCCCCCGGTCGCGACGACGACTCCGTCGGCGGGGGCGAGCACGGGCATGCCGTACGTGGGATAGAGGCGGGGGCGCCGGGCGAGTGGCCAGATCCAGCGGAAAGGCGGTGCCTGCGGCGTGACTCCCTCGCCGTCGTCGCCGCTCGCCTCGGGGACATGCTTCAGGTCGATGGCGTACGTCTGCGCATGGCTGTGTGTGTGGCTGGGGACCTTCGTGGCCGGGCCGTTGAGCGCCATCCAGCGCCCGGTGACAGGGATGCCGAGGAGCACCGGCTCGCGGTCCTGGGGCGGGCGCTGGGCGCGGATCAGTGTCACGCGCATGGTCTGACCGACGATCAGCAGCGCCACGCCGGTGTACCAGAGCGGGCCGAGACCTTGCGTGTTCACCACGACGCACAAGGCACCGGCGGCGAACACCAGGCCATAGCGCTTCCACAGCATCACGAGCATGTGCACCTCTTCGCAGGTGTGTCAGTACGGGCGGCGCCCGCATCCTGTCACGGTGGAGTGACGGGTTCCGGCGGGGTTCGGCTTTCTGTCAGGCTCCGATGGGGGCCAACTGCTGGCTGGCCAGGCGCCGGTAGGTGGCGTCTTCCGCCATGAGCTCCAGGTGACTGCCGCGGGCTCTCAGCCGGCCCTGCTCGATGACGAGGATCTCGTCGGCGCCTGCTGTGGTGGAGATGCGGTGGGCGATCGTGAGCACTTGGCAGTGGGCTCCGATGGTGGTGAGGGCGGAGCGCAACGCCCTCTCGGAGTCCGAGTCGAGGTTCGACGTGACCTCGTCGAGGAGCAGGACCGCGGGGCGGGTCAACAAGGCCCGGGCGATGGCCAGACGCTGGCGCTGGCCGCCGGAGAGCCCGGCGCCGCCCTCCCCCAGGTTGGTGTCGAGGCCGTCCGGCAAGGCGGCGACGACGTCGGTGAGGTGGGCCGCCTCCACGGCCTGGGCGATCTCTTCCGCCGTGGCGTCGGGCCTGGCGTAGACGAGGTTCTCGCGGACCGTGCCCCGCATGAGCGGGGAGTCCTGCTCGACCAGGCCGATACGGGAGCGGAGTTCCCGCAGTGGCAGGAGAGCGGCGTCGTCACCCGAGACGCGGACCGTTCCCTTGTCGGGGTCATAGAAGCGTTCGATCAGCTGGAACAGTGTGGACTTGCCCGCACCTGACGGCCCCACGATCGCGGTGACACCGGTGGGGGGAAGCGCGAACGAGACGTCGTCGAGGGCTCGGGGCGCGGTGTCGGAGTAGCTGAAGGTGACGTTTCGGAACTCGACGGCGGCGGCGCCCTCGGACTCGCCCCGGCCCCGCGCCGTCACAGGTCCCGCCGGGGCCCCGACGGTCTCCTGGTCGATGGTGGCGAGGTCGTTGACGCGGTCGATGGCGGCCCGGCCCTGCTGGAACTCCCCCAGCGACATGAAGAGCGTGACCAGCGGTGAGACGAGATAGAAGAGGTACATGATGAAGGAGGTGAGGTCCGCGGCCGGGAGGGCTCCCGTGGTGGTGCGGGCCATGCCCCAGGTGATCACCACCGCGAGGGAGACCTGGGTGCCCACGTTCATCGCGGGCATCAGCATCGCCGACAGCCGGGTCACCCGGATTCCGCTGCCGCGTGCGGCGTCGGCGAGCGCGTCGATCCGCTCGGCTTCGCGGTGCTCGGCGCCGGAGGCCTTGACCGTGGTGAGCGCGCCGAGGACCCGGAGGAGTCCTGACCCGTAGTCGCTGGTGTCCTCGCGGTTCTGGACCGCCCCCTTGCGGACCGCTCTGGCCAGGAACAGCGCGAGGGTGGACGCGGCGCCGAGACAGCCGGCGGTGACCAGGAGCAGCCGCCAGTCGATCCAGGCCATGACGGCGATGCAGCCGACCGTGGTGAATCCGGCTGTGATCATCTGGGCGACGGACGAGGACAGGGCGATCCGGGCGAGCGAGGTGTCGGAGACGGTACGGGTGAACACGTCACCGTGTTCGAGCTTGTTGAAGGCCCGTATCCGGGAGTGGAGCAAGCGTCCCGTCAGGGTGGAGCGCATGTCGAGGACGATGTTCTCGCCCGCCCGGCCGATCAGGTAGAAGTGCGTGGCGGCGAGCGCCGCGTCCGCGACGAACAGGCCGGCGATGGACAGGATCGGCCAGGTCGTCGACTTGTCCAGGGAGACGGCTTCGATCAGGTCGCCGATGAGGAGCGGCTGTACGAGGGTCGCGGCGGTGCCGCCGAGACCGAGGAGGATGCCCACGGCGAGGAGCACCCGGTGGCGCCGGACGATCGCGGAGAAGTTCACGACGCGTCCTGCCCGAAGGAGATGGCCATGATCACCGCGATGCTCGTGGCGAAGACGATGCCGAGGGCCATCGCCCGTCGGGTGAGCCGCCCGTTCTCCCGGAACACCGCGGACATGCCGGGCGCGGCGAAGGCGAACGTGACCGCGAACCACACCGCACGGCTTGTTGTCATCATGGTTCCTCCCTTGTGCTGCTCGCTGCACCGGCGGTGGTTCAGGCGCTCTTCGTGTACGTGGTCAGGAACATCGGGTACTGCTCGGTGTAGGGGGAGAGGTTCCAGTCGGCGTAGCGGCCTTCGGGGGTGAGTCCGGCCGCCGTGGCGTATCCGTCGACCTCGTCGGGGGTCGTGAGGCGCGCCAGCTCACTGCCGACACGGGTGCTGCCGTCGGACTCGTACCAGATGTGGGAGCACTGCCAGATCTCAGAGGTGAGCGTGGAGTGGGTCTGCAGTCCCGTTCCCGGCTCCGGGTAGGGCGTGAAGAGGGTGGTGCGCAGCCGGCCCTCGTGGAGGGCCTCGACCGCGGGGCGGTTGCCGGTCTCCACCACCAACCGCCCTCCGGGGTGCAGCAGTTCGGCGGCGCGGCGCACCGTCTCCTGCTGGTCCTCGGGGCTGAGCAGCATCGACAGCGTTCCGCACACCGCGTACACCAGGCCGTAGGTGCGGGTGTCGGTGTACGTGCGGATGTCGGCGTGCACGGGGACGACCTGGCCGCTCCCCGGGGCGTCGGCGAGTTGGGCGAGCATTTCCGGGGACGAGTCGACTCCCGTCACCTGTCCGGTCTTCTGGGAGAGCGGGACAGCGATGCGTCCGGTGCCGACCCCGAACTCGATGGTTCCGGTTTCGGGGTCGGGGTGGAGTCGGGCCAGGGCGTCCGCGGTGGCCTGGGCGTCGGCGCCTTGGGGAAAGATCCGGTCGTACCACTTCGCGAACTGCGCGCCGTAGCCGATGTCTGCAACTGTGCTGGTCATTACGGGGTGTCACTTCCCATGGGCGGTGTCCGGGGGCTGTGGCGCGGCTCAGGTGGGCCAGTAGCCGCTCCTGGTCTGCATCACGGAGCGCAGGAGGCGCACGCGTCCGTCGTCGGCGAACTCGCCGAAGGTGAAGACCTCCATCTCGCCTGCCCGGCGCCCGTCCCGCGAGGGCACCATGGAGTAGCGGGCGGCGAAGCGGTTGCCCTGGGTGAGCGCCGTATGGACGTCCAGGGTGTAGTCGGGCCCCTTGTCGCGGGCCGCGGCGAGGGACTGCAGGGCCGCGGGGCGCTGCATCGACGTGCCGTTGATGTACTGGACGGAGTCCGGGGTGTGGAACCGGTCGTAGGCCTCTTCGAGGGGCACGCCCGGGTCGTTGGCGAGCTCCGCGAAGGTCGTGAGGTAGGCCGCGGGGTCCGTCGGCGCACCGCTCGGTGCGCCGACGGTTGCCGCGTCGCTGTCCCACGTCTCGGTGTCGGCGCCGCCCCATCCGTACGTCGACCGCGCGGTGGTGACGGTGGACGCGACCCGTCCGTCGTCCGCGAGGTCGGCGAAGATCACCGCTTCGGTGTTGTGCCGTACCTGCATCACCAGGGGCTTGCTGATGGTGTAGCGGGCGGCGGCGCGGTCGCCGTCCACCACCGCCTCGTGGATCCACAGCTCGTACGGCGTCTGGTCCGCCCGCCACTGCGCGAGGTTCTTCAGTGCGCCGCTCCGGTCGCGCTGCTTCCGGTTGACCACGTGGCCGGCGTCCGGGACGTGGTAGCGGTCCCAGACGTCTTCGAGGCTCTCCTCGGAGGCGAATGCGTCGGCGGTGTAGGTGCGAAGGTAACCGACGAAGTCATCGGCGGGGATCGGGGCGGTGGTCATGGCGCGTTCTCCAACACTGGTGTGGCGGTGGTTCTCGGTGGTGCTCAGGCCGCGGCGAGGTGCGGACCGACCCGGCGCATCGGGGTGTACGGGGAGATGAACAGGGGCTCGGGCTCTTCGCTGGTGTCGTGCCCCGCGGCTCGTACGACCGCGAACTGGAAGCCCTTGACGTTCGCCTCACCCTGCTGTTCGCGGATCGTCTTGCGGATGAACTCGGCGAGGACCCGGTAGGAGGAGGTCTTCTGCACCTCCGTCGCACCGGCCTTGGTGGCCTGCTGGAGGATGGCGGTGCACAGGTCGAACACCGATTTCTCCGGGCGGCGGGTGGCGAACCAGAACGCCTGGTACATCCTCCGGGGCTCGATCATGTCGATCTCGCTCCACTCCGACGTCCCGCCCGTGTGGTCGAGGGTGCGGTAGACGTAGTGGAAGTCGTGTGTCGCCGGGTTCGGGGCGAAGAACTTCCAGTTCGGTATGAACGAGAAGAGGTCCTTACCGCGGACCCGGTCGAACGCCGGGTGCGGATGCTGCGCGGCCACGGTCGCCACCAGCATCCCCGCGCCCACGACGCGCGCCAAGGAGCCGGGACCGGTGAAGGTGTCCTTGAGCATGGCTGTCGGCTTCACCTCTGTGCTCCTCGTCCGTCGAGGGCGGGCTCGCTGTGCGCGTCGCCCGTGGCGTGCTTCAAGAAGTCGGTCATGTGCTGCACCGTCTTGTGGGCGTACAGCGCGTTGGTCAGCAGGGAGTCGTGGTCGGCTCCGTCGACGACCTTCACCTCACCGCTCTGGTGCACCCGGACCAGTTCGTTGTACATCAGGAGCTGCTCGGGGTCCTGGTCCACGGTCTGCTGCGCAGCGATGATCAGTGCGGGCGCCGCCACCTGCGGCAGGTCACCGTCGAAGGACCTGAAGTCCTTCTCGACCGCTGCCCATTCACGTTTGCCGGCCTTCCAGAGGCGGGCGTCGGTGTACTGGGCGAACACCTTGTCCCGGTAGTTCGCCGGGAGCCTGTCGAGCCACGCGGGGCGGCTCATGAGGATGCCGGTGCCCAGGGAGAGGTAGCGGGCCGCGTGCGTGATGTTGTCGTTGAGGTCTTTCGCACCGTCGCTCTGGCGCTCGGAGCGCTGCAGCTCGGCCGGGTGGGACGGATCGAGGTAGACGAGGCCGGCGACCCGGTCCGGAATCCGGGCCGAGACCCTGCGAATCAGCTCTCCGCCCAGGGAGTGGCCGACCAGGACCGCCTTGCGGTGCGCGGGCACGGTGGCGCGGATCAGATCTTCCAGATCGTCGACCGACTCGTCCAGGACGAAGGGCGCGCTGGTCCGGCGGAGGCTGCCCGCGTACCCGGCTCGCGCGTAGGCGACGACCGCGCTGTCCGAGTCGTTCACGAACCGCTCGGTGATCCAGGCGAAGTGCTCGGAGGTCGAGGTGAGCCCCGCGCAGAAGACGAGCACCGGAGCATTCGTCTCGTCGTCCCGGCCGCCCGTCTCGTACATGAGTTCGTTGCCGTGCCGGGTGACGAACTTCCGTGACGTGGGCCAGCCTTCGAGGACCACGGCGCGGCGCTGGGCGGCGACCGCGGCGGCGACGGCGATGCCTCCGGCGAGGAACAGGCCCGCGGCCTTCACCGCGCGGTCGTCGCGACCCGCCACCAAGGGGTGCGTCTTGGGCGCCGTGGTGTAGGCGACCATGGGGTGCATGGCCGGGAAGGCTGTCATGAAGCGTCCGAGCCCCATGACGAAGCCGTTGGCCACGTGGAAACTTCCCGCTGCCGCGATCATCGGGCGGGCCAGCTTGCCTCCGGCGAGGTACACGACCGGGAAGAGGCATTCCATCGCGAGCACACTGTGCTGCAGGTATTTCGCGGTCCGGGGGTAGCGCTGGGTGAGGCGGTAGGCGCTCTCGAACCCATAGGTGCGGGTGCGCATCACCCCGGGCAGCGCCGAGCCGTCACGCCACTTCTCACCGATGAGCTTGACCCAGCCGGAAGCCGCGTAGGAGAGGCTCGCCTGCATCCCCACGTACCAGAGGAACGCGTCCTTGGTCTGTGGGCTGTTCGAGAGGCGGGCGAGGCCGGTGGCGGTCTGCACCAGGTTCGCCACCTGGTCCGAACCGTCTGTGCCATAGCGGTGGCGTGTTTGCAGCAGGGAGGTGGAAGCCGTGAGGAAAAGGCTGCCTGCCCCGCGCCATCGACTGTTTCCCGGAAAAAGGAGCCCGGCACTCACGGCGGCTCGCGCGACGTGTATCGCCACGGTTGCCTTTTTGCCACTGACGGCCTCGGTGAGTTTACGAATTGCCAGGTTCTTGGTCTCCGGAGTCTCCTTCATGATTTCCCAGTCGTTTAGTCCACCGGGGTCGAGCTGCTTGTGCTGGTGTAGATATTCGAGAGAGGAGGAGAGAGTGGTGAGCGCGGAGAGTCGCTCAGACAGACCCAGGGCACGGTCCCGGGATATTGGCACCGGAGAGAAAAGCGACGAGACAACCTTCTTTATTCGTCTCACAAGATGTTCCTCACGACTGAACCATGGGTGAGCTAATATCTGAAAGCTGTCGGGCCGCGATTGCGGCGCGGCCCGACAGCTCGCCTGGTGCTCGCAGAGATCACACTCCGAGCGGCTTCAGAAGCCCACACTCATGTCAAGGGCTACTGACGGTGTTCTCTACTTGCCGCCGGCGCCGGCGGCACGGCCGAGCTCATAGGCGCCGACGATGGTCGCGCCGGCCGCGAGCCCGCCGCCCGCGTAAGGGCAGGTGACCAGGACGGCCGGGGTGAAAGCGACCGGCATGGTGCGGGTGACACGGTCCTGCTCGCCCTCGGTCAGGGTCGGCGCCGTGATCGAACGCACGCTTTCGATGATGTGAGTCATTCTGATCTCCTTTTCGAAGATGCTCGGAAAGCCTGGCGGCCTTTACTGGCGGCCTTTAGTTGACGACACGGCCGGCGACGTACGCGCCCACCGGGACGGTGAAGGCGACAATGCCCGCCGTGATCTTGGCAGTGACCGGCACGGCCACGGCCGGGGTGGCCATGACAGGGGTGCCGTCGGCGTTCATCAGGCCGTCCTCGAGGGAGCCCAGCTCCTGCTGGTTCATAAAGGCAGCGATCTCGCCCATGATCCATTCCTCCTGTTGATTTAAATCGAGGCGTCGGGGCGTTGGAATCGTCGCCGATTGTATGCAGTGAAATGCCGAAAGATTCCCGCATGGAATATCACCCATGAAATCAATGGACCACGCACGTCCCTCATGGGCGGCTGAAATTCCGAGCGTCGCCTGAGTTTCTTACTCGGCACCCGCTCGCCAACGATCGATCAACTCCCCGTTACGGGCACCACTATATGAATATTGCAGAGCTTGGAATCAAGCCCATTACGCGTGACGTGCATCACACACGGAAAGGAAATGGGAGACGACTGGCCGATGGCACTTCTCCACCCTTGGCGCGAAGTTGGTGATGACATTAGTCATGCTTTACGCATTGACCAGTGAGAATGAGGGCGCTGGGGTTCCGAATTCAGCCTGCCGTGCTGGCTCAAACTGGCCCACCGGTATTCAGCCCCGGCGAGGGTGGCTCCTCCCCTGGCAGTGGAGTTGCACCCCTGGTCGAGCCCGCTCTCCTTGCTGACGGCCGCACTTGGCCGCCCTCGTCCCGATCCGGTCACGCCGAGCGCCGGGCAGGCACTTTCCGGCCAGCCATGGCTGACCCGCCGCGGAGCAACCGCGTAGTGACGTGGGCCGATTCCCGCTGAATGTGACAAACGTAAGTGTCGAAAAGCGGGTGAGGGTGCGATTCACGAATGGACGGAGATATTATGCTGCTCGAAAAGGTGAACCAGAGCCCCGCGCTGGACGTCTTCCTAGCCGCGAATGACGTCACACGACAACTCCGGTCCAGTGCTGGGCGCTTTCCGCGCTGCATGCGCTCGCGCGAGGAACGGCACCGGACAGCGGTGAGCGGCATGACGAGAGAAGGAGCCATGAGCAGCGCGTCCCGGTCGTGAGGCCCACTCGCCTCGGTCACATCGGCCTCCAGGGTGATGCGTCGGGCCGGTCGCAGC
>NZ_JBFALJ010000021.1:0-173936 GCF_040660195.1 Streptomyces sp. NPDC050147 | reverse complement strand
TTTTTTGGTGGTTGTCGTCTTCCCTGTCTCCGTCCAGCGCGAGGGTGTTGGGGGGGCGGGGTGTGCGGCCCCGCGGCCGCCCCGCCCCCCCCCCCAACGCAGGCTAAGGAAACGCCGTACGCGGCGGATCGACTCCCGGGTGGACCGTCGTCTACCGCGTACGGTTGAAGATCATTCGCCGCCAACCAGAGGCGTAGAAATAGGCATGGGGCCCTGCAGCCGTGGGTGTAGACCCCGGGTCCCTGGCCGAGACAACAGTCTCCCGCTGTCCCCGGTCCCGGGTAGCCGGCGCTGCCCCAGGACAGCCCGCTCAGCAGCGGGCGACGGCAGCGGTAGGACCGGAGCAGGCGCGACGCGCTCGGCGGCTGACCCCGGCGGGTGCCTCGGCCGCGGAAGGGCGGGCCACCGTGCTGTTTCGGGCGGTCGGTGACCGGCGCGGCCATGACCACCGAGAGCCGATGCATCGTGAAGCGTCCTGGTGAGCGGGCGAGTTGCCGTATCTGGTGGTCGCGTGCGGTGGTGAACGCGAGGCCTGTCCTGCGAGGACAGGCTGTTCTGGTGTGTCGGCGGCGAAGACTCCCGTAGTCGTGTGGATAGGCTGCGGTCGCGCGGGTGGGGGGATACTGGTGGTGACAGTGGCCCCGGATTTGGGCCGGCCCGGGACTCGGGTCCGGTTGGCGGGCTAGCACCGTTGTTGATGTCTTTGAGGGGGCCGTTCATGACCACGGCGAAAGACCTGTTCATCATCGCTTTGGACTCCAAGCAGTCAGTGGGGCAGGGCGACTTGTCTCTCGCACTGGCCGGAGCCGAGCTGATCGATCTCATCGGTGCCGGGGCGGCCTTTGTAGACGGCGATCGTATTGTGCCGGCCGGGCAGCCGACGCTGGAGGACCGGTTCACGGCCGAGGCCGCGGCAGGGCTCACCCGGCAGGCGCCCTACGAGTTGATCGAGGACTGGCTGTGGCGCCGGGGCCGCGATCTCGCGGCCGTTTACCAGGCGGCTCTGGAGGAGAACGGCGAGCTGAAGCCGCAGCCTGGTGGCCGCTCGCCCTTCGGTGCCGAACGTGTGGAACTTGTCGATACGCCTGCGCGCCGCCGTGCCGGCGACCGTTGGAAAGGCAAGGAGCCCGTCCTGGCTGCCCTCGCCTGGGCGGTGGGTATCCAGGACGAGCCGTCCGACGCCGAGCTTGGCCCCGAGGATCAGGCGGTGACGACCGTGCTGGCGGCCGTCCACGACGCGGTGATGGAGCTGGAGGCCGTACGCCAGAGGCGCACCATCGAGAACACGGCCTTCGCCAACCTCTGGCGCGGACCGTAAACCCCGCTGGCACCCGGCGACACGGTGGAGTTCGGCGGCAACGGCCCGGTCGCACGCCGGGCGGGCGGCGTGTGCAGCACGTCCGTGGACCTGGTCCGGTCAAGGTGAGGCGGTTCCGACCTGGAGACCGGGTGGCGTGTGGGCTGCATCGGGAGCCCCCATGGCACCGGCCTGACCGTTGACCTGCTGTCGCCGCTGCCGTGAGGACCGGCTCGGGTGAGGGGCCATCGACCGCGGTCCGGACTGCAGATGCCCGATCGCCGAGCCTGCCTCTCAGCCGTCAGCCGATTGGTTCGCCGCCTGCGCGACGTCCGGGGGCAGCCGGTGCTGCGCCGGGTCACGGCGAGCTGGTCCGGCCTGCCCGGGTAACGCCTCGCGGAATTCGCGCGGGACGACGACGAGGAGGTGCGGATCCGGCTGGCCTGTCATCACCCTCTGGCTCCGCCACGTCTCCTCCTGGACGTCACCGCCGTCGCCCGCGGTTGGCCTGCGGCCAGCTTCGCAGCAGGCTGCGGCGACCACGGCTCGATGAGCGGCAGGTGCGGCTCGCAAGGGCCTCTGGCAGGGCGCGTACTGCCGGAACGGATCGTGCTCAGTGAGCGGGCCCGGTAGCCTCGGCGCATGGCCAACATCAACTTCCGCGCTCCGGTCGGTGTCTGGTGGACCAGCGATCGGTGGCCGATCGCCGACGTGATCACCCGGGCACGCGAGATGGAGCGGCTCGGGTACGGATCGTTGTTCTACGGCGAAGCCGGAGGCAAGGAGTCTTTGACCCAAGCCGCTGCTCTGCTGGGCGGGACCGAGCGGCTGGTGGTCGGGACGGGCATCGCCAATATTCACGCCCGTAGCGCCCCGGCCAGCGAAGCAGGCGCCCGTACGTTGGGGGCGCTGCACCCGGGCCGGTTCGTGCTCGGGCTGGGTGTCAGCCACGCTCCGCTGGTGGAGCACAGTTACGCCGGCTCTTATGACAAGCCCCTCAGCACCATGCGGGAGTACTTGCGGGGCATGGACGCGGTGCCGGAGGAGATCGAACCAGGAGGACAGCGCCCGGCCCGACTGCTGGCCGCGCTGGGCCCGAAGATGATCGAGCTGTCCGCCACGGCTGCCGACGGGGCGCACCCGTACCTGGTGACTGCGGAGCAGACCGCCAGGACGCGCGAACGAGTGGGGGCCGACAAGTGGGTGGTGAGCGAGCAGGCCGTTGCCCTCACCAGCGACCGTGAAAGCGGCCTGCGCTGGGCCCACCAGCACCTGCACATGTATTCGCAGCTGCCGAACTACCGTAATTCCTGGCTGCGTCAGGGGTTCGATGAGTCCGACGTGGTCGTGGGCGGCTCGGACAAACTGGCTGATGGCATGGTCGCCATCGGTGACGCACAGGCCTCGGCTGCGCGCGTGCAGCAGCATTTGGACGCGGGCGCCGACCACGTGCTCGTACAGGTTCTCGGTGAGGATCCCTCGTCCGACCCGCTGCCCGCGCTGCGCGAACTCGCCCCGGCTCTCCACCTGAGCGGCACATGAAGCCTGCCTATGACGCCGTTCCTCCCGGTCACCCGTCGAGGTAGCCAGCCGTGCGCTCGCCGAGGCCGGCGGCCGGCCGCAGGCGGGGCGCCCGGCTCGGCCCCGTAGTCCTAGCTCGGACACCAGAGAGCAAGTAACCCGCTGGTGGCTTTCGTGGGTCAGATCTCCCGTTTCTCGTCGTCGTGCGCCTGGTTGGGCTGCACGAGCGAGTCCCAGGGTGGGGCGACGCATGGGGCGGGTGTGCGGCAGGAGTGGTCTGAGCTGCTCAACTTCCGCCTGGAGATGGATGAGCGGCTCGACCTCGCGCCGCTTCTCTCGGGTGCCCCGTCCACGCACCCCGGCGGGCGCCTCCCGTGCAGGCCCTCGCGGAGTTGCGGTGAATCCCGTGCCGACGGGCCCGTGCCTGTACCGGCCTGGGGCCAAGGCGGCAGCCGATATCGGCGAGATTGGCGAGATTGATCTTGAATGGTGAGAGGGCCCCTGTGGACGCCGCAAGGGGCAGCGGGGACCCGGCTGCCTCTCGCCGTTACTTCTGTAGTGGGACTGCCGTCTGTCAGGTTACTCGGCGGCGGATCCACCAGGCGCAGAACCCGGTCAGGGCCAGGGCGATGGCGAGGTAGAGCCCGGTCTCGGCCCATTGAAGGGTCCAGAAGTTCCCGGCGGGCTGGTACGTCACTTGCTGCTGGTAGCCCTGGGCGCCGAGGTCGGCGATGCAGCCGTCGAATTGCTGCGCGGTGGGCGAGCCCGACTCGGTGCGAATGCACTCGGCGAAGGACGACGGCAGGGAGGACGGCTGACCGGCGGCGTTCAGCGTCTGTTGGGAGGTTTCCCAGGCGCCGGGCACTTCGGGATGCGCAACGACCTCCTTGGCGTCTTCCTGGATGCTGATGGGGATACCGGTCGTGATCGGCACGGTGGTCTGATCCGAGGCGGCCAGATGAGGCCGGATCCACATCGGCACAGTGATCTGGACGGCGGTGTAGGCGACGAGTGTGGTTGCCATCGCGGCCAGGGTGCGGCGGATGACGAGGCCGAGGGCGACGCCCAGGACGAAGGCGAAGGCGGCATGGGCCATGGGGACGACACCGCGTGCGGCGAAGGCCACGGGGTCGAGCCGTGGGAAGTACGTGTCCGTCGCGCCACCGCCGTTGACAGCCTGGTCGATGGGGCTGCTCCACCAGCTCACCGCGAGTGCGGCCAGTCCGGCGGCGGTCATGGATGCGGCCGCACCGAGGCCCAGCTTGGTCGCCAGCCAGCGCGTGCGGGTGACGCCCTGGTTCCACGCGAGGTAGTGGGTGCCGGTCTCCAGTTCACGGGAGATCAGCGGCGCGCCCCAGAACATCCCGATGACCGCCGGCACGGCGAGCACGACCAGCAGGCCGGTGTAGTAAAGGGTCTGGTCCGAGCTGGAGACCTGGTCCACCAGGCTGCTGCCGGCCGTCCGGTAGAGGTCGGCCAACTGCGGGCCGGTGACCGCGAGGGTGGCGGCGAGGACAGCCACCGCGGCGGACATCACGGCGGCCTGGGTGCGGAACTGGCGCCAGGTCAGCCAGATCATCGGAGTACCTCCAGTGCGGGCCGGGTGTCACGTACCGCGTCGGCGGGCCGGGTCATGTAGGCCAGGACAATGTCTTCCAGATCGAGCGGGCTGACGGTCCAGGATGGATCGTGAACCGCGGTGTCGGTGCGCACCAGGAGGGTGGTCTGCCGGTCGGTGTGGCTGGCGGTGATGACATGCTGGCCGGCCGGGAGCGCGTCCGGGTCCCGGCGTGGTCCGGTGAGCCGGTGGTGGCAGGCGACCAGGTCGTCGATGTCGCCGGCCACCTGCACCCGGGAGTCGACCAGGACGATGACGTAGTCGCAGGTTCGCTCCACGTCGGAGACCAGGTGGGAGGAGAGCACGACGCTCAGCTCGTGCTCGGCGACGGCCTCCATCAGGTCCTGCATGAACTCCCGCCGGGCCAGCGGGTCCAGGGCGGCGACCGGCTCGTCCAGGATGAGCAGTTCCGGGCGCTTGGCGATGCCCAGGGTGAGAGCGAGCTGCGCGCGCTGGCCGCCGGACAGCTTGCCGGCTTGTTGCTTGGGGTCCAGGCCGAGGCGACGGATCCGGTCGCGCGCCACGGCGTCGTTCCAGTTCGAGTTGAGACGCTTGCCGAAGTTGAGGTGGTCGGCGACGCTCAGCGCCGCGTAGGTCGGGGTGTCCTGGGCGACAAAGCCGACTTTGGCCAGCTGTGCCACACTCCCGTCAGGACGGCCACCGCACACCTCTATGGCGCCGGCCGTCGGGGTGAGCATGCCGGAGGCCAACTTCAACAGGGTCGACTTGCCGGCGCCGTTGGGGCCGACCAGGCCCACCACCCGGCCGGCGGGGATGTCCAGGTCGCAGTGCTGCAGCGCCCAGCGCTGCTTGTATCTCTTGCCCAGGCCCTGGGCTCGTAAGACAGCGCTCACGCTACGTCCTCTCCGGCGGCGTTGTGAAAGGTGTTCATGAACAGCGCCTCGATGCTCTCGTCGTCGAGCCCGGCCAGGCGGGCCTTGGTCAGCCAGCGTTGCAGGTCCTTGCGCAGCGGTCCCTGCGCGGCGAGCGTGCCGTCGGCCAGCGTTCGGGTTACGAATGTCCCGACGCCGGGACGGGCGGCCACCAGGCCGTCGTGCTCCAACTCCCGGTACGCCTTGAGCACCGTGTTCGGGTTGACCGCCATCTGCCTCGCCACGTCCTTGACCGTCGGCAGCCGGTCCCCCTCCTTCAGCAGGCCAAGGCGCAGTGCATGCCGAACCTGCTGGACCAGCTGCTGGTACGGGGACAGGCCGGACCGGCTGTTCAGGTGGAACTCAATCACCGGTTCCTCCATTTATCTAGTTGCCTAGCACTATAGCTCTCTACGTTGACCATTCGGCAAGGCGTCGCACTGCGGGCGCCGGCGCCCGGCGCCAAGGGAAGCCAGCCGCGCATGGTTGGCGCTCGACAGACCTTGCTCGGGTGTCGAGAAAGGATGGCCGCCGTACCTGGCACACTGCCCGGAGCGGCAACCAGGGGGGACACATGACGGAGCAGGATGTCGATGCGCTGGTCGAGGAGCTGGCCCGGGGGCTGCGGCGGATGGCCGCAGGGCTGTTGGAGGCGGCGGCCGAGCATCCGGACGCCGTACGGGCGCGGGAGTTGACGGCGGCCGCCCGGATGCTGACGAACGACGTGCTGGCGCGCCTGGACGGCGAAGCCGTCACGGACTCTCCGGCCCGCCGCATCGAGCCCGATGTGCAGGATGCACCACCGTCGGGCCGGAGCACGGTTGCGGTGTCCGGCAGGGCGCTCGAGGAGCTGGTGGAGCTGTATCTGCCGGACTACGAGCGGCGCCTGGACGACGACCCGGTGATGACCGACCCGGGACTGCCCTACGAGCGGTGGAACCATCTGCACCGGCTCGAGTACGGACGCGGCGAGCCCTTCGAGGATGCGCCGCTGTGGAACGACACCGTGCCCAGCCGGGGGAAAGCCGTGGTGCGCGGTATGACCTCCAAGCAGGAGGTGCTGCGCCGACTGCACCACAGCTACGTGACCCGGCGGCACCTGGACAGCCCGGAGGGCGAGCTGGCAGTTCGTGTGCGGCAAGGGTGCACGGCGATCCGGCGCTCCCGCGCGATCGACGACGGCGACTTCATCGACACCTCGGACCTGAAGGTGAAACTGGAGGATCTGCAATGGCGGGCCCTGGTGGTCGCCGCCGAACGCGGCCATCACGCCCGTACCCAACTCCTCACTCAGCTGCGGCAGTTGGAGGCGCTGGCTGTCGTGGTCCTCGAATTGGACATGGCGTTCCGGCAGCGCAACAACGACCCCTCCCTGGGTGCCCGGATCGCCGGGGCCGCCCAGGCAGCGAAGGCGATGCTCCGGCACTGGCCGCCGAACGTCGAGGAAGCAATGACGGAATCAGGCCACACGGCGCTGTAACCCGCGGCCCTCGACGCCCTCCTCATCTGGACGCGACGCGACGCGTCGCTGAGCAGGCCCAGCCCGCCCGTCGTCACGCCAGGGCCGAGGAGCAGATCCTCGCCGCGTACGAGAGGATGGAGACGGAAGCAGTACGAGGCCTACCGTAACGGGAAGCTCGACACCACCCAAGAGACGAGGGTGTTGAGGGACATCGGAACGAAGACCGGTGCTACAAGATTGTTGTATGTGGGTTCAGCGGGTGATCGAAGTGACCGGGTGGAAGCCACTCGGGATTTCCGTCGACTGGGCGGCAATCGAGGGAGAGCTGGGGGTCCCGCTGCCGGCGGACTACAAGGAGCTCTACGAGGCATTCGGCGGCGGCGTCTTCAGTGATTCCGTCTACTTTCTGGGGCGTGACGAGGGCGCCTCGTTCGACTTCCTGACACAGTGGCGGGTCTCTCTGTCGGTCGACCAGGACAGCAAGCTCGGAGACGTCTCCGCCGTCGATCCCTATGCGATCTACGCACCGGGCGGCAAGGGGCTGGTTGAGTGGGGCTCCACCGAGTGGGCCGACGAGTACTTCTGGCTGATCGATGCCGAGCGGCCGGGCCATTATCCCGTCCTTGCGCGGTCCCATGACGGCCGTGCACGGGACCGGTACGACATGTCCACCTCTGAGTTCCTCTACCGCGTCCTTGCCGACGCCGATTTTCAACCTTTTTCAGTCGCGCCGTACGACCTCGGTACGACGTTCGCGCCCGGCTCCGGCGGCGCCTTCGATGGCCGGCCGCTCTGACGAGAGGCCGGGCGTCCCATGTTCGTGGACACGACAGTGCCGTCGTTTCTCGGTTCTGGCACAGACCTGGAGCGTCGATTCGCCGCGGGATGCACCAGCCTCACCCGACTGCACGGCGAGCTGGTCGCCGAGCGCGCTCCCGTCACCTACGGCATGGTCCGCGCACACGTCGCCACCTTGCGCGGGGCTCCGTCCGAGGCGCCGCCCCGGCCGCCGACAGTGCGGCAGGTGACCGGTTGGCTGACGCGTCACCCCAGGACCCTGACGGAGGAAGACCGCGCCGGCCTGAAGGAGGTGCTGGCCCGCTGTCCTGAGCTGGACACGGCTTCCTCCGGACACGTCCGCGATTTAGGCGAGATGCCCTCTGACCGCCTCGGCGGCACGTTCCCTGCCTGGATCGGCGCAGTCGACGCCAGCCAGTCACCCGGCCTCACCGGCTTCGCAGTCCACCTGCTTCAGGACCTCGACGCCGTGACAGCCGGGCTCACCCTGGACTGGAGCTCGGGCAGCGTTGAGGGCGTCGTGAACCGCAGCAAGAAGATCAAGAGACAGTTCTACGGTCGAGCCGGATTCGAACTGCTCCGCAAAATTATCTTGCTCCAGTAGCTCCTCGCGATGGTGTCGGCCTGTCGTCGGTCGGCACGTTCGAGGTCGGAGTCCGGTCGTCCAGGTCCCGCCAGGGACTGCAAGCCTGTTGCCGAATCACACCGGATGCGCCCGGTATTCGCCACGGCGGACCGTCCTGTTACCTTCGCCCGTCGGCATGCGTCATGGGTGTGACGACCGGATACGAACGGTCGTCACACCCACGAGTGAATCGAGAACAGGATGCTGACCAACATCATGTACGTGACGATCTACGTCACCGATCAGGATCGCGCGCTGGAGTTCTACACCGAGGGACTCGGTCTGGAGAAGCGGCTCGACTTCCCGGGGCCCGACGGACGTTTCCTCACCGTCGGTGTTCCCGGCAGTCCGGTGCAGATCATCCTGTGGTCGCATGCGCCGGACGCGGGACAGCCGGGTGGCTCGGGCGCGCCCGGTCCGCTGATCCTCGAATCCGAGGACTTGCGAATGGTTTTCGAGGCCATGCGCCGCCGCGGCGTTGCCTTCGAGGAGTCCGAACCCGTGGACTATCCGTTCGGGGTCCGCATCGAGGCGCTGGACCCGGACGGCAACCGGATCTCGCTCCGTCAGCAGCTCAAGCCGTGACCGCCCACCCGCCCGGCCTCGCTGCCGAGGCGTTCGAAGCCCAGCGTGATCGGCTGCGTGCCGTCGCGTACCGCGTGCTGGGCTCGCATGCCGATGCCGAGGACGCGGTCCAGGAAGCCTGGATGCGTCTTGCCCGCCAGGACGTGGCGACCATCGGCAATCTGGCCGGCTGGCTGACCACCGTGGTCGGCCGGATCAGCCTGGATCTCCTGAGATCTCGCAAAGCCCGCCCCGAAACCGCCTACGAGCAAGAGTTCGCGAACCTCGTGGTGACACCCAACGATGACCCCGCGCCCGACGAACTGGTGGCGCTGGCCGATTCGGTCGGCCTCGCCCTGCTCGTCGTGCTCGACTCGCTCACCCCGAGCGAACGCCTGGCGTTCGTCCTGCACGACATGTTCGGGGTCCCGTTCCAGGAAATCGGCCAGATCCTGGGCAAATCAGCCGACGCCACCAAGATGGTCGCCAGCCGCGCCCGCCGCAAGGTCCAAGCCACGGACCCCGCGACGGGCCCCGGCCGTGAGTACCGAGAGGCCGTCCAGGCATTCGGCTCCGCCGCCCTCAGCGGCGACTTCGCAGCGCTCCTGCGTGTCCTCGACCCGAACGTGAAGCTGACTGTCGACACCCCCGATGGCGTGGTCGTCACCCTCGGCGCCACCAAGGTCGCCGCCGGCGCCCGCATGTTCTCCGGCGAGGTCGCCCGCCAAAGGCCCATACTGCTCAACGGCATCCCCGGCCACATGGCCTGGAGCCCCGACGGAACACCTCTCTCCGTCATCGCCTTCACCGTCAGCGAAGGCCGGATCATCGGCATCCACATCGTCGTCGACCCGGCCAAACTCGCCTCGATCCATCTGCCCACCCCGGACTGAACTGGTGCCGGCCGGCTCGAACAGCCAGCGGGCTCAGTCTCGCCCCACCAACTCACTCCGCGCCCAAAGGAATCACCGCCCCGGCAAACGCTGAGTCGTTCTGCTTCAGCTCCCCACATGCCCCAGTTGATTCACTTCGTGAAACGACCCGGGCGAAGAACAGCTGAGGGGAAAATTCGAAATCGGCATCACCCTTCGAACGACATCGTCCCCTCAGCAACCGCTCCCCAAGATCTGTGCAAGAACCCGTTTCTCATCGAGATCCGCGAGCCAGAGGATCACCAACTGCCTCCGGAGCCGGTCGCCAAACGCTGCGGAGATCGACGAAGCCAGACCGGTGTTCTCTGGGGGCAGGTCGATGTGGATGCGGACCCGCCGTAGGAGCGTGTATCGCCCCGCTCCCTCGACCTCGGCGGCATCTGTGCCGGTGACCACGAACGTCCCCAGTCGGCACGAAGCAGCCCTGCCCGACCAGCCGATGGTCACTTGCTGTCCAGCCGCCCCAGCGCGTGTGCGTCGGCGAGGACGGTCCGGGCCATCTGCCAGTCGGTGTGGTCGATTCCGGTGATGTGGCGTAGGTAGGCGAGGGTGACCTGCTGGACGAGGGCGACGCGACTGGGGTTCTCGTCGGTGGTCTCTGCTGCACGGTAGCCGGAGATGCCGCCGAGGAAGTGCTCGCCGCCGTAGACGGTGAGCAGGCTCTTGTTGCCGCGGCTGAGGGTGTAAGGGTCGCTCGTCCAGGCGGGTCCTCGGGTGGTGAGCGGGAGGTCGTCCTTGTCGCCGGCGACCACCAGTCCGGGGGCGGTGATGTGGGAGAAGTCCTGGTCGCGGAGCCAGGGAAGGTTTTCGTGGGCGAAGGGGGTCAGTTCGTCACCGCCCTTGCCGGCCGTGGCCAGTTGGATGCTGGCCATGACCCGGGAGTCGGACAGGTCGTCGGCGGTGCCGGTCTGGGGGTCGGTGACGCGAAGACCTACGAGGATGCCCGCGGTCTGGCCTCCGAAGGAGTGGCCCGCTGCGACGATGCGGCTGTGGTCGACCCGGCCGGAGAGGCCGGGCACGGATGCCTCCAGCGGCTTGAGCTCATCCAGGATGCGCTTCATGTCCTGCACGCGGTAGCGCCACAGGTGGGGCCTGCGGGAGTCGTCCGCGGCGATGGCGACCCGCTGGGAGTCGAGATGCGTAGCTTGGATCACCACGAAGCCGTGAGAGGCCCAGTGGTCGACCAGCGGTGCGTAGCCGTCCAGGTCGGAGCCGAATCCGTGTGCGAAGAGCACGATCGGCAGGCGTGTGCCAGTGAGCGGTGCGGAAATGCGTACGTGCAGGTCCTGGCCGCGCTGGAGGGCAGGCAGCACGATCGGTTTCGCCGTCACGGTCGGGGTGGGAGCGGGGCCGGTGAGGCCGGTCGTCTGGTGGGTGGTCATGTGCGTACTACTTTCCGGTGCGGTGTGGGTGGCGGGTCAGGTGATCTTGAGGCTTGGATGCGTCCGGTGATGATCCGTTACATATCGGGTGAAAACCCGGGAGTTATGTCAGCTACGCTAAAACTTGACGTCGACGTCAAAGGCAAGCCGTTATGGCGTAGATCACATGGAGCTCGGAATGCGCATTGGGGAACTCGCCCGCCGCACAGGCGTCAGCACCCGGGCCCTGCGGTACTACGAGGAGCAGAACCTGCTCACGGCCGAGCGCAGCAACTCCGGCCAGCGCCACTATCCGGAGACTGCGGTTGCCCGGATTCTCCTGGTCCGGGAGCTGTTCACTGCCGGCCTGTCGAGCAAGATCATCGCCGAGCTCATGCCCTGCGTCATCGACGGCAAGGCCACACCCGAACTCCTCGACCGCCTGGCCGTGGAGCGCGGTCACATCGACCAGCACATCGTCGATCTCACGCACACCCGAGACCGGCTCGACTCGGTCATCACCAGCGCCTCCGCATCCATGGACACCGGGACCCCCTGCCGGCCCGGCCCGGCGTCGACCGCTCCGGCGCAGGTCAGCGGCGCTACCCTCCGTGGCATCAAGAAGCTCGGGAAGGTGGGGGACGGCGTCGTCTAGTGGCCTTCGCGGTGCTCTGGAACAGGGACCAGCTCGCGTTGTCACGAGAACTGGCGAGCTCGCGAACGGCGCCGCTGCGGCGGGTGCGGCGAGCGCATGTCGCCCTGGCCTGCGCACAGCGCACAGCGCACAGGGCACCGCGAACGCCGTCATCGCCCGCATGCTCTCGCTGCACCTGGACTCCGTGCGCCGCTGGCGTAAGCGGCTCACCGCTGAAGAACTCGCAGCTCTGGAGTACCGTCCCCGGCCGGGGCACTCGCGCCGCTACGCTCCGAAGTGCATCCCGTTGGGGCGGGTGAGCCATCCGCGTACCAGGTGCGGTTTTAGGTCGAGGCCTGCCGAGACGGCAACGCCGGTACGCGTGAGCGAGCCGCCTGAGAGCAGGCGCCGACTCCTACGCCGAGGCGAGTTCGACTCCCGCCAGGGGTCGTTGTCGCAGGTATGGGGCGGGGCGATCCGACGGATGCCGAGTGGGGACGGCTGCGGCCGTTCCTCCCGGTGAGCAACGGCCGTTGTGGCCGATGGCGGGATCACCGGCAGGCGATCGACGGGATTCTGGACCGGGCGCGGACCGACGTGCAGTGGCGGGATCTACCCGAGAAGTACGGCCCCTGGAAGACCGTCTGAACACCAGGCCGAGACGCCGTGGCAGAGCCTGCTCGCCCAGCTGGTGGAGGCGGTGCGGGAGATGAGAGCCTGGGCCGCTCGCGGGGCGGGTTCACCAGCAAACAACTCCACCTGAGCGCGGACGCCCGCTGTCGCCCGCTGTCAACTGGTCGTCACCGCCGGACAGTTGGCGGACCGCACCCAGTTCCAGACGGTGCTGGAAAAGATCCGCGTTCCGCGGGGCGGGCCAGGCCAGCCGCGCGCACGAAACCCGACAGCCTCGCGGCCGACAAGGGATACAGCGACAATCCGTGCCGCACATATTGGCGGCGCCGGGGCATCCGGCACACGTTCCCGGAGAAGACCGACAGCCGGGCTGCCCGCCTGCGCAAAGGCTCACGCGCGGCAGACGACCACCCAGCCTCGACGAAGAGCGATACGAGAAGCGCAACACCGTCGAACGAGCGATCAGCAGGCTGAAGCAGTCCCGGGCCGAGTCCCGGGCCGTGGCCACGCGCTACGACAAGCGCCGCTACGTCTCCCTGGGCACCATCACCGCAGCAGCTCTCGTCATCTGGCTCCGCACGTGATCACCCTAATCGCCCTGGTAGTCGGCATGTACATTGTCTCGTCGTGATCGAAAGTGTGGGCGGGCGAGTCGTTGCCGACAGGTACGTGCTCGGCGACCGGTTGGGCAGCGGCGGGATGGGCACGGTGTGGCGTGCCTGGGACCATCTGTTGCAGCGGACGGTGGCTGTCAAGGAACTCCATGCTGTTGGCGGCGGGTATGAGCAGCAGGCGGCGATGCGGCGTGTGCTGTCGGAGGCGCGGGCGATCGCCCGGGTGACGCACGCGCATGTCATCGACATCTACGATCTGGTGGAGTTCGACGGCGGTCTGTGGATCGTCATGGAACTGGTGCCGGGTGGCTCGCTGAGCGAGCGAGTGCGATCGAGCGGGCTCCTGTCACCGGTGGAGACAGCCCGCGTCGGCCTGGAGGTCCTGACCGCGTTGGATGCGGTCCACGCGGCCGGTGCGCTGCACCGTGACGTGAAACCGGCCAACGTGCTTCTGCGTGCCGACGGAAGCAGCGTGCTCACCGACTTCGGTATCGCCGCCCTGTCCGGTCACACAGGTCTCACGGGCCCGGGGGGCGTGGTCGGCTCGGCCGAGTACATGGCCCCGGAACGCCTACGCGATCAACCTGCCGGACCGGCCAGCGACTTGTTCTCCCTCGGCGTCACTCTGTGCTTCCTTGCCTCGGGCCAGACCCCCTTCGCCCGCGGGGACCTCACGGCCACCTCGTTCGCCGTCGCCTTCGAACCGCCCTCCGTCCACGTCCGGGGCCCGCTGGGCGACGTCATCGAGCAGTTGCTGGACAAGGACCCCGCCAAGCGCCCGTCCAGCGCACAGCTCGCAGACGCGCTGCGATCGATAGTCGACGGCGTTCCCCAAACGGTGCAGGCGACACTGCGGCAGCCGGTGCAGCCCGCACGCGCGAACCGGCGCCGCACGTCGGCCGCAGGGGCGAACCGGCACCGCATGGCGATCACAGGGGCGATCGCCGTGGTGGTGCTGCTCTCCGGAGCAGGCGTGACGGCATACATCGTCGGAGACGACTCCGGATCTGGTTCGCCCAATCAAACCAGGCAGACGTCCACCAGTGCCCATGCAGGCTCACGTGTGGATGCGGTGATGCCGGTTCCGGGTGTGCAGGGCAGGTTCTGGGTGTTCTCCGGCAGCGAGTACATGGTCGTCGAGGTGGGTGCGGACCCGGCGGCGGCGCGGCGGGTGAGCGGGCCTGCTCCGATCGCGCAGTGGCGCAAGACGTTCGGCGGCCTGGACCGCTTCACGGACAAGATCGACGCGGTCCTGCCGGTTCCGGGTGACGACCATCGCTTCTGGGTGTTCTCCGGCGATCAGTACCTGCTCGTCCACACCGCGGGCGACCGCTCCGGCAAGGGCCGCCTCCAAGAACCGCGCCCCCTCACCGACTGGAGCAACAGCATCGGTGAGGCCCCGGGCTTCTCGCGTCGTGTGGATGCGGTGATGCCGGTTCCGGGTGTGCGGGGCAAGTTTTGGGTGTTCTCCGGCAGCGAGTACATGGTCGTTGAGGTGGGTGCGGACCCGGCGGCGGCGCGGCGGGTGAGCGGGCCTGCTCCGATCGCGCAGTGGCGCAAGACGTTCGGCGGCCTGGACCGCTTCACGGACAAGGTCGACGCGGTCCTGCCGGTTCCGGGTGACGACCATCGCTTCTGGGTGTTCTCCGGCGATCAGTACCTGCTCGTCCACACCGCGGGCGACCGCTCCGGCAAGGGCCGCCTCCAAGAACCGCGCCCCCTCACCGACTGGCCGTCATTGAGGCCATTTCGAACGGATTGAACCAACCAGGCTGGACACTTGAACGGAACGCGGCGGTCACAACATTGCCGACACGGGAGGAGGGCCAGTCTCCGGGAGTTACCTGACCGCCATCAATGATCGACGGACAACTCCTAGCCGCACTGGCGTTCCCGCCCGTACGGCTACCAGGCGACCCGCAGCGTGTGCAGCCCGTGGACGAAGCTCTCGTCCCGGAAGCGCAGTTCTTCCGTGTTGTCGGGGCGGTGCAGGGCGGGGAACCGCTCGCACAGCAGGCGCAGTACGATCTCCAACTCGGCCCGGGCGAGCGGCTGCCCGAGGCACTGATGTACACCGTGGCCGACAGCGAGATGGGCGCTCGCGTCCCGGCCGATACCGAAGCGGCCCGCGTCCGGGAACACACCCTCGTCGTGATCGGCGGCGACGAGTGAGCGGATGACACCGTCGCCCTCGGCGATCAGTAAGCCGCCGATCGTGACGTCGCGGGTCGCCACGCGCGCCGTGCCGTGCCGTGCTGGACGATCGTGAGAATCCGCAGGAGTTCGTCGACCGAGGACGGGATCAGGGCCGGGTCCGCGCGCAGCGCCGCGAACTGCTCTGGATGCCGCAGCAGCATCGCGCAGGCCAGCCCGATCATGTTCGAGGTCGTGTCGAGCCCCGCCGCGATGAGCAGTTGCGCCACGGCCACCAGTTCACCGTGGTCCAGCGTGCCGGTGGCGAGATGTCCCGGCTCTCCATCGACGAGGCGATAACCCCCACCGCCTGGACGCGATCGCGGCGCCCACGAACCCGCCCGCGTGGACGGCGCCCGCGGCCACAACGACGTCATCCCCTCCTCCACGCTGGCAGCCGTCGCCGGATACCCCTCCCGCTCGGTGCCCGCCGCTTCCGTGAACGAAATGCCGGTCGGCCTGCTTCTGATGGCCGGTGACCACCAGGACGCCAAGCTGCTCTGTCTCTGGGGGTCGCGGTGGAGCACCGGTTGAAGGCCTGGCGAGCACCCCGCTACCTGCCGACGATCGCGGCCGCCAGCGCGCCACGGTGAACACGGGGCCAGGCCGAACCGCCGGCGTCAGCTCGACGTAGCTCGGCGCAGTCCCACCGGGTCGAGCGTGAGGTACAGGCCGGCCGATGCCTGCTCGGGCCGCGTGGGCAGGGGGACCATGTGGCTGGTGCCATGGCCGCCCAGACCCTGGGCGCGGTGTCCGTGGAGGGGGCGGGCGAGCCTGTCGAAGAGCTGTGTGACGGCGTCGTTCTGAGCGTCGCCGAGGTCCTCGGTGCCGGTCACGATGTTCAGGAACGACTCGTGCAGCCGCAAGTCCTGCTGGTCGCGGTGGCTGAGGGACTGGGCCCTGCGGAAGTAGACGTCGCGGCCGTCGTGGATGCGGTAGAAGGCGCCGACGAGGATCAGCAGGCGTTCGTAGGCGTGCCGGTAGGCGGTGCGGTAGAAGTGCTGGGCCGACATTTCGTCGAACTCTCCACGCAGGACACTGCCGATGGCGGCGGCGGAGAGCAGGCCGCTGTACATGGCCAGGTGGACCCCCGTGGACAGCAGTGGGTCCAGGAAGCAGGCGGCGTCCCCGGCCAGGTAGTACCCAGGGCCGCAGAACTCCTCGGCCACGTACGAATAGTCGCTCTCCACCTGGAGCCCGGAGACCCGCTTCGCGCCGTCCAGCATGCGGCCCAGGAGCGGACACTGGGTGAGTGCCTCCTCGTAGAGGCCGTCGAGGGAGCCGTTCTGCTCTCTGGCCCGATTGAAGGAGTGCTTGTCCGTCACCAGGCCGACGCTGAGGGTGCCGTCGTGGAGAGGAATGGCCCAGAACCATCCGTGCTCGGGCAGGGAGAAGACACCGATCGCGCCTTCGGGCGTCCCCTCGAGGGGCGAGGCGCCGCGCCAGTACGACCAGACGGCGACGTTGCGGAAGACGTCGTGGAAGCGGCGCGTGCGCAACTGTCGTGCGGACAGGAGTCCCGCCCGGCCGGAGGCGTCGACGAGGCACTCGAAGCGTGTCTGCCCGTCACGGCGGCCGTCCCGGGAGGTCCATTCCGCCGAGGTCGCACGCTCGCCGTCGAAGCCCACGCGGCGTACCCGTGTCTCCTCGCGTACGTTGACTCCCTGCTCACGGGCGTGTTCCAGCAGCAGGTGGTCGAACTCGGAGCGGATGACCTGGAAGCTGTAGGCGGCGGGGCGGTCGGGAGTGTCGAACTGCAGTTGCCACTCCTGCCCGCTCCAGCCGTAGAAGGCTCCGGTCTTGCGGGTGAAGCCGTGGAGCTCGACCGCTTCACGGGCACCCATCACGTCCAGGACGGGCAACAGGGAGGGCAGTAAGGACTCTCCGATGTGGTAGCGGGGGAAGCGGTCACGCTCCAGCAGGGTCACTTCGAAGCCCTGCCGGGCCAGCAGTGTGGCCGCGGTGGTGCCCGCCGGTCCGCCTCCGGTGACAAGTACCTGTATCCGTTCGTTCACGCTCAGCCCCTCGCCTTGTAGAGATTCCGCGCCAAGAACGCCAAGAACAGCAGGACAGCGGAACAGCAGGACAGCAGGACAGCAAGAACGCCAGGACGTGCCGTGCGGCGTGCGTGCCCGGAATTGCCCTGTACCGCCGTTTGCACCGGTGACAGCATGGTCCCCCTGTCCCTGTCCCATAGAGACGGACCCGTCGCCGACGCGCAAGACCACTTCTTGCCGCCGCAGAACGCGGAAGGACCTGCGTGCTGAAGGCATCAGAACGTCTGACGGTGGGACTGGAGGAGGAGTACCTGCTGGTCGACCCTGTGTCGCGCAAACTCAGGCCGCAGAGCGAGAAGGTGGTGGGCGGGGCGTGGCCCGAACTCGGTGACCGGGTGGGGACCGAGCTGACGCGTTATCAGGTCGAGGCGCGCACCGACGCGCACACGGAGTTGCCCGCCCTGGCGGATCAGGTACGTGCCATGCGGACCGCGGTCGCCCGCGCCGCCGAACGTCAGGGAATCCACGCCATCTCCAGCGGAACACCTGTCCTGGACGAGCCCGCACCCCCTCCCATCGTCCAGAAGGCGCGCTACACGCAGAGCATCGCGGACTTCCGCGCCCTGGGTGACGAACAGACCGTCTGCGCCTGCCACATCCACATCGGCATGCCGGACCCGACCCATGTACTCCAGGTCAGCAACCACCTGCGGCCCTGGCTTCCGACGCTCCTCGCCCTGCTGGCGAATTCGCCGTACTGGGCCGGAAGGGACACCGGATACGCGAGCTGGCGCACGATGGCCTGGGCACGGTGGCCGGTGGCAGGCCCACCGCCGTACTTCGAATCCCCCGCCCACTACGACGACCTCGTCGGCCACTGCATCGCCACCGGCGCGATCATGGACCACGGTGGCCTGTACTGGGACATCAGACCCTCTCATCATGTGCCCACACTGGAGGTCAGGGTCGCCGACGCGGCGTACGCCACTGAGGACACCGTCCTGCTGGCCGCTGTCGTACGTGCGCTTGCGGCGACCGCACTCCAAGCGGTGGCTGCCCGTGAGCGGGCGCCACGGCCCGAGCCGGAAATACTGCGGGCCGCTTGCTGGCGCGCGGCACGCGACGGCCTGAGAGGCAAGAGCGTCGACCTCACCACCGGCCGCCTCGTACCGGCCTGGAGACAGGCCGAGCACATGCTGTCCTGGATCCGCCCGGCCCTGCTGCAGCACGGCGACTTGGAGACGGTCCGGTCCAACTACGTACGCCTGCGCACCGTCGGAAACGGCGCCGACCGCCAACGCGCCGCGTACCGGCGCCGGTCAAGCCTGCAGGATGTGGTCGACGACCTGATCTCCGGCGTCAGCGCTACGGCCGACCCCACATGACCCACGCACGCACTCACGAGGCACGACGACGACACCCTTGAACCCAACGCAGAAATCCCCGATGGCGCTTGCGGCTCGGGTCAGGCCGAGCAAGGCGGCGAAGGCGCCGGGACGGTGCATGTGCGCTCTCTCCTGATGGCGAAGGGGCCAAGGGGCGCGGGGTGTTTGGGCTTGAGCCGATCCAGCCTCGCGATGGCTCGCCGCCGTCACAGCGGCCTCTCTCCCAATTCCGAACTGGCACGCGAAGTGACGCTCGGTGAGGCGACAGTGAAGACCCACGTGGTTCGGATCTTCGCCAAACTGACCCCTGGGCATCGCCTACTCGGCCGCGGCGCGGATACTGCCCCGGCTGCTCGGGGGAGCGCATCGCCGACCTTCAAAGACACGTGGATGGCAGAACACGGGTTCCTGCCGTCGACAGCCTGAACAGACGAACTCCCCGACTCCGCATCGCCAGAACGACGAAGCTCCTGGTAGACGGGGTGTCGATCAAGATCGACCGTCGTGCCGGGAGCCTCGTGTGCTTGTCTACCCGTCGGCCATTGACCTGTCCACCGCACGCCTGCGCCACTCCCCGAGCCGGGAGTTGGCGGCACGACGCCGGGAGATCGGCAGCCGGTGGCGACGGCTGACTCCCAGGCGCCGGGGTCGAGCCGACCGGAGTGGCGTTGATCCGCCCCCATGCCGTCGTGGCCTGGCGCGCCAAGAAGGCCGCGGACGATCCGGAAAGCGAACTGACGGCAGCGCTCACCGCGATAATCGCGCGCTGACGGCTACTCCTCGGCCCTCTCGGAAAGTGCCGAAATGCTCGCCCTCACCCGTGCCCGCGTCCCCGACGCCCGCCTGATGCAGGCCCTGTTTCCGCCCCTGCCCTTCGCCACCGGTGCCTTCGACCGGCTGGTGACCGCCAACTTCTACGGCCTGCTCCGCCCGGCCGAACGCGCCCTGTTCCTCACCGAGGCCCGCCGCGTCGCCCGCGAACTCCTCGTGATCGACCTGCGCAGCGACAGCGGCACCCACCAGGAGCGGCACGAGGTACGCACTGTGGAACAGGACACCTACTCCATCTACCGGCGCCGCTTTACCCCGCAGAGCTTGAGCACTGAGCTGGACGGCGAGGTCATCTACGGCGGGCGGTACTTCCTGGTGGTACAAGTCTGAGCGGGCCGAACGCCGTCCAAGGACCGTGCGGATCCTGAACAGCGCCGGACCGCATCAGATCACTAGGAGGGCCACCGACCGGGCGGGCTCCCGGCCGATGCGGCACCAACCGGCTGTCGGCGATCCCGTTCACCGACGGCCCCCACAACCGCGCTCCTGGCAGCCGGGATCCAGTTGGGGGTGCTCAGAGGGCGCCGGGGGCGGTGGCGGCCGCGGCGTGTTCGGCGGCGGGCTGGGGCTTCGACGTCGGCGGCATCCGAGCCGGGGGGCCGGTTCCTGCCCCAGCCGCGATGGACGACCAGCAGCTGGTCCCTGGTGCCGTTTTGTCCCGGTAGACGACGGCGGCCGGCCCGGCGCCGCTGAGGTGGTTGGGAAACTGCACGTCCGCGGTCCATGCCTGGCCGGGCAGGAACTTGGTCCAGTACAGGTTCTGGTCGCCAGAGTGTTGCCGCGGTGGATGCATACAGCGCCTCGCCGAACACCGGCCAGCGCTGGCCCTTCCAGGCTGCGGTGGGCGGCGAACTGGCGGTCGGGCTCCGTCCGGGCTGGTGCGGGACTGTCCAATTGACGGTTTGATGGGGCGCCCTCCAGGTTCTGGACGCACATTTGTGACTGCCACGGGGACCTCAGGAGTTGATAGAGCCGGGACAGTGTGGCGAGTGTCGCGGGGTGGTTTTGGCCGGGCCGTCAGCGTCAGCGGGCACGGGTGGTCATGAGCAGGTGGCGGGGGTGGGCGATTCCGTCGATGGCTGTTTTGACCTTCTTGTCTGGTACCGGGTCGAGGGTCCATTGGGCGGCGACGGTTGCCAGGACGATACGCAGCTCGTTCCATGCGAACGCCTCGCCGGCGCATTTGCGGTTGCCGGCGCTGAACGGGAGAAAGGAGCAGCGGGGAAGGGGTGGGGGACTGGGCAGCCATCGGTCCGGGTCCAGGCGTTGCGGGTCGGGGAAGAGGTGGGGGTCTCGGTGCAGTGTGGTGGGACTGTAGATGACCTCGGCGCCCGCGGGGATTCGTACGCTGTCCAGGTCCACATCATCCTCGGCGCGGCGCATGAGCAGCCAGTTGGGGTGATGCAAGCGCAGGATCTCGTTGAGTAGGGCGGCGGTGAACCGCAGGCGGGGCAGGTCGTCGGTGGTCGGTGGGCGGCCGGCCAGGGTTTGGTCGACCTCAGCGTGGAGGCGCTGGCGCAGTTGAGGGTGGCGGCCGAGTTCGTGGTAGGTCCAAGCCAGCGTGGTGGCGGAGGTCTCGATGCCGGCGATCAACAAGGTAATGATTTCGTCCACTGCCTCCTGGTCGGTCATGGAGTGGTCAGCCGGGTCGCGGGCGGCCAGCAGCATGGAGACGAGGTCGTCTCGATCACTGCTGGCGTGGCGGTACTGGGCGACCAGGTACAAGGTGGTGCGGCGTAGGTCGGCGGCTATGGCGTCGAAGCGGCGGTTGCTGGGGGTGTAGATACGGGTGAGGGCGGTGGGCAGGAGGGTGCGGTGGCCGACGCCGGTCACGAACCGCGGCAGACAGCGTTCGACCAATTCGGCAAGGGGTTTGACCTCGTCGGTGGCGAACAGGGTCTTCACGATGATCGCGGTGGCCAGCGCGCGGGTTTCGTGCTCGACGTCGATGGTCTGCTCGTCGCGCCACTGCTTTACGTGGCGGGCGGCGGCTTGGGCCATGCGTGCGGTGAGGCGGTTGATGGCGTCGCGATGGAAGGCAGGCTGGAGGAGACGGCGTTGGCGTTTGTGGAACGGGCCGGAGGAGCACAGCAGACCGTTCCCCATGTAGGGGCGGGCACGGTCGAACAGCAGTCCTTTGGAGAATTTGTCGGCGTGCTGGACCAGCAGGCCGTAGATGAGGTCGGGGGAGTTGAGGACGTAGGCGGGTTTGCGTCCGAGGTGGATGAGCACGGCGTCGCCGTGGGTGCGCAATTCCTGCAGGTAATCGACCCGGCGCAGGGCCAGCCAGGGAGCGTGGCCGAGCAGGGGTAGGCGGCCGGGCGCGGCGCGCAGGGCCGGAGTGTTGGGGGCTGCGGACGTCATGAGGTCACCGCTTAATCGAGGAGCGGGTCGAGGTGGCCAGGCTGGTCGGGGGGCGGGCTGCCGCCGGTCCGGTAACGGATCGTGGCGGTCATCCAGTCGTTGTGGCCACGCAGCCAGTCACCAAGGCCAGTCATGTACCGGCCCACATATCGCAGTTGCATGTCGCTGAGCCCGAGCTCGTGGAGCATGTTGGGAACTTGGGCCCGCAACTGTAGGAAGCGACGGACCCGCTCAGCGACCATGGCTTTGATTTCCTCGGTAGCCTGCGCCACCGAGTAACGGCGCTCCCGGCACAGCACTGTCACGAGGTTGTAGACGTCACCGCGGGCGGTTTCCTTCTCATAGGAGTACACGTCGTTGCACATGAACGGGACGTCGGCGGCGATCTGACGCATAAGCTGCAGCTCGGGGCTGTGGAAGGCGATCGGGGGTACCTCGATCCGGTTGAGCCGCTCCACCATGTCGGTAACCGACTCCGTGGCGGCAGAGCTGCGGCGGATCGTCAAATAGTCGTCCATCGTCGGTACGACCCCGGCGCACCGTTTGACGGCCTCATGGGGGTAGGAGGCGAAGTACCGCTCCCAGTCGTGTGCCGTTCTGGTGACCCAGGAACGGGACATGCCCTCCCTGCTGCGCGCCCACAAGTCGGCGAAAGCTGTGGCCACTGGCGAGCGTGGCGCGGCGGCGGGGTCTTGCTGGGCGATGTCGATGAGTTCCTGGCAGACGGCCGCGACGCTCGCGGGATCCTGCCCCTGCGGTCCGTCGAATTGGTCGTCAAACAGGAAGTAGAAGCTCTTCGCGTCGACCGTCAGCGCGAGATCGTCCACCTTGCACTCGGGCCAGCACCGGGCGGCCAGGTCAGCCAATTCCCACGACCGGTACAGCGCCACGGCCTTGGAATCAACGAGCATTCTGTGATGGCGCAGCCATTCCAGATTGTGCCGCTCGGCCTGGTCATGGTGGGGGTTGTAGCGGGCCGGTAAGGGGATGTCGAAATCCACGTCCTGCGGCAAGGCTGCTCCCGAAAGCCACGATGAGATATATCAGCAGGTCTACCCTTACTCGTGGTCGCTGATACCCAGACCGACGGCCACCGCTGCCAGGGAGGGGGGACGGGAAAGCGCGTCCGGCCGCGCTTCCATAGCGTGTCAGTCCGATGCCGTATTGGGCGTTGCGGAGCCCTACGTAGCCATCACGGAAGAGCGGTCACAGACCCCTTGTCACAGCGGCGGCCACGACGAGGGTTGCCGCCGTCGGCTCCCTCATGCGCAACCGCCTGCAACAGCGGCAAGTGGGGTTCGCCGAATGGGTAATCTCGCGGACCAAGGGTTGAGGGCGCCTCCCTCACAGAGACGGTTCAAGGCGGCTACTCAGCCTTCAGGACGCTGTCGACATCCCTCGCCCCGCCGAGTCTGCATCCGGCGGCCGGATGATCCGCACGCCCCGGCGCCAGCCAGACCATGATCAATCTCAGCGGCACTCTCTATACCGCAACTACTCACACCCGGATTCGAGACGGGCGATCCGCGTGCTGAGTTCCGCGACATCGGCGGGTGCGGGTTCGGTGGGCTAGATCCATGCCGAGCCGGAGAGGACGACACAAGTCCACATGACCCAACGGCAGAGGTGCGCGGGACCGGTCCCGGCTCGGGGATATCGGCCGCAGGGTTTCGGGTTCGAGTCCCAGGGTGGGCACAGAGACAGCGGTTGCGCCCGGGCCCCATCGGGAGCCCAGGCTCATTGGATGGTGATGGTGCTCAGCCCTGGAGTTCACCCGCTGCAACACCGCTGTGCGATGAACGCCTGCGCCGCGTCCTGCAGAGTGACGGCCTCATGGGCCCCGGCGAGAAGCACAAGGGCGCCCGCCGGTGGCCGCCAGCACCAGGATCCGCTGCCTGCCCATGCCAAAGCCCGGCCTCCTCTGTCGCGCAGCTGAAGGAACGCCGCGCGGACGGCCCGGGTGCCGACCTTCAGGGCCGTCCGGGCGTGGGGGACGGCTGCGACCAAGGCGGCCTCAGTTGCGAAGAGTTCGCGGGTTCTCAGGCCGCGCGGGCTGCCATGGCGCCGGTGTGCCTGGACCTAGGCGTGGGCGTCAGCCGTCAGCATGGCGTCGACCATCATGTCCGGGGTGACCGGGAACGGCAGCCTGAACTGGGAGGCGGCGTACGGAAAGGACCATGTCATCTGCATCCCGCACACCATGAGATACAGGCAACGCTCCCATCTCGTCGGCAACTTCACTGAAGATCACCTGACGAGCCGAAGTCAGTAGTCCCACCGCCGTGGTCTGGGTAAGCCGGGAGTCAGAGGGCCCCGTACGCGGCAAGGAAGACTCGGACTGCTTCATCCGCGTAGTGGTCGAGCTCGGCCGTGGTGAATGCGGTGTCGCTGCCGTGGAACATGGCCTGGTTGAGCGGGATCGACAGGATCAGCCAGTTGAAGTGCTGGGCGGCGAGCAGCGGGTCGGGGGCCCTCAACCGCCCTTGTTGTGCGAGCTGTTGGATCTCCGCGGCCAGCGAGGCGTGGCCGCGCTCGGGTCCACTGTCGTACCAGGTGCGGGCCAGCTCGGGGAAGCGATCGGCCTCCGCGATGATCAGGCGCCGCAGCCGGATCAGGTGCGGCTGCGTGACATGGACGATGTGCTGCCGGGCGAACCGGTGCAGGTCCGCCTTGAGGTCCTGGCTCTCGGACAGCGCCGTAACCATGTCGCGGGTGAGTGCCTCGGTGGCGGCGATGTCGGTGGTGATGATGGCTGTGAACAGGCTCTTCTTGTCGGTGAAGTGCTTGTAGACGGTCTGCTTGGACACTGCGGCCAGCGCGGCGACCTGGTCCATGCCCGCCCCTCCGTACCCGTCGCGGAGGAACACTGTGCGGGCCGCGTCGATGATCGCCGCGCGCTTCTGGGCGGAGCGGCCCACCGGCTCGCGGCTTGACTGCCGCCCGGACCTCGCTGGCCTGTCCTGCTTGGATACGGCCTCGGCCACGCTGTCTCCTCTTTGTAGAGCCCCCTGTTCGCACCACTTCCAGAGTACTGGACGGCCCAGTACTCTAAATGAAGTACTGGACAGTCTAGTTCTAAGGTGAGAAGTATGGGGAACGAAGAGCGGGTGACGTCCGCCGACGGTACCTCGATCGCCTTCGAGCGCCGCGGCGACGGGGCACCACTGATCTTGATCGCTGCGGCGTTGCAGGGGCGGGCGGCATACCGCCCGCTGGCCGAACAACTGTCGCGCCACTTCACGGTCTTCATCTACGACCGCAGAGGCCGGGGCGAGAGCGGAGACACCGTGCCGTACGCGGTCGAGCGTGAGATCGACGACCTGCGTGCCCTCATGGTCGAGGCCGGCGGGACGGCGTCGTTGTACGGGCACTCCTCGGGGGCGGCTCTCGTCCTGCACGCGGCCGCGCGCAGACTGTCCCTCGACAACATCGTGCTGCACGAGCCCCCGTTCGGGTCGGGCAGCGCGGCAGAGCAGCGGGCGGAGCGGAAAGAGGCCGAGAAGATCGAGGCACTCCTGTCCCAGGGGCGGCGCGGTGAGGCGATCGAGCTATTCCTGGCCCCGATGGGCCTGCCGCCCGAGGTGCTCGCGCACATGAGTCAGGACCCGGCGATGCTGGCGAACAGCCCCACGCTTTTGCACGACCCCTTCGAGGTGATGAGTGCGCACAGCCGGGGCGGCAGGTCTCCCACTGAGCAGGCGGGCAGCGTGAGTTGCTCTGCACTGGTCCTGGCGGGTGGGGCAAGTCCCGAGTGGATGATCGACGCCGCCAGGACCATCGCGGACGCGCTGCCTGCCGGACACTTCCGTCTCCTGGAAGGGCAGGAGCACGTGGTGTCACCGGAGATCCTCGCACCGGTGCTGACCGAGTTCCTGGTCCCCTGATCTGGTTCCCTGCCGCCCTCCCCGACAGGCGCGGGGCTCGGTCGCCCCGGCCTCGAGGCAGTTCCGCGCCCTGACCGGGCTCGGGGCACGGGGCTTCTTGAGCTAAATTCTGTCTCTTTGGTCAGGATCGGGCCCAGATGAGGACGCCCGCGAGGTGCAGGGCTGCCTGATGGGCAATCACGAGTTTGTCGCCGGACCGGGCGTGCGCGCCCCGGTCCGGCGGTGTGCACGGGTCAGCGGGTGCCGGAGGCCTCGAAGCCGTAGTGGAAGTAGCCCTTGCCGTCGTTCACCCAGTTGATCTTGATGGCGCTGTCGGTGTAGAAGCGGCCGCTACCGACCTTCTTCTTCGTCGTCGACGTGGTGAAGGTGCCGTTGCCGCTGCCGTTCATCCGCTGGAAGTCATCTCGGACGTTGTAGGTCTTCGTCCCCAGCAGGGTGTCGGCGCCCGCATCGGAGCGCTTGACGTACAGCGGCATCGTCGCGCCGGTCATGGTGTTGCCGATGTCGCCGCCGGCGTAGGTCGGCGGGAAGTCGAAGGACATCGTCGCCTTGGCGTAGACGTAGCTGCCGGAGCGGGCCACACAGTTCTTGACCTTGATGTCGATGTTGTCCGGCGCGGGGCCGGAGTAGCTGCGGTCGTCGATCGAGCGGGAGCTGGTGTTGCACTTCCAGCTCAGGGCGGAGGCGGGAGAGGCCATGGCCGTCAGCACGGTGGCGGCGGTCGCGCCGACCAGCGCGAAGGAGACGGCCTTACGGCCCGTGGGCGAAAGCCGCACAGAAGGTATACGACGTACGTTCATCAAGCTGGATTCCCTCGTTAGACAGGGGGCGACAACTGGTCGGCGTCGCGCCCCTTGATGCAGGTGAGCGGATGTTCGTGTGAAGGCTGGTCTCCTGGTTTTCTTCAGGGGGCCATCACCCGCCACGCAGCTATCGTGACGTGGCCCGCCAACAACCCGCCAACATGAACCCAACTGCGTCTGCGAGCGGGTGGACGTGTTGATCTGCGGTGATAGGGAGCACCACCTACCGCGACGCCCATGGGGCCCGTTGGCGGGCTGTTCCTGCGGGTCATCGGACACCTTCCGAGGCCAGGTAGGCGAGGCTCTGCGTCATCGCGCCGGACATGTCGGTCGCGCATCGTTGAGGCCTACAGCTGGACGGCGAGCGGCGGAGTGATGGTCAAGCCGGTGGGTGCTCGGGTCGGGGGCGGTAGACCGGTCGGAGGGGCGGCCGCCGACCGTGGGAGGGCGGTTGGCGGCGGGGCGCGGGCGGTGGCCGGGCGGGGTCAGGCCGGGGCGTCCCCGAAGTCCCGGACGTCCAGCTGCCGCGCGCTGAGCAAGGTCCGTCGCCGGGACACGACCGAGGCGATCATCGGCGTCATCACCGGCACACCGAGCCACCCCCGAAGCCTGGTCCTGGGCCGCCTCGACCCGCACGGAAACCTGAGCCCCGTCGGGCGCAGCACACCGCTACGGGCCGACGCCGTACGACAGCTGACCGGACAACTCACGGCGGCCGGACCCGACCACCCCTGGAAAGGCCTCTGGTTCACCGCCTCCTGGGGATCACGGACGCCGTCGAATGTCGTCCTGGTGGAGCCCGACCTGGCCGCCGAGATCACCGTCGACACCGCCAGCGAGCGGGGGCCTGGCGGCATCCAGTGCGCTTCGCCCGGATCCGAGCGGAGTTGCATCCGATGCATGTCCCGCTCTTCGGCGAGTAAGACGATTCGGCTGGTCGCACCGGCAGCCAGTATGAGGGATAGCCGATTCTGAGCTGGGTCTTTCGGTGAAACGACAATGCGATGCATCGATGTTGTATTAGATGCATCGCATGGACAGGCGAGTCGACCTACCGGGCGCTGCGCATCTGGTGCTGGTCGAGAACGTGTTGCCCCTCGATCCTGAGCCGCGAGTGTTCGAGGCGATGCTGGAGGGCTGGGCTCGTCAGCAGCGGGTTCGGTTCCTGAAGGACGACACCATCAGCCGTCGGTTGCAGCTGGTACAGCGGCTGGCGCAGTTCTCGGGCCAGTACCCGTGGCAGTGGAACGCTGCCGAGATCGAGTCATTTGTCGATCAACTGCGCTCGGGAAGCGATCCCATCACCGTGTCGACGGCTCGGGGGCACCTTGGCCATCTGCGGCTTTTCCTGGAGTTTGTGACCGACCCGCGCTACGGCTGGTCGCAGGTGTGCCAGCAACGGGTTGGAGCGCCGCCGCAGCAGGTCCTCGACCGGTGGAACACCGTCGTGCACGTCGACGAGTACGAGGGCGATCCGGAGCGGCGCCCGTTCACCTATGACGAGGTGCAGGCGTTGTTCGACGCGGCAGACGGCCTCGTTGAACAGATCCGCGGTCGGGGCCGCAAGGGCGCGCTGGCAGCATGGCGGGACGCGGCGCTGGTAAAGACGGTGTATGCCTTCGGCGTGCGTCGTCGGGAGGCATGGGGGCTGGATCTTCCGGATCTTCGTCGGAACGCGAGGACGCCCGGGCTTGGCCGGTTCGGCGTGATGCACGTGCGGTGGGGGAAGTCCTCGCGGGGCAGTCCGCCGAAGCGCCGGACGGTGTTGCTCGTACCGGAGATGGACTGGGTGGTGCCGGTTCTCGAGGAGTGGGTGGCCGAGGTCCGGCCCCGGTTCTCACCCGGTGTGCATCCGGCATTGTGGGTGACCGAGCGGCAGGGCCGAATGTCCGGCCGGCGGATTGACGAGGTCTTCGCACTGATCCGGGAGGCGGCCGGGCTGGACCCTGTGCTGGACCTCCACTGCCTGCGGCACTCGTACATCACGCACCTGATCGAGTTCGGGTACCCGGAGCGGTTCGTACAGGACCAGGTCGGACACCGCTATGCCTCGACCACGGCTTTGTACACGGGGGTGTCCCTGGAGTACCGCAACCGTCTGCTGGCCCGTGCGCAACGTGACCGTTTTCCTGGACTGTGGGAGTCGCTGTCATGATCAAGAAGATGGGTATCGAGTGGAATCTGCGTCTGCGGATGGCGGAGAAAGGCATGTTCCAGACCACCGACCTGAGGCCGCTGCTCGCCGAGCGCGGCGTCCACCTTTCCCGGGAGCAGGTCTACCGGCTGGTCAGCAGCCCGCCACAGCGTTTGTCGATGGACACCCTGGCCGCTCTGTGCGACATCCTGACCTGCACCCCCAACGACCTGATCGACATCCAGGTCACCAACACCCAGGTCCGCAAGACGGCTGATGCTGCACGGCCGCCGGCAGCGCCCGCTGTCCGTCGCAGCACGATCCGACGGCCGGACCCCTCCTCGTGACACGGCCCGAAGCAGCAGAGACGGTGCGTGCCCGCGTCATCTCGTACATGTGCGACCGTCTTCCGGGGCTTGACGCCCCATCCGCTGCGCGCGCCCTGGAAGCAGTCAACGCGCACCGGCACGTTGCCCTGCACCGTCTCGACGATCACCTTCGCGAGCACCCTGAGGCTTTCCACGCTTCGGACGCGGCCGTGCCACCGTCTTTGCACAGGCTGCTGCAGCACCTGAATGCCGAAGGGCGCCCGGTGACCGTACCGGGGTGCGGGATCTGCGGACGCCAAGCGCCGTTGCCGGAACGGTCCGAGCAGGGACGGATCTGTTCTCGCTGCGCCTCCGCGCGGCGTTCTCGGCCGTGCTTCCGGTGTGGCCGGACCCGCGTGGTGGCAGCCATCGTGCCGGAGGGACCTCTGTGCTCGACTTGCTACGCCGGGGATCCTGCACGTCATGAACGTTGCGCTACCTGCGGACGTCGAGCCCGCGTCCGCCGTCGACTTCCGGACGGCGGGGCCCTGTGCGCCTCCTGCGGCAACTGCCGCCCACCGGAGCCGTGCAGCGTGTGCGGCCGCACCGCGACCGTCGTCCGTCGCCTTCCGACCGGACCGCTCTGCGACATCTGCTACCGCACTCTGCGCGCCCGCCCGTGCGGGAGCTGCGGGCGCACCGTGCCGGTTCACCGTGCGGCTCGCGCCAACACCCCGGATCTGTGCCGCAAGTGCGCGAAGGCTCCGCTGGCCATCTGCGTGAACTGCGGCAAGCAGCGGCCATGCACCGGGACCCGCGCGGGAACGCCCCGCTGTTCCTCCTGCCTCCAGGTGCCGCCGGTCACCTGTGCACGATGCGGCAAGGAACGACGATGCCGCGCCCGCTGGCCCATCGGGCCAGTCTGCACCTCCTGCTACGGCCACACCCGCGCTCACCCCCAGCCGTGCTCCGCCTGTGGCCGCACCCGCCCCCTGGTCGGCTCCGCGCCAGACGGCCGGGGTACGTGCGGCGTCTGTGCCGGCGCGGCCAACGCCTACCTCTGCATTCAGTGCGGCTCCGGCAGGGAGACCGACCGCGGCCCGCGCTGTGCCCGGTGTGTGCTGCGCGACCGCCTGACCCGGGAGTTCACCGGGCCCGGCGGGCGGACTCCCCCCGAACTCGCTGCCCTCATCAATGCGTTCCTGCGCGCGCCCAAGGCTCGGTCAATCCTGGCCTGGCTGGACAAACCCTCCGGCGGCGTCGACTGCCTTCGCCGCCTCGTCACCGAGGGACAGCCGCTCACCCATAAGACGCTCGACGACCTCGGGCCAGGCCAAGGCCCGGCGGTCCTGAGAGCCACGCTGGTCCACCTCACTGTCCTTCCACCCCGCCACGATGCCCTCGACAGCATCCAGCCCTGGCTCGAACGACTCCTGGCGAAGTCTCCCGCTCACCACCAACACACCCTGCGCGTCTACGCGGAGTGGTCACTCCTGCACCGGGCCCGGCGCCGAGCCGCCACCCCGGCAGGCTTCACCCCAGCCGGTGCCGCCAGCATCCGCGGGGCGCTCCGCACCGTCGCCGCCTTTCTCGCCCGCCTGGATGACCAGGGCACCACGCTGGCCACGCTCACCCAAACCGAGATCGACTGCTGGCTGGAGGAACATACCTATCGCGTGCCCCTGAAGAACTTCCTCACCTGGGCACACCGGCACCGTCTGACCGGGAACCACCAGATCGACCGCCCGCCCCGCGACGAGCCCCACCGCTGGTGGGACACCAACGACCACTGGATGCACCTACGCCGCTGCCTCCACCACGACGACCTTCCCCTCGACGTCCGCGCAGCCGGCGCCGTCATGCTGCTCTACGGCGCCTCGATCACCCGCATCGTCGAACTCACCACCACAGACCTCACCGACGGAGACCCACCCACACTGCGTCTCGGCCTCCACCAGGCGCCGATTCCGCCAGCTGCCCACCTGATCCTGCGTCTGCAAGCCGATCAGGCACGCCCCGACTCCGCCGTTGGCCGAGCCACCCACAGCACCGGATGGATCTTCCCCGGGCAGGCAGCGGGCACCCACCGATCCGCAGCCGCTTTCGCCGCCCGGCTGCGAAGACACGGCCTGCCCGCCCGCACCGGCCGCAACACCGCACTCCTTGCCCTGGCCGAGGACTTGCCCGCCTCAGTGCTCAGCGACACCCTCGGCATCAGCATCACCGCAGCCCTCCAGTGGACCCGCCGAGCAGCCCGCGACTGGAACGCCTATGTGGCCACACGCACATGACCGCTCTGTCCCATGGCGGCCGCGCGTGCAGGCGCCCACCGCGGCGGCCCACGTGGTGACATCGACTGACTTCGTACTCGTGGGCCAGGGCGGCGATGAAGCGGCCTGCCAGGTAGGCGACGCGTACGGTGTCGGTGCTTCCCGTCGGGACGGTGAGGCGGCGCCCGCCCTTCCTGCCTCTGGCCTCGGCGGCGCGCAGTCCGTCGTACGTCAGCTCGCGTTGGAGGTCTCGCGGCAGTTCGCTGGCAGCGGCGAGGGTCTGCACCAAGAACTTCATGGTGGACAGCAGCTCGCCGGCGCGCAGGTGGCTAGGTAAGCCTCAAGGGGCTCTGGTCCACTTGCTGTGGACGCGTACGCAGCGTGACTATCGATCTCATGGTGACGGTGGCTGAGATAGCCCGAAAATCGCCCGGCCGGTGAGCGGTGTGGTCGACAGTGCTGCGGCGTGAACGAAGTACGGTCGCAACTCGAAGAGGTGCTGTTCTCCTCATCGGAGGACGTGGTGGTGGAGTCGGTCGAGATGACCGACATGGCCGTCCGGGTAGAGGCTTTGAGTACTGCCCGGCAGGCGATCTGTCCGGACTGCGGCAGCCTCTCAGGGCGAATACATGGTTCCTATCTGCGGTTTCCTCGCGATCTTCCGACGGCGGGCAAGTCCGTCGTGGTGGCATTGAGGGTGCGCCGATTCGCCTGCGCGGAGAGCTCTTGTCCGCGCAAGACTTTCGTCGAGCAGGTGCCGGGACTCACTCGCCGGTTCGGACGACGGACGGAACGGCTGCGATCGATGCTCCTCTCGGTCGGTCTCGCGCTCGCGGGCCGGGCCGGGGCTCGCATGACAGACGTCTTAGGGGCGCCCGCCAGCCGCAACACCCTGCTACGGCTGATCGCCTCGCTCCCGGATCCGCCCATTGCCACGCCCCGTGTGGTCGGGGTGGACGAATATGCCCAGCGCAAGGGACAGGTCTACGGGACCGTACTCGTTGATGTCGAGACACGTCGCCCGATTGACCTCCTGCCCGACCGGGAGGCGGACACCCTCGCGGCCTGGCTCGCCGAGCGCCCCAGCGTCGAGATCGTCTGCCGCGACCGCGCCCCCTTCTTCGCCGACGGCGCCACCCGCGGTGCTCCGCAGGCCATCCAAGTGGCCGACCGGTGGCACCTTTGGCACAACCTGGCCGAAGCCGCCGAGAAGTGCGTCTACCGCCATCGCGGCTGCCTACGCCCCATGCCGCAGCAGCCGGAGGAACGCCGGGAGGAGGTGGGGGCGGCTGCGTCATCACCGTGGCCCACCGGACACCGCTTCGCCGAACGCACCCGCGCCAAGCACGCCACCATCCACGCGCTCCTCGGCGCCGGGCACAGCAAGCGGTCCGTCGCCCGGCAGCTCGGCATGACGCTCAACACGATCCTGCGCTTCTCCCGCGCCACCACCCCGGAGGAGATGTTCACCGGGCAGTGGCAAGACCGTCCAACCGGGCTCGACGCCTACAAGCCCTACCTCGATCAGCGTTGGCAGGAAGGCTGCACCAACGCCTGGAAACTATGGGAGGAGATCAAGGAACAAGGCTATCCCCGCGGTTACGCCGGCGTCCGTGCCTACGTCAGCAGGAACCTTCGCGGCAAGCCCCAACCGGCCGGAGCCCGCCCTCCATCGGCCCGTGCCGTCACGCGCTGGCTTCTCACCCACCCTGACGCCCTGCCCGAATACGACCGGATCCAGCTCAAGGCTGTCCTGGGCAACTGCCCCGAGCTGACGGCACTCGCCGAGCACGTGCGCTCCTTCGCCCACATGGTCACCGAGCTCCAGGGTGACCGGCTGCCAGAATGGATCGAACTGCCCGAGCAGTCATCGGCCTGCCCGGCCTCAGCCGATTCGCCCGGCACTTCGAACGCGACCTCGACGCAGTCATCGCGGGCCTGACACTGCCGTGGAACTCCGGTGTCGTGGAAGGCCATGTCAACCGGATCAAGATGCTCAAGCGTCAGATGTTCGGCCGCGCAGGATTCGAACTCCTCCGCAAACGGGTGCTGTTGGCCTGACATCCACGGTTACTGAGCTTGAACTCGGGTTGTCGTAGCCGCTGACAGGGTTGATCCTCGTGGTACGCCGTTGTCATGAGGTACGCACAGGGGCCCGCGATCCGTCGGACGAGTGCCGACAATTCCGCGAGGAGATCCGCATGATGGCCGCCGAGTGGCTCACCGCTGGTGGGCCGAGCTTGACCATGGCGAAGGAGTTGCGGTCGGACCAGCGGCGGCGTCGGAGGTGGGGCAAGGGAGGCCCACTGACCAGTCTCACGGGCTGCCCTGACGTCGTACGACAGTCGCTGTAGTCACTTCTCATACACATGCCGACAGGCAAGCAAAAAAGGTCTGTGCTGCAGCTCGCGTGGCGGCACTGTGTAGTCATGGGGGTCGAACGTGACAGCGCGAAGGATTATCTGTACTACGCCTCAGACTGGATCTGGGACATCGACTTTGAAACTCACATTAAGTCTCTCCTCCTATTCTTCGACGGAGTTGCCTTCTCTCTTCCCGGGGAAGCCATTTCGGAGGTTATTAATCGAAGCTCCGGGCTTGCTCAACCACTCACCGAGCATGGTCTTCTGATCAACCTTGTACCGGAGGAGACCCTCCCTGTCGAGTCTTCGGCGCAACTGGCCGAGGCTCTGACGCAGTGGGTCACGGATAATCGTGATCTGCTGGCCAGCATGGACGAGCCCTATGAAGCCTTAACTCCTCAACACTGGGGAGTCCGGCCACATGAGCAAGTTCGCGAGGCAGAAGTGCTCTCCGCCACTCTTCGGCGGCTTGGATTGGCCTACCCCACACACCATCAAGATATTTGGCATCTTTCTCCACACGTACATCTACTGGTCCTTATGTTCTACTGCAAGGCGCTCCATCGAGCAATCCAACAGCGCAGCGACATCACCCTTCAGCCGGTATTCGAGGCTCACGAATTCAAGCACACGTACGGCTTCACGCCCCGGCAGCTAATTGAGATGGTCATGAGTTCGTCGAGTCTAACCACTTCACAACGCAGGGGATCCGTTCGGATCGTTGAGTCGGATATACGGCAGGTAGGAGTTGACCTGACACATGTCCCTTTAGATGAAATCTTAGATTTTCGCCGCCAGCACAGGGATAGCTTGCGCTCCTATGTTCGCGGTCTGCGGGGTTTGCTACTCGCGGCCGAGCATTTTAACAATGAGCAATTCGAAGCCGAGCTCAGGGAGCGCGCCAACCAGATTGACCAAGAAGCGCGAGAGCTACGCAGAGCAACGCGGCGGGCCTTTGGCGCCACACTCGCCGGTTCGGCATTGAGTATTGCCGGTGCGGCATGGACGGCAACACAGGGAGACTTGGTAGGAGCTTTGCTGGCAACAGCTGCCGCTGGCGTTACCTTCACTCCACCCTCTCAACCCGCTACGGCGTACTCGTATTTCTTTCAAATCGACCGCAGGTTCGGCTGACTTAATTCCTGGAGAGATGGGATTCCGAAATGTGCTCTGTTTGCGAAGCCAAGCATTAGGGTGCTTTTTGTGGAAGCCAGCCAAGATTACAGTTTCCGATGCATCTTCCAGCAAGTTGGTGCTCCAGTGAGGTGCAGGCAGTGTTGGAGAGCCAGCCGCGTCGCACCAGCGACCAGAGATCGGGTGCCTAGGAGGGCAACTGGCAGACGGTCAGCCAGTCGTGCCGGGCGATGAACTGCCGCATCCCGTGCGCCAGATGGACATCGAGGTTGTCGGATTCCCAGTTCCGTAAGTTCTACCCCGAACCCAGTCAATGGGCTGTCACAGCCAGTGGATGCTCCACAACAAGTGGGCCAGAGCCCCTCAAGGGGAGGCGATTGTCGCTGACTTCGGATGACAGTTGCTGGGCGGACACTCATGAGATGTCACTGAAAGGTGAAGTCGCACGTCTGTCTGATGAGTCGCCGAACTGTTCGATTGCCCAGCTTCTCGGCTTTACTTCCGCATGGCCGCCAGGTGATGAGGCCGTCAACCGTGAGCACACCCCGGCACGGCACCCGGGCCCTGGCCAGGAGTCCGGGTGCAGACGACGGGTTGCGCAAGCAGCCGAGCCGCAGTGAGCAGCAGGCTCTACTGAGAGGCTTGTCCGGCGGATTCGGTGGAAAGCAGACGCAATTCAGGCGGTCCAGGCTCCTTGCGCGGCGGCGGTGCGGGCGTACTCGGTGAAGTCTCGCGGCGGGCGGCCGAGGACCTTGTGGACGTCGTTGGTGAGCGTACTGAGGCCGCCGGAGCGTACGTGGGCGTAGAGGTCGACCGACAGCTGCACCCATTCCTCGGGCACACCCTGTGCACGCTGTTCATCCGCGTACTCTTCGGCGCTCAGCGGCACGTAGCGGATGTCACGGCCGGTGGCCTCGGCGATATCCGCGACCGCGTCGGCGAAGGTCATCAGCCGGGGCCCGGACAGTTCGTACACCTGTCCGTCGTGTCCCTTCTCGGTCAGCGCGGCAACGGCGACGGCTGCGATGTCGTCGGCGTCGATGAAGGCTTCCGTACCTTCCCCGGCCGGCAGTCGGACTTCACCGCTGAGCACGGGATCGCGCAGGAAGTCCTCGCTGAAGTTCTGGAAGAACCAGCGCAGCCGCAGCACCGTCCACGCAAGGCCCGCTTCGCCCAGCGCTCGCTCCGCGGCCGCTACCTGGTCCTGGTCCATGCCCTCACTGGCGGGGACCGAGACCAGCACCGCGCGCCGGGCCCCGGCCTTCGCGGCCTGCCGGGTGAAGGCGGCAATATCCGCGGCGGCTTGCGGGCTGCCGAGGTCGGGCGCGAGCAGATACAGCCCTGTCGCGCCCCGCAGTGCCGGCTCCCAGGTGGTGCGATCGCTCCAGTCGAAGGGCACCTCGCCGGACCGGGACGCGGCCCGCGCCGCCACTCCCCGCTCCTGGAGCAGCCGCACCACGCGGCCACCGGTTTTGCCCGTGCCGCCAGTCACCAGAATTGTTTCGTCGCTCATGCCTTCCAGGCAACCAGCCGCTCTACGGGGCAGCCATGGTGAGCACGCTCGATTCCATACGCGTTCGTCTACGCTGACCTGCATGGATCCCCTGACGCCGACCGGCGCCGACCCGCTCACGGACCTGCTGAACGGCGTGCGCACCGCCGGGGCCGTCTTCAACCGGTCCTCCCTGCGCGGCGCCTGGGCCGTGCGCTTCGAGGACGGTTCGCCGCTCGCGCTCGCCGTGCCCCTGCGCGGCACGTCCTGGGTGATCCCGAAGGACGGCACACCGGTACGGCTTGATGCCGGCGATGTCGCGGTGCTGAGCGGCGGCGCCCCGTATGTGATCGCCGACGATCCGGCCACCGAACCGGACGTGATAATCCGCCCCGGAGGACGCTGCACGAGCGTGGACGGTCAGGAGGTGAGCCGCACACAGGGCGTGGGGGCCTGGGGTGAGACCGGGCCGGACAGCATGGTGCTGCTCAACGGTCTGTACACGGTGCAGGGCGGCGTACCGGGCCGGCTGCTCGCGGCGCTGCCGCCGCTCGCCGTCGTCGAGGCGGGACAGGGGGCCTGTCCGGTCAGCTCGGCGGCTTTCGAGGAGGCCACCCGGCCCGCTCCGGGCCAGCAGGTCCTGTTGGACCGGATGCTGGATCTGATGCTCATCACCGCCCTGCGCTCCTGGTTCACCCGCCCCGGCGCCCAGGTCCCCGCTTGGTACCACGCCCTCAGCGACCCGGTGGTCGGCTCGGCCCTGCGGCTGCTGCACGCCGACCTCGCCCATCCCTGGACGGTCGATGCACTGGCCGCCGGCACAGGTGTGTCCCGTGCGGCCCTGGCCCGGCGCTTCGGTGAGCTGGTCGGACAGCCCCCGATGACCTACCTGCGCGAGCAGCGCCTCAAGCTGGCCGCCGAGCTGCTGCGCGAGCCCGGCACCACGATCGGTGCCGCCGCCGCCCGCGTCGGCTTCTCCAACGCCTTCGCCCTGAGCGCCGCGTTCAAGAAGAGCCGGGGTGTCAGTCCCAGCGAATACCGCACGTACGAAGCGCGGGCACAGACCTGACAGCCAGGGGGAGCCGCCACCGTCCTCGGGCTGGTCAGCGGTAGCGTTCGTGCGCCGCATGCCGGTCACAGGCCCACCTTTCCTGTCGCCCAGTAGGGCTGGGTGTAGATGACGGACCGGTGCAGGCCATAGCGGGTCCGGAGCATGTCGCGGGCGCGCTGGATTGTCTGGCCGTGCCCCGACAGGTAGGCGTGCGTGACCTCCCCGAACGAGGCATCGCCCAGGCGGGAGAGCACCGCGTCTCCCGGCTGCCCGCTCTGCGCGACGACCTGCACCCCGGGCAACAGGCCCTGCACCAGCGGCACATCTGGCGCGGGCACCTCGACCACACCGCTCACCCGGGTCTGCGAGTCCAGCCAGCGGATCATGGAATTCCAGAGCCCCACCGTGGTGCCGTCACCGCACACCAGCACCGTCCCCGGCACGGCACGCGCCCGGAAGCTCCGCGTGGTCTCGAGCCCCATCGCGGTGACCTCATCGCCGACCGCGAGTCCCTCCAACCATGCCTCACCCGGCGCAAGCGCGCCCGCATGGCCGGCGCCGTGCCGGTAGAACAAGAGCGACATGCGCCCCGCCATGGCGTCGAACGAGTCCGGCGTGTAGCGCCGGAACTCGGTCGGCGAGACCAGGAACGTGGACACCTGGCAGGGCGCCCACGCATGCCCCCGAAGCCCGTCGCCGGCCAGATGCACGCGCCGGAAGGACGGCGACAGATCCTCTATCTCTGTCACCGTGCACGGCCTGCCACGAGCCTCGATCATCCGAGCAAAGGGTGCGGGCAGTCGGGGCATCGGGACTCTCCTTAAGGGTTCGAGCCAGCCCACGGTGCGGCGTCTCGACAGGACCAGGGGGCTAGGCGTGGTGCGTGGGATGTGCTCTTGCAGCAGGTCAGCCCATGTGAATGGGCGCCGCGCCCTCGGCGGGCTGCTGTCGGCCCGTGTTGACGGCCCAGAGGGTGACCGTCAGGCCGGCCAGGAACATGGCGCCTGCGGCGACGAAGGCCGCCGTGTAGCCGTGCGTCAGCGCCTCGCCCGCCTTTGTCACCAGGGCGAAGTCCTTGGCCGCCAGGCCCCGGTAGAGAGCGGAGGCCGCTTCGGGGAGCTTGTCGTTGGCCGCCGATGTGGAGATCGTCGACAGGACCGCGAGACCGAGCGCGCCGCCAATCTGCTGCGCGGTGTTCAGCAGCGCCGAGGCAACGCCCGTGTCCAGGTGCGCCACCCCGCTCACCGCACCCAGTGTCATGGGCACGAAGCTCATGCCCAGGCCCAGGGCGGTGAGGAACATCGCGGGCATCAGGTGTGCGGTGTAGGAGGAGTCGGGGTCCAGGGTGGCGAACCAGAACATGCCGACCGCCGCGACCAGCAGGCCCGGTCCGGCGATCAGCCGGGGTGCCAGGCGGGCGACGAGCTTGGAGCTGATGCCCGCGGCGGCCCCCATGCCGACGCTGAAGGGCAGATAGGCGAAGCCGGTCTTGACCGCGCTGTAGCCAAGGATCAGCTGCATGTACAGCGTCAAAAAATAGAAGGTGGCGAACATGCCCGCGCCGATGAACAGCATCGTGGCGTAACTGCCCGACCGGTTGCGGTCCTTGAGCAGGCGCAGCGGCATCATCGGGTCCGCGGCGCGTGACTGGACGATCAGGAATACCGCCAGAAGTATGACGGCCGCCGCGAACGAGGCGAGCGTCAGTCCGTCGGTCCAGCCGTGCTCGCCGCCGCGGGTGATGCCGTAGACCAGGGCGAGCAGTCCGCCGGTACCGGTGATCGCACCGGGAATGTCCAGGCGGCCGGGGTGGCGTTCGGCTTCGGTCAGAGTCCGGGTCCCGGCCAGGACGGCCAGGCCGATGGGGATGTTGACGAAGAACACCCAGCGCCAGTTAAGCGCGTCAGTCAGGATGCCGCCCAGCAGCAGGCCGACGGTGGCGCCGACCCCTGCCATGGCGGCGTACACGCCCATCGCGGTGTTGCGCGGCTTGCCCGCCGGGAACGTGGTGGTGATCAGCGCCAGGGCGCTGGGGGCGGCGATCGCCGCGCCGACGCCCTGCAGGACGCGGGCACCGATCAGCAGCGCCTCATTCGTGGCCAGGCCGCCCAGCAGCGAGGCCACGGTGAAGACGGCGATGCCGACCTGGAACATGCGGCGCCGTCCGAACAGGTCGCCGGCCCGGCCGCCGAGCAGGAGCAGACCGCCGAAGGCGAGCGCGTAGGAGTTGACGATCCAGGCCAGGTTCGCGGCGGAGACACCCAGGTCGGTCTGGATCGCGGGCAGCGCGATGTTGGTGATGGTGGCGTCGAGGACGACCATCAGCTGGGCCGCGGCGATCACGAAGAGCGCCAGCCCGAGATGCCGGCCGCCCGGGGGAGCCCCGGACGCACCGGAACCCGGCTGCGCGGTGGTGGTGGTCACGCTGTCAGAGGACACAGAAGGAACTCCAAGTAATGAGAGAGTTGCGCGAATTACCCCGGAAGTGAGGCAGAAAGATCCCCTGCATTCATTTCCGAGGTAAGCGGGAGGCTAATTGCGCTAGGTGCCACATAGCGGCCACTTCGGCAGCGTATTACGCACCGAACAGAGGGCCGTCAGGCCCGACACGACTCGGAACTGTAGCACCACTTCGAGGCCATATTCGGCACTCTTCCGCACAACCCCCGTGTGATGTCGTAGCAGTTGACAGCCCTACAGCCCTTGTGTGCCTCCGGAAATGACGAATATTGCGGCACTGCTTGCAATTAAGTTCCACGTGTGTACCGCAGATCGCCATATTGGCGGTACTCACATTCCCCACAAAAACGCAAACCCGCATCAGGAGCTAATTGGCAACCCGGCACACAAGCTTCGGAGGCTGTCAAGTTGCAACGCGATCTGAGTCATCATCAACAAACGGTTGCGCGCGGTGGCCCGCTCGCATGCAACGCCACCGGTGCCCTTCGCTGGCCTCGGCTCCGTCCACGCTCCGTGGCGAGGCAACGACGTACCTCAGAGCCAAAGGGCGCAGGGCATACCGCAGGGTTCGAATACGTACCTGGTACCAGCTCTGCGACTGGACGCCGCCGCGGACGTACCCACCTTCGGCGCGGGCGCCGATCCGCCCGGATGAGCAGCGCGGGCTACTCCAGCACACCGAGTTCGGTGTCGGGCCAGCAGTGCGGGCAGGCATCGACTCCCTCGGCCAGAGCGTGGCGCGCCCGGTCCCGGCCCGCTCCTCGTGACTGCTGGCCCGCCATATGGCAATCGCCCCGGTGCACATACGCCGGGGCACGTCCGCCCAGGCCCTGCTCGATGAGCCAGTCCGGGGCCGGCGGCCTGGCTTGCTCGCCGCGGTGTCATGCAGCTCGAAATGGCAGACATGCACAGGCGTCATGAGCGGCTTCTGGCGCCATCACGTATCGAGCACGAGTGCCGAACCGGATATCGCGTCGCTCACCCGGCCCGACCGAGGCGGATGATCACGATGGTCACGGTCTTCTCCGGGACGGGTGCCGCTCCCGGGCCCGGCCGGGTGCGCCCCGTCCTGCCTACGATCCGCCGACAATGACGCTCAGCGAGCGCCGGGCGGCGAAGGCCGCGGAGCTTGCTGCTATGGCGCCCGCCTCGTCGGTACCGTTGCCCATCAGCCCATCCAGTAAGGGCTGGGGCACGGGCGTCGCCACCCTCTGCATCGGCGTCGGCCAAGGACGCGCGCACTCACGTACCAGGCATCCCGGAAAATTTCATGGCTCTCTCCCTGCCGGAAGTTGACACCGAGATCGGACCTGACGGGAGCGGTTTCCGGGGAGTTCGGCCCATATGTGCACCGGGCCGCGACCAGTCAGGACATTATGGTGACGGCGGCCGAGTTCGGCGTCGGCCCTCCGGAGCAACTCAGTTGCGGCTGGCCGAGAGTACATCTCGGTAGCTTCGCACCACCTCGGCGTATGTCTTCGCGCTTGGCTTCGGGCGGCGCTGGAAGGTGACGCGGTCGACCTCGTGGAGCCCGAGCTGGGCGCCGTATCCGAAGATCCACTCGAAGTTGTCCATGAGCGTCCAGTGGCAGTAGCCAAGGACGGGTGTGCCGGCTTTGGCCTGGGCCACGAGTTCGTCGATGGCGGCGGGGATGAAGGTGGCGCGTTGGGTGTCGTTCGGGGTCTGGATGCCGTGCTCCGTCACCAGTACCGGAACGCCCGATACCTCGTGGGCGTAGCGCGCCGCGCCGGCGAGGGAGCCGGGTGCGATGGCGGTGCCCATGCCGTTGAGCTCGCCCTCGATCTTCACTTCTCCGTCGGGGCCGTGCACGATGCGCTCGTAGTTCTGCACGCCGATGAAGTCGTCTTGGCGTGCCTCGCGCAGCCAATGGTCGTACACGGCGGCCCGCTTGGCGTCCCGGCGCTCTTCACCACCGGGGACGGCCACCTCGTCGGCGATGGCGATGGACACGCCGACGGGCAGGTCACCGCGGCGGGCCTTGATCGCTGCACGGGCGGCCCGATGGGCGTGGGTGAACGCCTCCTGGAACGCGTCCTGCAGGTCGGCTGGGATGACGTTCGCGCTTGCGTAGGTGCCGGTCCCGGCGGCCCGTGCCGCAGCGGCGAGCATCTGTGTCTTGAGCCCCTCGGCCTCGGCCGGGAGCTTCCCGCCCGCCTGCAACAGTTGCTCCAGGTTGGGTTCGTTGAGGGTGACGGCGAAAGCGATCCGGTCACCGAAGCGCGCCATGACGCGGTCGCACTGCTCGGCGAAGCGTGCCGGGGCGTCTGCACCGGTCCAGGATCCGGCTGCCGCGAACCAGTGTGGTCCGGTGAAGTGGTTGAACGTCACGACGGGGGCCAGGCCGCGATCGAGGCAGCCGTCGACCATCTGCTCGTAGTGGTCGAGGGCTTCGGCGGACACGACACCTCGCTGGGGCTCGACGCGTGCCCATTCGACGGAGAACCTGAAGGCGTTGAGTCCGAGTCCCGCGACGAGGTCGAGGTCCGACGCCCACTGCTGGTAGCCCCTGCACGCCGGCCCGCTGGGCTCGCGGAACAGGGAGGGCGTGGTGTGCTCCAGGAACCATGTGTCGCTGGCGATGTTGTCGCCTTCGTTCTGATGCCCCGCGGTGGCGACGCCCCAGAGGAAGCCGTCGGGCAGACCGTTGTGTGTCATGAGTGCTCCCTTGCATTGATGTGCTTTGGTGTTCCATCGCCCGGTGCGGGTGAAGGGTGAGCCGTGGGCGTGGCGCCGTCACCGCGTGGCGGGATAGGGGATGTGGAAGGAGTGCTGGCCGGGGCCGACCTCTACGTGCGCCATGCCGGGCAGGTCGATCGTGGCGTCGCTGCCTTCCGGGACGGTGACGGTGACGCTGAGCTGCGCGCCGTGCAGCGCCCAGGACACCTCGGCCCGCCCGTGGGGCGTCTCGTGTGCGGCTTTCGCCCAGGTCAGACCACCGCCAGGGCGGGGCCGGACGAGCAGACGGCGGTAGCCGGGAGCGGCGGGGGCAAGGCCGGCGACGGTGCGGTGCAGCCAGTCGGCGATCGCCCCGAGCGCGTAGTGGTTGAAGGAGGTCATCTCTCCTGGGTTGACGCTGCTGTCGGGGAGCAGGCTGTCCCAGCGTTCCCAGATCGTGGTGGCGCCCATGTCGACCTGGTAGAGCCATGAGGGGCAGGAACGCTCCAACAGCAGCCGGTAGGCCGTGGCGGTGTGGCCGGTGGCGGTGAGTGCGTCGCACACCAGAGGGGTGCCGAGAAAGCCGGTCCCGATCCGGTGGCCGCGCGCAGCTACGAGGGCGGCCAGCCGGTTCCCGGCCTCGGCTCGTTCGGCGTCGTCGTGGAGGAGGCCGAAGCCCAGGGCGAGGGCGTAGGCGCTCTGGGTCTCTTCGGTCAGTTGGCCGCCGCCGGTGTGGAAGCAGGCGCGGAAGGCCTGCCGCACGGCATCGGCGAGAGTGTCGTAGCGCTGGGCGTCGTCCTTCTCGCCCAGCACCTCGGCGGTGCGGGCCAGCAGTCGCGCCGACCGCGCGAAGTAGGCGGTCGCGACGAGTTGGGAGGAGGTCGTCGCTCCGCCGGGGTCGTCGGGGGATGCGGTGGGGTCGAGCCAGTCGCCGAACTGGAAGCCCTCGCCCCACAGGTGTCCGGGGCCGGCGATCCGGTCGACGGCGTCGACCCAGGCCCGCATGGACGAATATTGGGCGCGCAGTACCTGGCTGTCGCCGTACCGTTCGTACAGGACCCACGGGACGATGACGGCGGCGTCGCACCAGCCGGCCATCGCGGGATTGCCGGGAGGCATCGGAACGGGGATGTTCAACGGGATGGCGGGGCTGATGACCGGGGGAATGCCGTCGGGGTCCCCGCTCTGGTCTGCGGCCAGGTCGCGCAGCCAGGAGCGCAGGAAGTCCCTGGTGTCGTACAAGAAGGTGGCTGTGGGGGCGAATACTTGGATGTCGCCGCTCCAGCCCAGGCGTTCGTCGCGTTGCGGGCAGTCGGTGGGAACGTCCAGGAAGTTGCCCCGCATTCCCCACACGACGTTCTCGTGCAGCCGGTTCAGCGACGGGTCCGAGGACTCGAACCAGCCGGTCCGGCGCAGGTCGCTGTGCAGGACTACGGCGGTGATGTCACCGGCGGCGAGTTCGCCGGGCCAGTTGTCGATCTCGGCGTAGCGGAAGCCGTGGAAGGTGAAGCGGGGTTCCCACTGTTCACCATCGGTGTCGCCCCGCAGGGTGTAGCGGTCGGTGGCCGTGGCGCCGCGCAACGGGCGCGGGCACAGCTCGCCGTCCTCCAGGACCTCGGCATGCCGCAGCGTCACGGTGCGGCCCGCCTCACCGCGGACGCGGATGCGCAGGCGGCCGACCAGGTTCTGCCCGAAGTCCACCAGGGTGCGGCCGGTGGGCGAGGCGGTGACGGCCACCGGAGGAAGCCGTTCGATGCGCCGGACGGGAGGGCTGTCGGCCGGAAAGAGCACGGAGGTGTCGAAGTCCATCACGCGTACCGGCTGCCAGTGAGTGTCGTCGAAGCCCGGTTCGCACCAGCCGGATACCTCGCGGCGGGCGTCGTAGGACTCCCCCTCGTACAGGCCGGCGGCGGTGATCGGGCTGGGCGCCGCGCGCCAGCCGGGCCCCGTCGTGACCGTCTGAAGGCTGCCGTCCGTGTACTCGATCCGCAGCTCGGCCAGCAGTCCGGTGTGCGGACCGTAGATGTCACGGTTGCCGCCACCGAAGCCGAGCAGCCCCCGGTACCAGCCGTCCGCGAGGTAGGCGCCCCAGGCGTTGGCGCCGGGCAGCAACGACGTGGTCACGTCGAAGGTCTGGTAGCGGTGGCGGTGGTGGTAGCTGGTCCAGCCCGGTGCCAGGACGTGGTCCCCGACGACGGCTCCGTTGAGGTGCAGCTCGTACACCCCCAGGGCGGTGACCCGCAGTTCCGCCCGTCGTACCCGGCCGCTGACGGCGAATCCGTCACGCAGCAGCGCGGCCGGGCGGCCCTCGGCACCGGGCGGCTCTTCGCGCCAGGCGGGGGTGATGACGTGTGCGGTCCAGGTGAGCGGCATGGCTGCCCTTCTCGGTGTCGGTGGGCGAAGTCGGCGGGAAGCGGTGTTCAGGCGGCGGGGGCGGTGTCGCTTTCAGCGGGGTCCCGCAGGCGGGGGATGAACAGGGAGAGCGTCAACGGCACGGCGGTGAGCAGCGCTCCGGTCCAGAAGATCCAGTCGTAGCCCGCGTCCTGGTAGAAGGCGGTGCCGTGCTGGACGACGCTGTGGCCGGCCAGAATGGCGAACGCGAGGGCGGTGAAGACAGAGCCGAAGAGGGTGATGAGCATGTTGAGCATGCCGCTGCCCAGGCCCTGCTCGTCCTTCGACACCACGCCTACCACCAGCACCGGAGCGCCTGCGACGACGAGACCGGAGCCGAGGTGGGCCAGAGACGAAGTGAGGATGAGTTCCATCTCGTCGGCGTGGAAGAAGCCGCCCAGGCCGTAGCCGAGTCCCATCAGGAGCAGCCCGGCCCGCCACAGATGGCGGGCGTCGATCCTGCGCATCAGACGGCTGGCGAGGATGCCGGCGGCGAACATCACCAGGTTCCAGGTCACACCGACGGCAGCGTTGTGCTGCGCGGTCCACCCGAGTCCGGCGGAGACACCGGGGATGTACGGGTAGAGGGCGAGCAGGATGACCAGGCTCGGCATGGTGTAGGCGATGGCCTGGGCGAGGCCGCCGGCGGTGAGGACCAGGGCGACCGGGCGGCGCCTGAGCACCGTGAAGTCCAGGATGGGGTGGGCGCTGGAGCGCTCCACGAAGGCGAAGACGACCAGTGTCATGAGCCCGGCGCCGAGCCAGCCAAGGGTCTTGGCGTCGGCCCACCCCCAGCTCTGTCCCTGCCCCAGCGCGTAGATGACCGCACTCAGGCCCCCGCCGAGCACCAGACCGCCGAGCCAGTCGAAGCCGGGCTGTCGGTCGCGCGGCGGTGTGGACGGCACGAGGAGGGCGATCAGTACGAAGGAGAGGGCCGTGGCCGCGGTGAGGAACCACATCACGCCCCGGTATCCCCAGCCGTCGACCAGCCAGCCGGCCAGGAAGGGTGCGCCGATGCCCACCAGGCCGACGCTGCTGCCCAAGATGGCGCTGGCCGGCTTCACCAGGCGGGCGGGGAAGATGTCCCGTACGGCAGGGAAGGACAGGGCGCCGAACGGTCCGTAGCAGCCGGCGATCGCTCTCCCTATGAGCATCAGCCAGAAGCTGCCCGCCAGCGCGGCGATGATGTCGCCGACCGTCCCGATGCCGGTGATCACCAGCATGAGCCGCTTCTTGCCGTACCGGTCTCCCAGTTTCATCACGAACGGTGTCAGCAGGGTGGTGACGAGGACGAAGGTCAGACTGAACCAGGCCACGTGGGTGGTGTGGAAGCTCTGCGCCACGCTGGAGGTGGCGTTCGCGCCCAGGATTCCGGCGGCGGCCAGCATCTGAGTCGGCCAGATCAGTGCCACGAGTACGCCGACCAGGCGCGGGGTCCATCTCGCGGTGTCGTCGGACGGTGCTGCGTCGAGCGAGGGGCTGGCGGACGTCGGTGTCATCGAGCCGCTCCTTTCGCAAACAGGGAGGTCGGGTTCGTGCGTGGAACGGCCTGCCTGCACCGATGGCTCATGTCTCGGTCACTGGCGCGAAACGGTCCCTCGCTTTCGGATGATGATGAAGCCAATACCTAGTGGACGCTAGGTGTTAGTGGAGTGGCGCACATCACACGCTGGCGCGCCGAGACACCCCGGCCAGGCGGCGGCGACGCTCTCGTGGGAGCTCGGTGACGGCACTCGGTACGGTGGTGCGCATGGGAACACCACGGGGGCCGCGCGGCGGCTACGCGACAGGGCTGGTCAGGCGCAATCAGATCCTCGAGGCCGCGCTGCTGCGCTTCGGCCAGGACGGTTTTCGCAAGACCTCGCTGGCCGGCGTTGCCCGCGATGCCGGGATCACCGATGCCGGGCTGCTTCACCACTTCCGCGACAAGCAGCAACTGCTGCTGGCCGTGGTGCAGTACTGGCACGAGAAGCTCGACGAGCAGTGGGTCCGCGTGTCCGACTCGGTGCGTGATGCCTTCCGATGCCATCTGGATGACGCTGCCGAGTCGCTGAACATGCCGGGGATGCTGGAACTCGCCGTCGTGGTGGGCGCCGAGGCCACCGCTCCCGACCACCCCGCACACGACTTCTTCTCCCAATGGCAGGAAAAGGGCGTACGCGAACTCGCGGACCGGCTGCGCGCCGGCGCCGAGTCGGGTGAACTCAAGGCAGGGCTGGACCATGAGAACATCGCCCGGGAGTGCGCCGCTCTCGACGCCGGGCTACGGCTCCAGTGGCTGGCCTCCGGGCGCTCCTTCGACTTGATCGCCGTGATGCGCTCGCACCTGAACCGCCTGATGATCAGCATCGCGGCCGACGGCAAGGGGCTGTAACGCCCGCGCAAGCCTCCGGCCGGGACGGGGGTTGCCGTTCGTCAGCTCCTGGCTCAGTGGCGTCGAGGCTCAACGGGGATTCTCATCAGGCCTTCGCCGACCGTCAGATGACCGGTGTTGTGGGCCGAGCGAGCAGAGTCCTGGAGCTTGCGCCGCCTCGTCCGTGTGGAGATGAGCCTGGGAACGGCCGGGGTGAAGTGGGTGAGGGGCTTCTCTGTGCCCAGTACCGCAGGTGTCCGGTTCCGCCCCGCCCTGAAGGACGGGGCGTCTTCGGGGGAATCTGGTGACCGTACTTCCACGCGATGGCCTCAAGGGCGCGGCGGTGGTCTGCCCACCGCCGCCCGCGGACCGGATCGGCCGGCATCAGCGGCTCGATCCGTCCCCACATCGCATCAGTGATCACTAACCGGACAGGTGCATCCGATCAACTGACCAACCCATCAAAGGGACACGCGCTAGTCGTGCTTGGGCCACGTCGGGCCCTCGTCGGTCCAGATGACGCCCTTGTTGCGGCACAGGCAGAAGGGGTGGCCGATCGGGTCGGTGTAGATCCGCCAGCCGTATCCGTTGGGGCCGATGAAGTCCTGCCTCAGCGTCGCGCCGAGGTCGAGGACGCGGCGCTGCTCGGGCTCGATCTCGTCCACTTCGAAGTCGAGGTGGAACTGCTTGGGGTGCTCGCTGTCGGGCCACTGCGGAGCGCGGTAGTCATCCACCCGGATGAATGCCAGCTCGATCTCGCCGAACTGGATGCCGGCCCAGTCCGCGGAGCTGCCTTCCTTGATCGGACGGCCCGTCACCTCGGAGTAGAAAGCCGCCAGTTTCATGGTGTCCGGGCAGTCGATAATGAAATCGGTGAGTCGTAGCATCCTGCGATCTTGGCACAGGCTCACACTCGATTTCGCGACAGCCCTGGGGGACATCTGATCAGTGTCCATGCGGATGTGAGTGGGATGTCTGTTTCGATTCGCCAGGTTGGTGCGGATTCTCCGGTCGGTTCGCGGGACATTTTGTTAGCCATGGCCTAGTGGATCATCGTCTGGGATCTCTGCGGCAGGCTTCGTAGTCCCGCGTGGCCGGTGCTGCATCAGCCGGCCGAAGGTCCGCTCGTTCACCCACCGTTTCGGCAGCGGCTCGAACTCCTTCGCCCGCGGCCACTGAATCACCTCGACATCGATGCCCAGACCGGCGCCGTGGTTGAAGATGCTGTTCTGGTGACCGCCGTCGGCCCAGACCTTGGACACGCTGGGATGTGCCGCGGCCAGGTCGTCGACGACGGTGATGGCCGCCGCCCCCGGTCGCCCTCCCCGTCGGCCTCGACCCAATTCCTTCCCCCGGGCGCGCAGGCGGCAGTCCTGCTGGGCGACGAGGAAGCCGTCCGGACAGCCGATCGTCGGGCCGTCACCTTGCGTGAGCAGAGTTGCGCCGGATGAGCTGGACGCGCTGGACGGGCTCTTCACCTACCCCGAGGTCAAGCAGAAGTACTACGCCGTCGAGGCCGCCGTCCTCCTCGGGCAAGGCGATGCTCGCGTCACCACCGCCGGTGAGGAGGCCGTTCGCGGATTCAGCGACCCTCCGCCCCGAACTGGGCCTTCGGAGACCAGGCCGGCTTCCGGTGGAGCTTCGCTCTCGTGCGCCTCTACGGAGACGACCTCGACGGCGCCGCCGAAGCCATCCGCCCCGTTCTGGACCTTGCACCCAGCCACCGAAACAACGGCATCGTCGTCTCGGCCGACCGCGTCCGCGCCGCCCTGGCCCGAGGCCCCGCCCGCGACGCGGTCGTAGCCCCCGACCTGCCCGCCGAGATCGAGACGTACCGTCCAACGCGCCCTGCCCTGCCGTGTGTAGCGCGGGTCGAGTCCGCCGACATGTACCCGATCAGCCGTCGCAGCCCGCGCCTTGAGCTCCGCGAACTCACCGTTGACGACGTGGATGCCGTGCACGCGATCTACGGCAGCGCGGAAGCGACCGACCACCTGTCCTTCGAGCCGGTAGCGCGGCTTGTTACCCGCGACACCTGGCAGCCCACGCCGTGAGCCGAAGATGCCCTCTAGTCATCATGACTTCGAGTCCAGGGCTGGAGCCCGCTGCGGCCGGAAACTGGCCGGCTGAACCCGGCGTGCACCGCGGGCCATGAGCAGTCGCGACCTTGCTGGAATGTGCGCCTCACGACTACCGAACATTCGGCGCTTTTAACTCGTGTCCCTGGTGCGGTTCGACGATTCCTCCAGAGGGTTTCAGAGGACTGCAGTCGCTTTGTCCCGAGCGCGGAAAAAGTATCGAGATCTTGTGCGAAATGGGTTACGGAGTCCATCAAAGCTCGCTAGCTTCCTTGAAACCAACCGGTCACAGATTCCTCAGGCCGGTCTCCACGGCGCGACGGCGCGCGCCTGTGAACCTCTGGCAGTCCGGTGAGCTGCCGCCATCCCACCCCACTTTGGGAGACCTCTGTGCGCAGGAGACCGCTCAGACACAGACATGTCCGTGTCTTACTGACCGCCGTGGCTTGCGCCTTCGGCTGTCTGCTGCAGATACCCTCGGCCACCGCTGTGCCCGCGGATCCGGGCGGCGGGGCCAAGACTCTCGCCGCTCCGGAGTTCCAACAGGTCACGCTCGCCAAGGGGGTGGCCGAGACGGGCGAACCCATGACGTTGGCGGTGCTGCCGAACCGCTCGGTCCTGCATACCTCGCGCGATGGCACCGTCCGGCTGACGAATGCCGGGGGAGCCACCGCGGTCGCGGGGAAGCTGGACGTCTACAGCCACGACGAGGAGGGTCTGCAAGGCGTCGCCGTGGACCCCGGATTCTCGTCCAACCGGCACGTCTACCTCTACTACGCGCCCAAACTCAGCACGCCGGGCGGGGAGGCCCCGGCCAACGGCACAGCCTCCGACTTTGCCCCCTTCGACGGGGTCAACCGGCTGTCACGGTTCGTCCTGAAGGCTGACGGCACCCTGGACCTCGCCAGTGAGAAGAAGATCCTTGACGTGCCCGCTTCCCGCGGCATCTGCTGCCACGTCGGCGGTGACCTCGACTTCGATGCGGCCGGAAACCTGTACCTGTCCACCGGTGATGACACCAACCCGTTCGCCTCGGACGGCTTCACCCCGATCGACGAGCGCGCGTCCCGCAACCCCGCCTACGACGCCCAGCGTTCTTCGGGTAGCACCAACGACCTGCGTGGCAAGGTCCTGCGCATCAAGGTCAATACCGACGGCTCGTACTCGATCCCCAGCGGCAATCTTTTCCCGCCCGGCACCGCGAAGACCCGCCCCGAGATCTACGCGATGGGCTTTCGCAATCCCTTCCGGATGAGCGTCGACAAGGCGACAGGAACCGTCTACCTCGGTGACTATGGACCCGACGCCGGCAGCGCCAGCCCCTCGCGCGGCCCCGCCGGGCAGGTGGAGTTCAACCGGATCACCAAGTCGGGGAATTACGGCTGGCCGTACTGCACCGGCGACAACGACGCTTACGTCGACCACAACTTCGCCACCGGCGCCTCGGGTTCGGCGTTCAACTGCGCGACCCCCAAGAACAATTCGCCGAACAACACCGGCCTCACCGATCTGCCCCCTGCCCAGCCCGCCTGGATCCCCTACGACGGAACCTCCGTACCGGAGTTCGGCGGCGGTTCGGAGTCCCCGATGGGCGGTCCGGTCTACCGCTACGACGCCGCCTCCACCTCCGAGGTGAAGTTCCCGCAGGAGTACGACGGCGACTACTTCGCCGGGGAGTTCGGCCGCCGCTGGATCAAGCGCATCGAGGCCGGCGGCGACGGCGCCGTGCAGTCCATCAACTCCTTCCCCTGGAGCGGCACGCAGGTCATGGACATGGCCTTCGGACCGGACGGCGCGCTGTACGTCCTCGACTACGGCACCGGCTATTTCAGCGGTGACGAGAATTCCGCCCTGTACCGCATCGAGCATGTCACCGGCGGGCGCGCACCGGCCGCACAGGCGAAGGCCGACATCACTTCAGGCAAGGCGCCCCTGGCCGTCTCGTTCTCCTCGGCCGGCAGCTCCGATCCGGACGGCGAGGTCCTCAGTTACGCCTGGACCTTCGGTGACGGCGACACTTCCACCGCTGCCAACCCCACCCACACTTACACCTCCAACGGCCAGTACACGGCCACGCTGAAGGTCACGGACACCACTGGCAAGTCAGCTACGGCTTCGGTGCCCATCACGGTCGGCAACACCGCCCCCTCGGTGAAGCTGGACCTGCCCGTGGACGGGCGCATCTACGACTTCGGTGCCGCGATCCCGTTCAAGGTGACAGTGACCGATCCGGAGGACGGCACGATCGACTGCTCCAAGGTGAAGGTCAACTTCATCGTCGGGCACGACAGCCACGGTCACCCGCAGACCTCGGCCACCGGATGCACCGGCACGCTGCAGACCCTGGCGGACGGCGAGCACGACCCCAACGCCAACATCTTCGGCGTCATCGACGCCGAGTACACCGACAAGGGAGCAAACGGTCAGCCGGCGCTGACCACGCACGACCAGCGCATCACGCAGCCCACTCACCGGCAGGCCGAGCACTACAACGATTCCTCCGGTGTCCAGGTGACCACCCACGGGCCCGCGCACGGCGGCAAGACAGTCGGCTACATCGACAACGGCGACTGGATCTCCTTCAAACCGTACGCACTCGACAACGCGACGAAGTTCACCGCCCGGGTCTCCTCCGCGGGTGCGGGCGGCACGATCGAGGTACGGGCCGGATCCTCGACCGGCACCCTGCTCGGCACGGCGACCGTGCCGGTGACCGGTGGCTGGGAGACCTTCCAGGACGTGACCGCCACGCTCGGCAGCCAGCCGGCCGGATCGACGTCCCTGCATCTCGTCTTCAAGGGCGGCAGCGGTTCGCTGTTCGACGTCGACGAGTTCTCCTTCACCACCACCGGCAGCGGCCCTCGCTCGGGTGAGGTGAAGGGGGTCAACGGCAAGTGTCTGGACGTGGATGGTGCTCAGACGGCCGACGGTACGAAGGTGCAGATCTGGACGTGTAACGGGTCCGGTGCGCAGAAGTGGACCGTGCCGGGTGACGAGACGTTACGGGCGCTGGGCAAGTGCCTGGATGTGTCGGGCGGCGGCACCTCGGACGGTACGAAGGTGCAGTTGTGGACGTGTAACGGGTCGGGTGCGCAGAAGTGGGCGGCGCAGTCGGAGGGTTCGGTCCGCAATCCGCAGTCGGGCAAGTGCCTGGACGCCTCGGGGAGTACGTGGAACGACGGAACACCCGTCCACCTGTGGACCTGCCACACCGAACCCAACCAGAAATGGGCCCTGCCGTAGAGCCGTAGAGCCGTAGAAGGAGGCGACCGTAATGCGCACACCCCTGAAAGTGACCCTCGCCCTGATCGCCGGTGCCGTGCTCTGCCTGGCCCCGCAGGCCGCGGCCCTGCCCGCAGCTCAGAGCCCTTCCGCCCCCGCGGAGAAGCGCGCGGCGGCGGACCCGGAGTACAAGATCCTCGTATTCTCCAAGACGGCGGGCTTCAGACACTCGTCGATCGACGACGGCATCGCGACCCTGCGCAGCCTGGGCACGGAGAACAACTTCACCGTGGACGCCACCGAGGACGCGCAGTCTTTCACGACCGGCAACCTCGCCCAGTACAAGGCGGTCGTCTTCCTGTCGACGACAGGCGATGTGCTGAACGCCGCCCAGCAGACGGTCTTCGAGCAGTACATCCAGGGTGGTGGCGGGTACGTCGGTATCCACGCCGCTGCCGACACCGAATACGACTGGCCCTTCTACGAGGGGCTGGCCGGCGCTCTCTTCCACTCGCACCCGGCCATCCAGTCCGCCACCGTCAAGGTGGAGGACCGGGCACACGACGCCACCGCTCACCTGGGCAGAACCTGGCAGCGCACCGACGAGTGGTACAACTACCGCACCAACCCGCGCACCACCGCTCGCGTCCTGGCCTCGCTCGACGAGTCCAGCTACTCGGGCGGGAACATGTCCGGTGACCATCCGATCGCCTGGTGCAAGGACTACCGGGGCGGCCGGGCCTTCTACACCGGCGGCGGCCACACCGACGAGTCGTACACCGAGCCCGCCTTCCGTCGGCATCTCCTCGGCGGCATCCGCTGGACCGCGGGGATGACAGACGCCGACTGCCGCCCCGAGACCGGCTACACGCCCCTGTTCGACGGATCGTCCACCACCGGCTGGAAACAGGCCGGTCCCGGCGAGTTCACCCTCGCGGACGGCACGCTCACATCCCAGGGCGGGCTGGGCATGCTCTGGCACTCCGCCAAGGAGATCACCGGCGACTACTCCCTCAAACTCGACTGGAAAGCGGCCGGTGACGACAACTCCGGTGTCTTCGTCGGCTTCCCGGCCTCCGAGGACCCATGGTCCGCGGTGAACAACGGCTACGAGATCCAGATCGACGCGACGGACGCGGCCGACCGCACCACGGGCGCCGTCTACGGCTTCAAGTCCGCCGATATCGCTGCCCGGGATGGCGCACTGAATCCACCGGGGGAGTGGAACACCTATGAACTGAGGGTCACCGGCGAACGGTTGGAGATCTTCCTCAACGGCCGGAAGATCAACGATTTCACCAACACCGATCCGGTGCGGAGCCTGCGGCAGGGGCACATCGGCCTCCAGAACCACGGGGACGGCGACGAGGTGTCCTTCCGCAACATCCGCGTCAAGCAGGGCGGAGGCCAGGAGCCCGGTCCTCGCTCGGGTGAGGTGAAGGGGGTCAACGGCAAGTGTCTGGACGTGGATGGTGCTCAGACGGCCGACGGTACGAAGGTGCAGATCTGGACGTGTAACGGGTCCGGTGCGCAGAAGTGGACCGTGCCGGGTGACGAGACGTTACGGGCGCTGGGCAAGTGCCTGGATGTGTCGGGCGGCGGCACCTCGGACGGTACGAAGGTGCAGTTGTGGACGTGTAACGGGTCGGGTGCGCAGAAGTGGGCGGCGCAGTCCGACGGTTCGGTCCGCAATCCGCAGTCGGGCAAGTGCCTGGACGCCTCGGGGAGTACGTGGAACGACGGAACACCCGTCCACCTGTGGACCTGCCACGCCGAACCCAACCAGAAGTGGACCCTGCCCTGACGCGAACAGAGCGGTGAATCAGCCGACCTCTCGGTGGTGAATGCGCGCGACTTCCCGGATGGCAGACGGCGTTGGCCGACTGGACGCTGAACTGACCGCCGAACAGCGAGTCGATCTGTCGCAGCGCGGTGTCTGGCCGGCAATCCCGCAAGCACTGCTGCGGGATGATTCGCGCCTGCGGCCCACGGATATCCAGTTGGGCAGCTGGCCGAGGAATGACAAGGTGAGGCTCATGCTGCCGTCCACCGTCGAAGAACTCCTCCGGGAACTGCACGCCTCGCTCACACTGCGCAAGCGTCCGGAGGATGTAGCCCGGCTCATCCAGGATCTTTATGCGGCACAGGGCACTGAACTCGACGAGGTCACCGAGGCGGCACTCGGCAAAGCCGCCGAACACTCGCTGCGCAACCTTTGGCACGGCTACACCTCCATGCGGGAGGACTTTGCCCGCCCGGTCGGCGCACAGCGCCAGCTCGCCCGTGTGGCAAGCCTGTTCACGGATGTGCCGGAGCTTCCGGACAGCGCCGGGGACGATCCCGACCGGATTGAGGCAGTGATCCGGTGTGCAGGCGAGTCCATAGGCCGCGTGTACGGCCAGAACGACTTCGGCGCGGACCGTCTCAACCGGGGTGAGCGAACTGCTGCCGGCCTCGGCGAGGTCTCCAAGCGCCAGTACAACAAGCGCTTCCGTCTCCTGTGCCGTATGGAGGCCAAACTGGCGCGGCTGATGCACGAGCAACGCCGCCGCGAGGTGACGATGACGGGCAAGGGAGCGCTCGCGCACGTTCTGCCGTACGGTCTCTTCGCTGCGGACCCGGACACGGCGGCCTTCATCGCGTACATCACGGCGCGGGGCTACATGCGCAGCGTCTTCACGAACGGGAGCCAGCGCCAGGTCTACGACGAGGTCGCCGAGGCGCTGTTCCAGCGCTTGCGTGCGCAGCCCGAGCGGACCTGCTGGTCCGCGGTCGCGCATGTGCATCCCACAGCGGAGGTGCTGGGCGCAGTGTCCGACGAGGACCTCGCTCAGCTGCTGGTCCGGTGGAACGGTTTCCTGCGCCAGGTCGCGGATCTGTTGGAGGACGCCTGGAATCGGCACCCGCTGGAGCGCGAAACGATGATCGTGCGCCGCGGCGACGACTCATCGACGTGGAACCATGCCGCGCAGGCGTGGAATTCGGCCCGAGCGCACTGGTTCGCGATTCTGACCGAACTGGGTCAGGAGAAGATCCTGGACCGGGTCTGCCCGGGTAAGGTGCCCCGCCTGATGGCTGCCGATGTGGCGTATTGGCACCGCATGAGCGGCGGCGGCCTGCACCCTGACACCTACATCTGGGCAGAGCTGCCGTTGCCCTGGGAAGTGCTGCGGGGTGAGAAGGAATGCCCACGTTCGTTGGTCGAGGCAGTCTGCGCCCGACATCGGAGGGATCCCGTCGCCAGCGCCTGGACCGCCCCCCGGCCGACGGTTGAGGCTGTCGACTTCCGCCGGACGCCCGAACTTGTACACGGTGTTGCCGTCGCGGACCCTCTTATGGCCAGTGCCCTCCGGTCGGCAGGGGTGTTCTCCGGCCATGGCAAGCGCGCAGCGGCGAGGGAGTGGCTGTGACGGCTTGCCGAGGGGCTTGGGGAAATCGGTTGCCCGAAACGGCAGCCCCAGCCATGATCGACGTGGCGACGAGGAAGCTCTGCGGAGGAGCGCCCGGCTCTGTCCCCGGGTGGACGTAGGTTCGAATCCTGCCCTCGTCGCCACTTCACTCGCCATCGCTAGGACTGACGGCGGCCGACCCAGCGGTGAGGTCGCGGGTCCTGGCCTCGGTCAGTCGCTTCGGGGCCGTCGCGCGACGCTGCCGGAGTGCGCGGGGCGATGCCGCTGCCCTTGGCCGGCCGGGGACGTCCCATCGGTGCCACCCGGGCCGCCGACCACATCTCCCTGGTCGGCTTCCTCGGCGGCATGACCGCCCCGCTGGACGTCCTGTCGCTGCTCTACAGCCAGGCCGCCATCCGCGGCATCGCCGTCGGCCACCGCCGCGCCTTCCTCGACATGAACGCCTGGAGCGAGAAGAACGGCCTCGACCCGATCATCGACACCGTCTACGCCTTCGAAGACGCGATCAAGGCGTACGAACACCTCGCCTGCAGCGCCTTCGGCAAGATCGTCATCCGTGTCGCCGACTGACACCGCGCTCACCATCGCAAGGACGACCCCGCCTCGCCCGTCGTCAACGACGGTTTGACGACAGGCGAGCGAAGACCTGTCACACGCCTTCGCGAAGGATGATGCCTCGACGTCCCAGACATGTTGCGTGATCAAATCCAGATTCAGGATGCCATTCGAGTGTGCTGGCTATAGCCACTCGTTAATCGCTACGACGAAAACGGTCCCTTCGAAGCGGACCGCACGTTTGTCGTACCTCGTGGCCCAGGCCGTGTAGGGGAAGCGGATCTCATCAGGTGTCGAGTGGCAGCTCCAACAGTTCTTCCGGGGGCTGGAAACCGGATCGTTGCCAGAGGGAGCTGCTCCGCTCTGAGGGCCAGACGATCAGAGTGTCGAAGCCGGAGCTGCGTGAGTGCTGTTTCAGCGCCTCCAGGAGGGCAGAGCCGGCTCCCTTGTTACGTTGCGACGGCGTGACGTAGAAGTTCGTGACGTAGCCGACCGGGGTGTTGTCGGTGTACGGATCCGGCATTCTCTCCACCAGGCAGAGGAAGACGTGGCCGCAGATTTCGCCTCCGGTCTCCGCAACCAGAGCCAGCCATTGGCCATCGCTGAGACGGTCACGCATCCAGTGTTCGGCCTCTTCCAGGGGCCGGGCCAGTGCTGGCGGCTCCTTTTCGTGATCCTCTTGCTTGAACGTCCAGCGCATTTCGGCCAGGGGCCGGGCATCGGTGGGCCGGGCCGGGCCGGGCGCACGGTGAAGTCTGGGGTCATGAGGTGAGTTTCGCCGCCGTGCCCTGGTGAGGTGAATCGATTTCCGTACTGGTCACAGCCATTCGTTGATGACCGCAACGAGGACAGTGGCTTGGTTGGCCCGCAGTGCGCAACGCGAGCCGTCAGGATGTGCTGGTGAAGGCCGCCTCCTTGGTCTCGACGGTCCCGGCCGTACGACCCGGCGCCGCCTGATAGGTCCAGTACAGGTTCGTGTGCGCGATGACCTGGTCCGGCGACGGCGCACCCCGGTCTGTCTTGTCGCCCGTCGTGTGGGCGTCGCTGACCAGGATCGCGTCGTACCCTCTGGTGAACGCGCCGTGGAGCGTGGAGCGGATGCACGCGTCGGTCTCCGCGCCGACGACGACGAGGCGCCCGACACCCAGCCCCGACAGCACGGTCTCCAGCGTGGTGTCCTCGAAGGAGTCGCCGTAGCTCTTGGCGACGAGCGGCTCGGCGTCCCGCGGAGCGAGCTCCGTGACGATCCGCCAGTCGTCGCTCCCCTTCGCGAGGTCCTCGTCGAAGTGCTGGACCCAGACCACCGGGACCTCTTCCCGCCGCGCCCGCTCGACGAGACCGGCGACGTTCGCGACGACCACGTCGCGCTGGTGGGCCCCCTCGACGACGCCGTTCTGCACGTCGACGACAAGAAGCGCGGTGTTCGGCCGGTTCTCCAACGTAGTCATGATCTTCCTCTGCTCGCACCGGACTTGGATCCACGCACGATAGTCCCGACCACTGACATCGGGGCGGACGCGGACCAGTGCTGCGGTCCAGGTCTTGTGCAGAAGATCCAACACACGACTGAAACGGGCGTCCCTTCATGACGTCGCGAAATGTGGCATCAGTACCCCCGCAACGGTCGCTACCGCGCGGCCAACTATGACGCTCGGAGTGGCCAACTGAAGCGATCAGTGACAGGCCGCTGGCTCTAGCGCCACCCCTCTTGCAGAGAGGCGCAAGTCGGCTCGCCGCCGACTGGCGCCTGTCCGCACGATGCTCTAGGAACAGCGTTTGTCGACCGGTTCCGGAGGCATTTGGTGACCGTCTGGCTCGTTGATGTCGATGACAAATGACAGACGCCAGATGACAGATGACGGCATTGTCGGGAAGATTGCGACTCAGGTGCTGCGTGCGCGGGTGGCGAGCAGGGCTGCCAGGGTGCACGGTGCGAGCAGCATTCCGAAGGCGGCGCTGTAGCCGACGGTGTCGGCCGAGCCGGCGCCGAGGCAGGCGTTGAGCAGGGCGGAGGAGAAGCCCAGCACTGTTATCTGTCCCAGGTTCTGGGAAGTCTGCATCGCGCTGCTGGCGTAGCCCTGCCGGCCGGGTGGGCTATGGGTGAGTGACAGCACGGTGAGGGAAGGGGCGTACATACCCATACCGACTGCCGCGACGACCATCGCCGATGCGGCGGTATACGCGGGCGTCGCGGGAAGTGTCCCGGCAACCGCGAGCGCGATTGCCGCCGCCTGCACCAGTGCGCCCGCCACGACCAAGCGGTGGCGGGGGCAGTCCTCCAGCAGACGGCCTTGCACCCAGGAGGAGCCGGCCCAGGCCACGGCAGCTCCCGTGAAGGCCATGCCGACTACTACGGGCGAAGCGCCCCGGTCGGTGATCAGCAGCAGGGGTACGTAGGCCTCCAGTGTGAAGAACACGCCTGATCCCAGGCCGCACAGCAGCACCGTGGCCGGCAGGCCGCGCGCGGCACGCCAGGTACCCGGCGGCAGCAATCTCGGCGCGAACACCACCAGCAGGGCGAACCCGCCCGCTGCGAAGAGCAGGTGGCGCATGTCCCAGCCCGAGACACCGTACTGCCCCAATGCCGCACCCAGGCTTACGGCTGTCGCGACCATCACAGCGGGGCGCGGCAGCCTGTCTTTCGACCGTGCGGGCGCGGCCGCCCAGGAAGCGCCGCGCAGCACGGCCACCACCACCAGGGCGGGCAGCACGGTGAGAGCGGCCAGACCGAAGAACACCGCGCGCCAGGACCACCACTCGGCCACCAGTCCCGCCAGCGGAGGACCGACCAGCGACGGGACAATCCAGCAGGCGCTCATCAACGCCAGTACGCGTGGCCGCAGATGCTCGGGGTAGGCCCGGCCGATGGCAGCGTTGATCGACACCGCGACCATCCCGCCCGCCAGCCCGTCCAGGAAGCGCCCGGCCGCCAGCTGCCAGATCGAGGTGCTGGCTCCCGAGACCAGCAGGGTGGCCACTGCCAGTACCACGCCCGCCGCGAGCGGACGTAGCGCCCCTGCGCGGTCTGCCCAATGACCGCCCAGTACCCCACCGAGCAGACTCGCAGCTACGAAGCATCCCGCCACCAGGGGGAAGAGCGACACTCCATTCAGGTCGCGCGCTGCCGTCGGCAATGTGGGGACCACGGCCAGCGCGGCAAACCCGGTCAGGAACATCACCGCGGCGAAACTGGAGGTGGCGGCAGCGTACCGCCTGGAGAACAACTCCTCGGCGGGCCCGGGATGCGCCGGTAGACGATCGGCTGCCGTTGTCGAATCGTCGGAGACTGGCACGGTCGGTTCCGTAGAAGTTGCAGGCAAGCTACTTGGTACGTGCTTCGGATCACCAGTCACGGGCGCAAGGTAGACGGAACGCACAGCCTCATGCCACCTGTTTGTTCGAGCTGACTGCCCCCCTTTGCGCTCTCAACTACCCAAACCGCCAGGGGGGTTCAGGCCGGATATCAACAGCAGGCGGGCAGGCGAATTCATTGGTGACCAAGCTCTATACGACCAGCTGCACCAGGCGGAGCCCACCAGCAAGCAGATCCTGCAGCTCCTCTACCCGCAGCTCGCCGAAAAGATCAACATCGACCAGATGGCTGGCGCGGCCATGGCTCGGCCATGGCGCGGAACGAGGCTCAGCGGGGCCTCGGCATCCTGGCCGCCATGGACGAATGGGCGACGCGGTTACCGGTAGTTCGGCGAATCCGGCGATGGTGTGGGTTGACGACCTTTTCTTCAGCCTGGCACAGCGGCGGGGGTTTCGTGAGTACCTGACGGGGCTGCTGGCGCCGCGAGAACGGAACAAGACGATCACCTGCCTGACAGAGGCTGAGCCGGTGGCCGGTGGCCGGTGGCCGGTGGCCGGTGCGGGGATACCGGGGGTGCAGCGGCTGCAGTTCTTCTTGTCCGAGTCGCCCTGGGAAGCCGAGCAGATCAACGACCGGCGGCTTGAACTGCTGCGCGAGCAGGCGGCGACGGCTCCGCACGATGGTGGAGTCATCGTGATCGACGACTCCGGGGACCGCAAGGACGGCACGGCCAGCGCCAACGTGGGCCGGCAGTGGCTGGGCCGGCTGGGCAAGACCGACAACGGCATCGTCACGGTGACCACGGTGTGGACCGACGGGCGTGTCTACTACCCGCTGCACGCACAGCCGTACACGCACGCCCGTCACGTCACTCGCGGCCGGTCCGACCTGGCCGTCCGCACCAAACCACAGATCTCCGCCGCTCTCACGGTCCGGGGCGTGGAGGCGGGCTTTGCCTGCCGGGCGGTGGTCGCCGACTGCGCCTACTCCGTCAGCGCAGTCTGGTATCTCGCACTACGCGAGGCTGGCCTGCCCTACGTCGTGGCGCTCAAGCCGCACCGTGGCACCTGGGGCCCGGGTCGACCAACCGCACACCCCCATCAAGGCCGCCCGCTCCCTGGCGGGGACCGACCCGGCACATCCGGGTGACTGGACACCGGTTGAGCGCCACTTCCGCGATGGGTACATCGAGAGCTGGTGGACCGCCGACGCCCGCTGGGGTGGCTACGGCCCCGACTCCCCGTGCCGCCTGGTGGTAGCCACCACCGATCCAGCCACCCTGCCGGAGAAGGCCACCTGGTACCTGGCACCCAACCTGCCCCCACCCCGACGCGCCCCACGCCGCCACCAGCCCGTACCCGCCGGCCGGCCAAGCCGAGACCGTCCGCCTCTACGGCCTGCGGCCCTGGATCGAGCAGCGCTACAAGCAGGTCAAAGACGAACTCGGCTGGGTCGACTTCCAAGTCCGCTCCGACCGTGCCATCCGTCGCCACCAGGCCCTGGTCAACTGCGCCTTCTCCCTCTGCTGGAACCAATGGTTCGCCCCACCCAGGCCCTTGGACGCCACCGCGCCCGATCCATGTTCCGAGAGGAGCCAGAGAGGGGGCCCAACCGAGCCCCACCGGCCCCAACCGCCTTGCTGACCCGGGGCGTTACGAGCCGTCGGTTCCTGGCTTACCTCTGCCATTACCCTCAACCGGTGGTGGCGAGCCTGGACGGACAAGGAGCCGCCTCCGAGCTCCAGGCCCTGATTGACGCGGTCACCACCGGACATGGCATTGACCTCTACTGCCGGATGCAACGAACTACCGGTAACCACCTGAGGTGTCTGATGCGGTACTAAGGCACGAGGACGATCTTGCCCTGTACCCGGCCGGTTTCGCTGAGCTCGTGGGCCTTCGCGCACTCGGTGAGCGGGAAAGTCTCGGAGATCGTGGGGCGTACGCCGTGGGTGTCGACGAGTTCGGCGAAGGCGGTCAGCACGGCGGGGGTCGGATCCAGGAAGAACTCCACGAACCGTATGCCGAGTTCGGCGGCGCGTGCCGTCACCTCGGTGCGGTCCACGCCGACGCCGACGACGTCGACCAGAATGCCGCCTGGCTTGAGGGTGGGCAGCGAGCGCGGGCCGTAATCGTTGCTGATGGTGTCCAGCACCGCGTCGAGGCCGCGCAGGGCCGAGAAGTCTTCCACTGTGTAGTCAATCAGCTCGTCGGCGCCGAGCCCGCGCAGGTAGTCGTGCTTGGCGGCTCGGGCCGTGCCGACAACGTACGCGCCCCGGGCCTTGGCGATCTGTACGCCGAGGTGGCCGACCCCGCCGGCCGCGCCGTGGATCAGCACTCGCTGGCCGGGCTGTACGTCGGAGAGGGTGACCAGGGCCTGGTAGGCGGTGAAGCCGGAGATCGGCAGGGCGGCGGCGCCGACGTGGTCGAGGGTGCGTGGCTTGGGCGCGATTCGATCCTCGGGGACCACCACGTGGTCGGCGTGGCTGCCGTGTGGCGGGAGGGTCCAGCCGTAGACTTCCTCGCCCACCGCGAAGCGGGTGACGGCCTTGCCGACGGCCTCAACCGTACCGCTGAACTCGTGGCCGAGCACGAACGGCGGCGGGCCGAAGAAGTCCACCTTGCCGATGCGGACCTTCCAGTCCGCGGGGTTCATGCCGGTGGCCCGTACCCGGACCAGGACCTCGCCGGGGCCCGGCGAAGGTAGGGGTATCTCGGCGAGTTCCAGCACGTCGGAGCCGCCGATGGCCTGCTGTGTGATCACCCGTGTCGTCGTCATGCAGGTCATTCTGAGCCCGACGATTACGGGAGGAAGGCGGTTTCACCCCCAGCCGAATGAGTCCCCACCGGTTCCTCTGCCTCTGAGACAGCCAGGACCTCAAGTAGCCGCGGCACCGCTCAGCGAGCCTGCCAACCCGAACCACCAGCCTGCTGACCAACTGTCATGAGCGGCTCGGACACAGGCACTTAACGGCCTGGGATCATCGCCTCGCGTTGGTGGGAGTGAGGCGAAGCCCGCTCATGCTCCTCCGAGGCTCTCGCACAGCCCCAACGCCCGCCCCAGGAGTGGGAGCTGGCGGGCAACTGGAATCGGAGCAGAGAGACGGCGGGGGCCGCTTCTATGCCATCAGGTCGAGGACGGCCCACACCTGGCGGCCCTCGGCGGTCAGCTCAGTACTGCAGGACACCGCGCCCATCTTCAGCAGTTGCGGCAGTACGTCTTCCCCGGCGGGAATGTCGGTGGGCTGGTGGCTGAGCGCCAGGATGAGCACTTGGTGGTTCTGCTCGGCCAGATGCACGCTGACATGGCGTCCGCCATCGGCGACGACGAGGCCGACCATGTGCCGCAGCAGGCTTTCGAGGTGTTCCGGTACGCGGACCCCCCATTTGGTGAGCCTGCCGCTGACCTCCTTGAACGCTTTGGCGCCCGCCCACGGCTGCGCCTCAAGGTTCCATGCGGCACCTTGCCGGTTCTTCATCACCGGGCGCCCGGTGCGCGATCCGCGCTGGGGGAGCGGGAAGGACGCCGGATCGATCCGGGTCTGGGGCGGCGGAGGCGACGGCGGCTTCTTCGGCGGCGGGGGAGACTTGGGCGGATAGTCGGGGCGCGGCTTGGTGGCCTCTGGCTCGGCGTGCGATTCCATCAGGGCCTCCCGGCGCAGCGTGCATCCATCGTAGAGACTGCCCCGCGCGCCTGGCCGGTGAACAGCGCATCCCCATATGCCTGTTGCGGCTGGCCGCACGCCAGCATGCGGATGGCGCTGGATTCCCCCTGATGTCATCGAGCGCCTCAGCTATCCGCCCTTTGTCGACCCGTGACACACCACTTCCTGCACAGCTGCTGTCCGCTCCCATGATCTCTCCGGCCGGACGCGGCACGCTACCAAGGAGCTCGGACAGCACCCCGGCTCTACTACCGGACATCGAGGCGGGGCCGTCGCGAGGTCGCGTGCTGCCTCGCCTCGTGGACGCACCCCAGTTGGTTGAAGGGCACAGACGGTTGCCCGGGCCAGACAACGCGGAGACCCATGAGGCGCTACGCGACCACTCAACCGCAACGCTGGACGGATACGCCGACGAATGTCAGTGGCACAGGCGACGCTAGGAGCTGTCCGGTCGATCATTGATGACGTGCTCTGGCTGCTGCTTGAGAGGCTTATGACCGCGGCCTGCAGTTGATTGCCAGGGCGCTGCTGCTGCGCGACCATCGTCGGGTGAATACGGACGAGGGTCGGAAGCTGATGCGGGTTGTGCAGACCTGTTCCGCCTCCCCATCGCAGTGGGATGCCTGGACGGCAGACGGCCAGTACCTGTATCTCCGCTATCGGCATGGTGGGGGCTGCGTCGAGTGGCATCCCGGCTCTGGCGATGATGACGACACGCCGGACTCTTGGAACAAGGGTCGCTCGGGGCTCCTGGTCGAATGGGACGACGGCACCGGCAGCGGTGCCATCAGTCTTGAGGACTTCCTCGCGACCGCGGGCTTGGCGCTGGCGCCGGGTGCCTCGGTGAGCTGAGGTCGTGGCACGTGCGGCGGCCACCGCTTCGGTGCCGTCGCCGCCATCCACGCGTGCTCCGGAATCCGTGACTCGCTGGAATGTTCGCTCGAGTACTTCGATGACCTTCTGAGAAGTCAGTCCCTCGAGTTCATCGACGAAGTCGGCAGCGAGATCGCTGTCGAATGGGCCTGTTCCCCACGTTCCCATGCACGGCTCCTGGTATCGCTCTCGCGGACGAAGCCAGCATTCCAGCAGACACTGACAAACGCTCGCGGGCCAGGAGGACTCGTTTGCGAAGCAAGGCGAATCCCGCACGGCCGAACATCCGGCGCTTGAGCATTTTGATCCGGTTGACATGGTCCTCCACGACGCCGGAGTTTTAGGGGAGGGTAAGACCGGCAGTGACGGCATCGAGGTCGCGCAGGAGGCGCTGAGCAAAGTGGCGGAGGCCGGGCAGTTCGGTAGTGGCGCTGGCTGCTTCGTTCCATTCGTGGATCCGGTCGCCTTGCAGGTGAGCGAGCATGTGGGCAAAGAAGCGCACGTGCTCGGGAGTGCTGTCAGTCCGGGGCAGTTGGCGGTCGGGGGCCGACCGGTGGGGCTTGCCGCGAAGAGTCCTGCTGACGTAGTCGCGGACGCTGGCGTATCCGCGTGGATAGCCTTGTTCCTTGATCTCCTCCCGTAGTTTTCCAGGCGTTGGCGCAATCTTCCTGCCGGCGCTGGTCGATGTAGGGGTTGTAGGCGTTGAGCTTGGTGGCACGGCTTTGCCACTGGCCGGTGAACATCTCCTCCGGGGTGGTGGCGCCGGAGAAGCGCAGGATGGTGTTGAGGGTCATGCCGAGTTGCCGGGCGACGGATCGCTTGCTGTGTCCGGCGGCGAGGAAAGCGTGGGTGGTGGCGCGCTGCGGGTGCGTTCGGCGAACCGGTGCCCCTGTCGGCCAGAGCGACAACGCGGCCGACACTGCCTCTGCTTGCGGTTCCTCGGGCTGTGTCGGCATGGGGCGTATGCATCCGCGGTGCCGAAAGAGCGCCGTCGACATCATCGCGATGTCCGCCGGGCGCAAGGTCTTTGGCCTCACCACCGCAGGCGTCCGTCTGGCTTGACCCCTGGAGCGTCAGTCCGGCAGCCAGTGCAGCTCGTGCGCCAGGGATTTGGCGACGGCACGGACGCGGTGGTGTAGCGGCGATTGCTCGCGTGGGAGGACCAGGTGGATCGTCAGGCCGGGCGCGTCTCGCAGCGGTCGCCAGGTGAGACCGGCCGGTTGTGCCGTGATCGCGGCTTCTCCGGCCGGGGCGAGGGTGACCCCGTCGTGCAGGTCGCGCTGAGACATGTCGAAAGAGACTGCGGGTGTGTGGAATTGGGGGTGTGGTCGGGTGTCTCGGAACAGTGCGGACAGCTGATCGTGGATCACGGGGTTGGCCGCACGGTCCGGGAGTCGCAGCGGATACGCGGCCGCGTCGGCGATCTCGATCTCCGGGTGTTCGGCCAGCGGATGGTGCTGCGCCAGCTGAACCCCGATGCGCGCACGCCGCAGCAGGTACCGGCGCACGCCACGGCCCGGCTGTTCACCGCGGGTGATCCCGGCATCGATGCGGCCGTCGGCGACCGCGGGGGAGATCTCCGGTGTCGCCATCGGGACCGCGCCGACCTCGAGTCCGGGACTGCTGCGAATCAGCCTGTCCACCAGGGCCGGTGCCGTTTCGGCCCCGGCGCTGAGACTGTATCCGATGCGGAGCGTGCCCAGTTCACCGGCCGCCGCGCTCCGGGCGGTGTCCCATGCCCGGTCCAGCGCCGCCAGCGCGGGCGGCGCGGACTCCGCCAAAGCCGCACCGGCCGTGGTCAATACGACGCTACGCGTGTCGCGGACCAGCAGGGCCGTACCGAGTTCCGTCTCCAATCGGCGCATCCGGGCGCTGAGTGCGGGCTGTGCGATACCGATCCGGGCGGCCGCGCGGGTGAAGTTCAACTCCTGTGCCAGCACCAGGAAGTACCGCAGGCTCACTGTGTCCGGCGCCACGTGGCCTCCCTGCGGATTGATAACGATCCGTTCTGAGCCTATCCCGTACCGGTCTTTCCCTAGACCGCACATCAAGCCCTAGCCTGCGCATATGGCGATTCAACTGACCGCAGAACCCGTCGCCGGGATCGATCGATCTGAGTGTCAATTCGAAGTCGGACGTGTCCGGCCGAACACAGGAGGTTTCCATGGCTAAGGGCTACTGGGCCAGTGTCTACCCCGCCATTTCCGACCCTGAGAGGCTGACTGCCTACGACAAGCTGGCCGGTCCGGCTGTCCAGGCTGGGGGCGGGCGCGTCCTGTCCAGTGGCGGTCGAGTCGTCGCCCACGAGGCCGGAATCACGCAACGCGTCGTTCTGATCGAGTTCGACAGCTTTGAACAGGCCGTCGCGGCATACGAGAGCGAGGCATACCAGAAGGCGCTGGTGGCCCTCCCCGACGGCTTGGAGCGCGACTTCCGCATCACCGAAGGCATCGACTGACCGGCGGGCCCAGCCATCGCTGAGCATCCGTAAGCCGGCCGCCTAGCCACACCACAGGCACCACCCTCACTGGAAAGCTCGGGCAGGGTTTCACACACTGCACACCGTCGGGCAGACCCACCCGGGCCTGTCCGACAGGCCGTCTCCGGAGAGATCCCGCACAGCTTGTCAGCCCGTAGAGATAAGGCTGAGTTCGGGCCGCTGTCGGGAGGGTGTCCCGCGTGGCGGCCCATCGCTGGCCGCGTTCGCCTCCGGCGAGCCCGTTCTGGTGGACCAGCTCGGCTCCGCTTGGCCGCTGTTCACGGATGCCGCGTGCCGCATCGGCGCCGGTGCCGCCTTCGCATGACTCCCTGTCCACCGCCACCACGCATCCGGCGATCATGGGCCGCATGCCGCCTCACCACCTGGCACCAGCTCGCTGACCGATCGGCCCCGGGCCCGCATTGCGCACTCCTCCGCGGCCTCCTCGGTGGGGTGCGCCGATGACGTGGACGAGAAGGTCAACGCCGGGGCGCTTTCCCGTCATCTCGACCATTTCACTCCGCCGACTCAACCGCGCATTCGCCATGTGAAGCGCTCATCACAGCCATCGTTGTCAGTTCCTCCGCCACGGTGTCGGCGATCAGTTGGGAGTCACCGGGTCGGAGGTGGCTTACGACCGTGAGCGTGTAGGTCTCCGCGTTCTGGGCGAGGGCGAGGTTCACGGAGGCGCGTGGGGAGAGGGGAGGCAGGGCTACGATGCCGGTCAGGCGGCGGCCGTGCAGGCGGCTCGGGCCGTATCGCCACTTGAACGCCGTGCACACTGCTGTGTTCACATCGGGCCGGGTCATGCGCCTGGTCAGCGCCGTGGTCAGCCAGGGTGCCGCACGGGACATGCCTTCCAGAACGGGCAATGCCGCGCGGTGGGCATGGCATCGCCGGTTCAGGGCCGACAGCAGGTGCTGGCAGGTCCGTAGGCGGTCGGCCGGGGAATCGGTGTCCACGGGCAGCGGGACGCGGATGGCGGTGATGAGGGTGCCGAGCGTCTGGGCCTCGTACGGGCTGCGCAGGTCCACGGGCACTCTCGCGTAGAGGGGCGCGGCGTCGCAGGACCGGGATGAGAGGGCGTCGTAGCAGGTGGGGAGGGCACCGGCCAGGGCGCTGAGGAGTAGTTCGTTCAACGTCGCGCCCCGTCCGGTTGCGGGCTGACGCCGTGCTGAGCGCATCACGGTGGGGTCGAGTCGGGTGACGGTAACGGCGGGGCGGCATTCGCCAGGTGCCAGCGGCAGGGGCTGTCCCAGGGCGTTGCTGTTATGCCACTCCTTGATCAGGTTGGTGAACGGGACGCGGGGCCGTGGCGGCGTTTGGGCCGGTTTCGGTGCACGGACGCGAATTGTGGGGTCGTCCATGAGGAGGCGAAGGAGGGTGGTGAGGGAGCTGCCGTCGAGAAGCGCGTGGTGGGCCAGCAGCACCAAGGGCTGTTCGCCGGTCGGTGCGGGTTTGGGTACCAGTAGCTGCCACAGGGGCCGGTCGGGAGGTAGCCGCCGGACTACCGCCGCGGCCAGGAGCGACTGCAGTTCCTCTGCGCAGGCGGTGACGTGTGCGGCCGGATCGAACGGCCCCGCGAACGCCCAGCGGTGGCCGGACAGCGCCGCCGACCGGGGTGGCGGCTGCAGGACTTGGTGCATCCTGTCCAGCGCACCCCACCGCTCACCGACACGGGAGCGGAGTTCGGCCAGGTCGAAGGGCTTGCCCGTGTACAGCGTGGCGGAGCCGATCGTTCCGGGCAGTCCCGCGCGCAGGAAGCCTCCCTCAATCCCTGACAGTCGCATGTGTATCCCTCTTCGCTCGTGATGGGCACGGTCGTCGTCTTCGGTTCGGTCGGCGGGTCAGGGCCGGGGGGTGTCGAAGACGAGGCAGGAGTTGTGGCCTCCGAAGGCGAAGCTGGTGCTGATGGCCGGTCCGGCGGGCAGTTTGCGCGGCCGGGCGGTAACGACGTCCAGGTCGCACTGCGGATCGAGCCGCATGGTATTTGCGGTCGGCGGCACGATTCCCTCGTGCAGTGACAGGGTGGTGATCACGGCTTCCAGGGCTCCGGCCGCCCCGAGGGAGTGCCCGGTGACCGACTTGCAGGCGGTCACCGGGACGGCGGCGGGGCCGAAGAGGGCGGTGAGGGCGCGTGCTTCGGCCACGTCGTTCAACGCGGTGCCGGTGCCGTGCGCGTTGATGTGCGTGACGGCTTCGGCAGACGTGCTGGCGTCGGCGAGCGCCTGCTCCATGCACGCTCGCGCGCCGGTGCCTTCGGGGTGCGGTGCCGTGAGGTGATGGGCGTCGGAGGTGCACCCGTATCCGGTGAGGGTGGCGTAGACCCGGGCGCCGCGGCGGCGGGCGTGGTCCAGCCGCTCGAGCACCAGGAACGCCGCAGCCTCGGCGAGCAGGAATCCCTGTCGGTCCGTGTCGAAGGGCCGTAAGGCACGGGCAGCGTCGTCGCACTCGGTGACCATGGCACCGGACCGCCCGAAGGCGAGCGCGGTCGTCGCCGTCATCGGGCTTTCGTGGCCGCCTGCGACGACGACGTCGGCGCGCCCGGCCCGGATCATCAGCATCGCCTCGCCCACCGCGTGGCTGCCGGAGGCGCAGGCCGTGGAGAGGGTCAGTGTGGGACCGGTGGCGCCGAGCTTGGCGCTGAGCCAGTGCGCGCCGGCGTTGGGCATGATCCGGGGTACGTACAGCACGTCGGGCCGCCCGATTCCGGACTCCTGGCTGATCACTCCGCCATAGGCGGTGCCTGTGACGACCGCGCTGCGGCTTGCGGGGGCATGAAGGCCTCCGGCATCCGCGACGGCGTCCGTGGCGGCGCACACCGCCAACTGCACGGAACGGTCCGTTCGCCGCGCTTCTTTCGCGGTGAGGTAGCCCTCCGGTGTGAACTCGGGCATGGGGCAAGCGGGGGCTACGACGGTGCCTTCGGCATCGAAGGCGTGCATCCTGGCCGAAGAGCGGGAGGTGAGCAGGTTCTCCCACAGTGCGCCGACGGTCACCCCCGCCCCGCAGCGGACACCGAGGCCCGTGACCGCGACGGTGTTCTTGTCGGTCATCCGGTGACCACACCCGAGGCGGGGGCGGTGCGCAGCCTCTCGATGAGCTCGGCCACGTCACCGATCGTGCATACCGAGGCGGGGTCGACGCCCTTGAAGGACACGTTGAAGTGTTCCTCCGAGGCGGCCTGTAGTTCGGTGATGTCCAAACTGTCGGCTCCGAGGTCGGCCACGAGCCGGGCTTGCGGTACGACGTCCTGCACCGGCACGGACATGCTGCTCGCGCACAGGGCGCGCAACTCATCCCAGTGGTCCAGCTGTTCTGTGTTCACGGTGCTTTCCTTTGTCCTGGTGCCGTCATGAGGGGTCTGGTCGTTTCGAACCGGTGTGGCCGGCACGGTGGTCCGGCTCTGCCGTCCGGGCCAAGGTCTCGATCTCCTGCGTGACGGCATCGGCGAGCCGGTGGGCGCTGCCGGGGAGGAGATGGCACACGGCGGTGAGCGCGCACACGCCAGGGGCTTGCATCAGCAGGAAGCTGGCACTGCCCGGCCGGCGCAACGGGGGCAGTCCCGCCATGTGCCGTAGCTCACGGCCTTGGAAGGTGGTCGAGCTGGCACGCCACTTCGCGGTGGTCGTCACCGTCGCCAGGTAGGACGGCCGGCTCTTTCTGCCGGTCATCGGTGCGGCCGCCCACGGGGCCATCCGCCGAACGTTCTCCGCCAGGGGGAACAGCGCGGCGGCGTGGACGGCGGCTCGTTCGGGCACCGCTTGGAGCGCGCCCTGGCAGACCCGCAGGCGGGCCACGGGGTCGTCGAGGCCGAGGGGCAGCGCGACCCGCACGGCTGTGACGACGTTGCCCAGCTCGTCCTGGTTTTCCCGCGTACGCAGGTCACACGGCACCAACGTGTACACGGGCCGGGCGGACGGCCAGTCCTTCGGGGGGCCGAAATGGGTGCGCAGCGCTCCGGCCACCGCGCTGATCAGCAGTTCGTTCGGTGTGGCGCCGCGTGTGCCCCGGGGGTGCCGGCTCGCGGCACGCAGAGTGGGAACCGGCAGCGTGCGGACGGCGACCGAGGGCACCGTCCGGTGAGGCGAGGGCGTGGGGAGGGCCTGCCCGGGGAGGGTCAGCGCTTTGAGCTCCCTGGCCACAGCTCCGAGCGGGATGCGGGGCCGTGGCACGTGGCTGGTGGTCCGCACAGGATCGGCGCCGTCCATCAGTACGCGCATCGAAACGGCGAGGGAGTGCCCGTCCAGCAGCACGTGCTGGGCCACCAGCACCAGCGCGAAGCCGCCTTCCGATCCGCCCGGGACGATAAACAGCCGCCAGGGCGGCACGCCTTCGGGCAGCGGGCGGTTCACGACTTGCGCCCACAGCTCGTGCAACTCGCAGTCCGCGGCCAGAACTTGCTGCTCAGGGCGGAACGGCCCCGGGACGATCCAGTGCGCGCGGCGCCGACGCGGTGGCCGGCCCTCGCCTGCGTCGGGCGTGAGATGGAGTACCTGGTTCAACCGTCGCATGGCCGTCCAGCGTTCGGCGACCCGCCGCCGGACTTCCTCCACCGAAGGTTGTTTCCCGGTGAAGATTGCCGCCAGGCCCGTGACACCGGAGCATCCGTTGCGCAGGAGCATCTCATCGGCAAGGGACAGCCTCATGTGATGTGCCGCCTACCTGTCTTCCGTCGGTGATCTCCCCTGGCGCCGGGCGCCGGGCGCTGTTGCCCGGCGCGCGGCACCCCAAGACACAAACTGGAACGAGGCGCGAAGCCACGGGTTACGAAGGCCGGTTACCGTGCCGGGCGGCGCGCAGCTCAGGCGCGCTGTGCGCGAGGGACGCCAGTTCCCGCCCGAACGCGTCGGCCAGTTTCCGGGTGAGACCCTCAGGGGTGTGGCCCGTAACGGTCAGTGTGAAGGTGCGTGCGTAATCCGTGAGGTTTACGCCGACCGCGTTCGGGGTCTGCACCGGCGCCAGCGGAATCACCCTCTCCAGCGGCGCGCCCTCCAGGGACCACGGCCCGCGAGGCCATCTGATGACAGTGCAGGCCACGGGGGCCCAGCCCGGCGAGCCGGCCCGTCTGATGAGCAGGCGAAGTCCCCAAGGACCTAGCCGGGAGACGGCGTTGACCAGGCGCGTCGTGGTGTGTGCGTCATGGGGCGGAGCGGGGCCGGCCAGCAGGTCACGGCAGGCTCGCAGCCGCTCCCGGGAGCCGTCGACGGCCACGGGCAGGGGGAGTCGTACCACCGAGACGAGGTTGCCGAGCTCTTCGCCCTGTTCGGGCGTGCGCAGGTCCACGGAGAACATGCCGTAGAGCGGGCGGGCCGCTCCGGGCCAGCGGTCCGGGGGGCCGTGGACGGCTCGCAGGGCGCCCGCGGACGCCGCGAGCACCAGCTCGTTGAGGGTCGCGCCCAGCCCCGGCAGGGTGCGGCGGGCCGCTCGTACCGTGTCCGTGTCCAGGCCGGCCCAGGTGAAGCCCCTTTCCGGGCGAGGCGGCCCGGAGGGGAGCGGCAGGGCGCGCCCGGAACGCAGGGTGTCGAGTGGCCGCCCGGCGCCCTCCACCTGCCCGGCGGGCGCCTCACGTGCGGGCACAGCGCTCCGAGGTGTACGTGTGGCACGCACGCCGCCGCGGATGGTGCCGCTGTGACCGGTACCGCCGTCGAGGAGCCCGCTCAGCAGGCGCTCCAGGGACCGTCCGTCCATCAAGGCGTGATGGGCGGTCAGGATTACGGCGAACCGCTCCTGCGGTTCCTGGTCCGGTCCGGGGCGGACCAGCCGCAGCCGCCAGGGCGGCGGCCCGTCGGGCACCGGCTCGGTGACCAGGCGGGCGAGCAGCGCCGTGAACGCCGTATCACCCATGCCGTCACACGGGACCGCCGTGCGGACCTCGGCGACATGAACGCGAAGGTCGACGTCCTCGGTCTCTTGCCAGCGGTGACGGCGCAGCCAGGAGGGCTGCCCCGGCCGCAGCAGGCTGCGGCGCATCAGCGGGATGCCGCCCCAGCGTTCGGCCACGCGAGCGCGCAGGTCATCAAGGGACGGCGGTCGCCCCGTGAACAGCAGGGCCATTCCGATGGGGGGTTCGGGACGCGCACTCTTGCCGCAGAGGAGTTCATCGCAGGGCGAAAGAACGACACTATTTTTCACTGTGCGGACCGTTCTTTTCATGCTCGGCGCCGCCTTCGAGTTCCGGCCGCTCGCTCGGTGTCACGGCGCCACTACCTCCGCACCAGGGGCGCACGAGGCATCGATGGTGGCGGCGATCTGGCTCAGCGTTGTGTCCAAGGTGACCTGGTCGTCACTGAACCGCAGTCCGGTCCGCCCCTCCAGGGCGACGGCGAACTCGACCTGCGCCAGCGAGTCCAAGTCCACGTCCTCCATCGTGGTCTCGGGCATCAACTCCGCCTCCGTGCAGCCGAACTGGTCGACCAGAACCTTCACAACAATGCTGTATCCCGTGCCCACTACAAACTCCTCGTGAGGTCGCTCGAATTAGCTGCTGCCATCGGTGTGCAACTTTCAATCCTCGCCGCATGACCCAGGACAACCGGCCGATGACAGGCATTTCACTCGTATGAGAACTCCGCCATGGCCCGGCGCAGAGTCCAGACCCTCGAACGCGCCCCTCTCACCACTCCACAAGCAGCCGGGACAGCCCGCGGGTGATCAGGCCCTCCTTCCAGGCGACGGCGTCCGGCGGCCCGGCGGCCAGGTGCAAGACCGGGAAGTGCCGCAGCAGCTGCGCAAGGACGATCTGCAGCTGGAGCCTGGCGAGCGGCGCGCCGAGGCACCTGTGCGCCCCGTGACCGAACGTCAGGTGGGCGGCGGACCGGCTCTGTGACGTGCCGTCACGCGGCTCGGCGAATGCCCTGTCGTCCCGGTTACCGTGGATCAGCGACACGACCACAGCCTCGCCCGCGGCGACCGTGACCCCGCCCAGCCGTACCGGTTGCGTCGCCACTCTGGCCAGACTCACCGGGGTGGAGGGCGTGAGCCGCAGAAGTTCCTCCACCGCCGAGGGCAGCAGCTCGGGCCGTCGGCGCAGCTGCCCGTACGCGACCGGGTCGGACGCCAACGCGAGCGCCGACAGACCGATCTGACCCGCGGTCGTCTCATACCCGGCTGTGAGCAACGTCAGGCCCATGGTGATCAGTTCGGCCAGCGACAACCTGGCCTCGTCGTGTGCCCGGACCATGATGGTGAGGAGGTCGTCGCCCGGTTCCTGGCGCCTACGCTCGATGAGGCCGGCCATATAACTCACCAGCCGGACGCGGCGCCGCGCCTTTTCCTTGCGTGTGCCGTGCGTGGAGTCGAACAGCACTTCCACGTGGTCACGGAAGCAGTCGCTGTCCTGCGCGGGGATGCCCAGCAGCGAGCACAGTACGCCGCGTGCCAGCGGCAGGGCCAGACCTTCGCTCAGGTCCGCGGGCGGCCCTGCGGCGATGAGCCGGCCGATGTGTTCGTCGGCCAGCCGCTCGATGGACGGGCCCAGAAGCGCTGCCCGGCGGCCAGTGAAGGCGCCCGCCACCACGCGCCGCAGCCGCGCATGGTCGGGGCCGTCCATGCTCACCATCGACTGCGGGGCGGGCTGGACGTCGACCAGCTTCGGCGCCCCGGCCCCGACGGCCGCGGCCCGGCTGAATCTGTCGTCCGTCAGCACCAGGCGCCCGAGGGCGTGGTCACGTACGAGCCACACCTCGTCGCCGGTCGGTGCCTTCACGAGAGCAATCGCTTCCGGGGCACCTGCCAGGAACGTCGGCAACGGCCCCAACTGATTCATCTCGATGCGCATGGGCGAAGACGCGGAACTCACGGTCCTCCAGGTCATTCAGACACGTCCACGGGACGTCGCCTTGGCCGATGTCCGAGATCGGTCGCGCCGTGGGCCCGGGGTCGCCCCCGCCACCTTGTCGTCGCTGGGGTACAGCAGCAGGACAAGGGGGACGCGGTCCGGCACAGTCCTGGCGTCAGGCTTCACACAGGGCTCAACGGCCGAGTCTCCTCAAGGTCACTGACCTGAAGGAACACCCCAACTGGCTCCCTTGGTGAGCAGCCACCTGAACTGGCCATTCACGTTGTCGTTTGGTAGGGCTCGCTGCTGGCCCAGCGCTGTTCGTTTCCGGCGGCCGGCGCGCCCTGGCCGACGCCGCCGTGCAACGGGCTTTCCTGCTGTGCTGGCAGGCCGCCAATCTGGAGCCGGTGGCCAACTGGCTGGCCTGGCTGCGCACCACCGCGGTCCATGAAGTGCTGCGCCTGAAGAGAGACACCAAAACCGTGGACCTCGACCCCCAGCTCCACGACCGTCCTTCGCTCGCCGTCGACCTGGCCACGCTGCTGGAGGCGCGCGGGGCCCTGCGCCGGGTGTGCGAGAAGATCGCCATACTCAGCAGCAAACAGCGCAAGATCATGGACCGTTGCGCGATTGCCGGTCAGCCGGTGGGGAGGCCGCCAAGGTCATGGGCATCGAGGCGGCCACCGCCCGCGCGCACCTCTACCGGGTGCGCCGGAGGTTTTCCAATGGCTTGTGGTGGGCGGCCCACTGGCGCGCCTGGCCTATGTCTGCTCTCAGCGTGGATGCAGCTGGGTCTCCGACCAGAGCGCCGCACCGGCATGGCCGAGCAGCAGCTTGGGGTAGTAGGTCCAGGCGAACCAGGGTGCGGTATGCGAGGGGCCCAGCAGTTTGTCCAGCGTGAGCCCGCCGGCCGTGCAGGCCACTGCGAGCATCCGTCGGCGTGCCGGATACCGGCGGATCGCGATGGTTGCGGTAGCCATGTACGCGTAGTGAGCGGCGGCCCAGGCAGCTGGGTGCACACGCTTTTTTCTGCCGCTGCCCGCGACCCCCGCGTCGAGCCAAGCTACCGCTGCCGGATGCACGTGCAAGGCGGCGAAGGAGTAGTGCTCTGTGTCGCCCTGTCCCGGGCGCTCGTACCAGCGGGCGCACGCCCGTGTGTTGTTGACGTAGACCCCGCCTGCGAGGTCCACCGCCATGAGCCCTGCCAGGGCCGCGCGCCCTGCGTCCGCCCCGCGCGCCGTGGCCGCGATCGGCGCTGCGATCGCACCGGCCGCCGTCGTCAACGCCGTCAGTACATGGTTCGCCCGCGTGGCCTCCGGCCCGACGAACTCACCCCACCTGCGGTGCAGCGCTGGACTGATCCCTGTCATCGTGCCTCCCCGGTGATGGTATCGACATGCTCGGCGGCGCCCTCCGGCCACGCGGCCCCGGACGACGAACAGGGAGCCCGTGGCCAGCTCGGCACCGAGCAGGTGGCCCGCTTGTGCAGGTGCGTGACGAGCAAGGCGAGCAACGGTGCTTCCTGCGCCGCCCGGATGCCGCCGTGGGATGCAGAAGAGCCCCGCAGGCTCGCCGACAGCTTCCTGCGGGGCTCTTTCGCGTACCTGCTCAGGCCTTGAGCGCGGCAACTTCCTGCGCACGGCCCGCCAGCTCCTTCACCGGCCGCGCCCCGCCGTGGCATAGGCCCCGGCGGCCATTCCGCATGCCTACAGGGCCAGGCATGGTGGCCAGGGAGTGTCGTTGGGCCGGAGGGTCTGCCAGGAGTCGTCGGCTTCGCGGAATCGGTTGGCAGAGGGCGAAGTTGTCTACCGCTCCGTCTGTGTGGTCGGAACCGATCTGCGTGCTCAGGCAGGCTGACGGAGTGCGCTGACCAGTGCGCGCGCGTCGTCGGCGTGGAAGCGGATGATGTGGGCCTCTTCCGTTGCGCCGAGCGGGCGGGTGAAAGGGAGTGGCCGGTTCAGCTCCAGGGTCACCGAGGTCTGGCTGCCCACGATCAGGTCGAGGACCCCGTCCTCGGAGAGGGTGATCAGGCTGCCTTCGGGGTAGCGCCGGTCGACCCGGACCGAGGCGACGGCGTCCGGCGGTATAGCGAGGTCGAAGAGCGCTCCGTAGCGGATCCGCAGAGAGCCGTCGGGGCGCACGACGTGCGGCCGGGTGACGCAGGCCGCGTGCAGGGCCAGCACGAGGACGACGCCGTACAGGTCGAGAACCAGGATCACCCGGTGGACCACCGGCCAAGGGATGAGCAAGGCCAGGACCACCGTCTCGATGACCATCACGAAGAGCAGCCCGTACATCATCGCGGTCTGGGGCCCGGTGTACGCGGCAGCGAGGTCCCCGGGGCGCACCCCGTGCGTGCCGCGCCGGACCCACCGCCCCAGGGAGGCGAGGGCGCGCAGCTCGTGGAGGACCAGGCGGCGGACCGCCACCGGCACCGCCTCCTGCACGGCGGACCGCCGCGCCGCCCGGCGGTCCGCACCGCGGGCGCGCGCGGCGACGTACAGCGAGCGCAGCACCCATGCCTCCAACAGCAGCACCACGAGCACCAGCGCCTCGGCGCCCGCCAGCGCCCAACCGGGCGGCCGGACCCCAGCCACCAAGCAGGCCGCCAGGGCCAGTTCCCCCGGCAGCACGGCGGCCACCGCGACCCGCGCCACCCGTACGCCCCTTGGCCGACCGCTCATCCCCGACCCCTTTCCATGAAAGCCTCCATGAGCCGGCCCACGACTTCCGCCTGCGCGGGGGCGTACTCGGCGAGCAGCGCCTCTTTGAACCCGGACACGACCACCCCGTGCTCGGGGATTGCGGCGAACAGTTCCTCGGGGACGGCTGCCATCAGGTCAGCTGCCAGGGGTGCGATCCGCGGATCGTCGGCCGGGGCTTCGGCGAGCGCGTCGAGGCGCTCATACAGTTCGACAACCGCGGGATCAGCGATCAGCGTTCCGAGCAGCGCGAAAATCTCTTGGCTACCGGTCCTGGCGTCCATCAGTGTGAGGTACTCGCGGTCCTTGGCCGCGCTCGGCGAGTCTGTCCTGGGGGCCTGTGCCAGCAGTGCGGCGAGGGCGGGTGAAACGGGCCCGGTCGCGCCGGGCGGCTCGGCGAGCAGGGCGCAGAGCCGGCGACGGCGCTCCCGGATGTCGGCTTCCTGGCGGGCCAGGTCGGCGTCGAGCTCCTTCAATACCTCGGCCAGTTCACGTTCGGCATCGTCGGCGAGGGCGTCGCGCACTTCATCGAGGCTGAGGCCGAGTTCGGTGAGCTGGCGCACCCGGGCGAGCAGTACAGCGTCGCGGACGCTGTAGGCCCGGTAGCCGTTGGGGCGCCGCTCCGGTTCCGGAAGCAGCCCGACATGGTGATAGTGCCGGATCGCCCGGGTGGTGAGCCCCACGAGCGCGGCGATCTCTCCGATTCGCATGCCGCCAGTAGAAACCCTGCCGTTGCGTCAAGGTCAAGCGCTGAAAGTTTCGTCGGGCGCAAAACGATTCAAGCGTGTCTAGCCACCAGAGTGGTACGTCTTCGTCAGCGCGCGTATCTGGCCAGAGTCCGCTCCCGCTAACCCTCGTCGTCCTCGTCGTCCTCGTCGTCCTCGTCGAGTTCGACCGTGTCCGGGTCGCTCACCGAGCAGGAGTTCGGCTGCAAGGCGTCCTGCAGGTTCCTTCTGGTCGGGTTGGGAATCAAGAATCACGGGGTGAGAGACCATCCCGGCGGGGCGGGGCGGGGCGGGGCGGGGCGCAGGGCAGGCTGCGTCACTAGTCTTCCTTCGGGACCTCGCCGGTCAGGTAGGCGGCGCAGTCGGCGGCCGTAGCGGGTATCGATTGCCGCGATGCCCGCGATGCCCGTGATGCCCGTGATGCCCGCGAAGGCGAGGAAGGGGTCAGCCTTGCGTTCGTACGGTGGTGGAGCCTGCGGGCGCCGCCGAGCAAGCTCACTGTCCGTTCGGCGACCTCCTGGTGTCGGCCGAGCCTGGCCGAGAAGTCGACGCCTCGCGGGCTGGTCGAGGCGCGATGCGGCGGCGGATCCATAGACACGGGGGCGCAGCTGTCCGAGAGGGTCAGCAGGTGAGGGCGGCTGCCGGAGGCTCTCCCTCCGCTTCTTCCCGGGGCAGGTAGATGCCCAACTCGCCTTCCAGGAAACGAAGGAATGCGACATCGCCCAAGTCCTCAGTGTTGCTGGGCAGGAAGCCAAGTGCCACTTCGGCTGGGGCACCGTTCGTCAGGTGGGGGCCAGGCTCGAAGGACGTCACTTCATCGCCGCGGTAGGCATAGTCGACGCGGCTGAAGCCTTTCGCGTTGCGATGCACGCAAAACGCCCGTCCTCGCTCGGACAGCGCTGCAAGGTACCTGCCCGTCAGGCAGCGGAACTCCTTTTTTGCTGAACCCACGTCAACGGGGCCGGGCAGCCGATCAGCTTGTGCAGCACGGGAATGCTGCCTCCAACGGCCACCAGGCCCGTCGCGACGGCTGCGGCACGGACTTGTCGTGGAGGAACATGAGGCCGCCCATGACGAGGCCGATGATGACGGCCGCCAGCAACACCACGGCGGCGTGGACCGACAGCAGCGGGCCTCCGACGGCATCCCTGCGCTGGGTGGGCCGGGCGGTTCCGGTCGGGCGGGTATGGGGGAGTGCGGGTGCGGGTCCCGAGCCATCGGGAGTCTCCTACGAGGCGGAGAACAGAGACGGCGGACACCTGTGGTGGTGTCGCGTCAGTGACGCGGACAGGACATGCCGACGCCGACGCCGACGCCGACGCGACACCGAGTCCGACGAAGGGCGGCAACCCGGCTCGAAGCCAGGGTCGGCATGGTGCGGGCCTTCTCCGCGCCGCACTAGGCTGGCTCCCACGGCCCGCCGCCGATCCGGGTTCCTGCTTGTTGGCCCTCAGCCCGTCGGCCCACAACTCATCAGCCCGTTGCTCATCGGCTCAGTGGGCTCGTTCCGACTTCGCCGACACGACGCACAGGAAAGCGACACACGATGATGTACGACCAGGCACGTGCTCAGCAGCCGCCGGACAAGGTTGGGGGTTCCACTGAACGCCGCGCTCCGGGCCCGGAGTCGCTGCTTCCGGCGGACGAACGGGACCGGCTCGCCCTGCGACTCCAGGAGGCCCTCAACAACTTCGCCGACAGCCCGCTCGAGGCGCTGGAAGAGGCTGAGGGCATCTTCGATGAAGCCGCCGCCCATCTCGCAAGCTCTCTCGCGGAACGACGGCGCGCTCTTCACGACGGCTGGCAGGGCCAAGACGCCGAGACGCAGTCGGATGAACTCCGGCATGCGATGAGGCAGTACCGAGAGATCACACAGCGGCTGCTGCGTATCTGAGCAGGGGGCGCGCTTCGTCGCCGAGCTGTCAAGCGGTCAAGTGGCCCTGCGGATGGGGCTGTCCGTCGGCATCGGTGTACCAGCGCCCCTTGCCCGGGGCTGTGCTGTGAGGCGAGGTCCCTGTCCCCGGCAGCGATGATCCATTCCGCCCGGGAGGTGCCACCCCGTGATCGTCTTGCTCGGCCGTCCTTGTTGTTGCTCTGTTCGGCCTCGGCTTCCTCAATGCCATGTGGTGGGTGGCCGCAGCCGTGCTGATCTTCACAGTTGTCCACTACGGCCGTGGTGGTCTGGGGGGGGCGAGGCCGAGGCGGTAATTCCGAGTACCGCGACTATCGGGACCGCCGGAACCGCCGGGACCGGCAGGACCGCCGCTACCGGCGCCGGCGCCGGGGGAGCTGGATGCGCCAGGGCCGCCGCAACCGCGAACATCGCAGGTGATCTGCGGACGGGTCTCGTCGTCGCCGCTCCTTACGTGATGTGAACACGACGATGGGTACTCTGAATGCAAGATGCCCTAGCCCTTGGCTGCTCTTCCTGGAGTCCCGGAAGACGTACTGGCTCCGCACTCGGTCGCGATGACGGCGCGTACAAGCAATGCGCCACGACTGTGCGGGCCCGATCTCTACGACACGTCGCCACCGCTGCGTGACAGATCACACCACTACCGCCTGCCCCAGATCCTCGTGTGACGGTCTTGCCTGACGTCCACTCGCAGCGATCGGGCACCTGGCGGGAAAAGAGGCATCATGCCGGTCACCCTCCGCTCTTCGTCGACGCAACAACAGGCCCGCCGATGAGCACGCAGACACCGCTGCGGGCGGGCACAGCCGTGGACACACCGGTACGACGTGAGGGCAGTGACTACGCCCGGCTGTCGAAGGAGATCAAGCACGCCGGACTGATGCGGCGCCGTCCCTTCTACTACGGCGTGCGGATGGCCTTGGCGGCCTCAGCCTTCGCGGGGGGCTGGCTGGCCTTCGTGGCCGTCGGTGACAGCTGGTGGACGCTCGCTGTCGCAGCTTTCCTCGCTCTGGTCTTCGGGCAGATCGCACTCGTCACGCACGACGTCGGCCACCGCCAGGTGTTCCGAACGACCCCGGTGAGCGCGCTGGTCGGTCGTCTCGCCGGCAACCTGGGGATCGGTATGGGGTACGGCTGGTGGCAGGACAAGCACTCGCGCCACCACGCGAACCCCAACCACGAGGAGCTCGATCCCGATGTCGCCCCCGACATTCTGGTCTGGAGCCAGGCGCAGGCCCGAGCGGCCAGCGGCCTGCCCCGCCTGATCGGGAAGGCGCAGGCCTATCTGTTCTTCCCCTTGCTGGCTTTGGAGGGCTTCAACCTGCACGTCGCGGGGGTGCGTGCCCTGGCGGACCGGTCCCTGAAGCAGCGCAGGCTCGAGGGGACGCTGCTGGCCGCGCACTTCCTGCTGTACTTCGGAGCCCTGTTCGTCCTGCTCTCCCCGGGCAAAGCAGTGGTGTTCGTCGTTGTGCACCAGTGCCTGTTCGGGCTCTACTTGGGCGCCATCTTCGCCCCGAACCACAAGGGCATGCCCACGTTCACCGGCAACGACCGGCCCGACTTCCTGCGCCGCCAGGTCCTCACCTCCCGCAACGTACGCGGAGGCTGGCTTACGGACGTGGTCCTTGGAGGACTGAACTACCAGATCGAGCATCACCTGTTTCCCAGCATGCCGTCGCCGAACCTGCGCAAGGCTCAACTCCTGGTCCAGCGCTACTGTGACGAGCTGGGCGTGGCCTACCTCCAGACCTCGCTCATCGCCTCCTACGGCCAGGCGCTCAAGAGCCTGCACCAGGCGAGCCGCCCCCTGCGGCAGCAGCCCCGATCCATCTGACGCGTCGAGCGCCGGCGGCAAGCTCTCGCACCCGTGCTGCCGACCTGGGCGGAAGGCCTTCCTCAAGATCGGAGTCGGGTTCGCCGCGGACGAATCTGCCCTGGTCCCAGGTCAGGGACCGCAGCTCCGGGGCCGGAGCGTCCTTTTGCTCGATGGCGGTGTGGTCGGGCAGGAGGTCGGCGACGGCTGTGCGGCTGCCGCGGCCCATCCCGTCTGCCCTGCACCGGCCATGGCACGCGTGAAGACGCGGCCCGCCTAGGACGCCTCGCCCCGGCACCGTTGCCCCTCACGGGGCGGCAGGTCGATCCGGGCGCGCAGATGAGCCAGCCCCGACGTTCCGCCAGTGCCGGGCTGGTCACCGATCATCCTTTCGACCAGCAGCAGGTGCCGCGTCTGCCAGCGGATGACGGCACCCCGCAGAGCCTGCAACGCGGTTGTGAGCGGCTGTTGAGCGGGAAGTGCGTCGGCCGGCCGGCCGAGGAGGTCCGCCGCGGCGATGCGGTGGAACAGATCGGCGAACTGGCTCGACTGGCATCCGCTGGCATTCTCCAGCAGGGGACGGAAGGAGGCGAAGCTGTCGGGTTCGAGGTGGTCCAGCAAGGTGAGGTGGTGTTCGAGGATCTCCACGAGGGCTGTGACCCGGCGCAGGGCCACGGCGGCTTGGGTCTCCTTGCCCGCCTGTGCGTGCTCGGCGGCCCGGTTCAGATCCACCAGGGCCTGGCTGGCAAGGACTTCGGCGGACTGGTGCACGGTGATGAAGAAGTGCTCGTCCGCCCACTGCGCGGGCCGCTCGGCCGGAGTACGAGGCTGCTGCAGTTCGAGGAGAACGGGAAGTCGCAGGTAAGAGGCGTAAGGCGTCTCCATGCACACGATGATGACTGCCGACGACCACTGATGCTTCCGTCGCCGTCCGGTGTACCGCCACGCCCACCCGATCGGGTCACCCGCCTTGGTCTCAGCACACGCATGCCGAGCGGGCCGTGATCGTTCGCAGCGCCAACGGCTGTACCGGTGTTCCGACCGCCGCCCATTGCGTCAGATGTGAACTCGCGACAGTCGGCGAATCTCCCGGAGAGGCGCACCAGGCCGGGCCGCTCCAGGTGAAGACCCGGGGAAGCGCATGGAGAGCGGGCGTTGCTGGCCGCAGCCGTCCGCGCGGGTGTAGAACACTTGTGGCCAGCCCATCTTGCTCGCGAGCCGCAACGTGAGCCAGCTCTTGTCATCGGCCTTCTTCAGGTCGTCGAGTCAGTCGGAGCGCTGCTCGGCGGTCGACTTCTGCGCGGCCGCGATGCCGAGTTCGCGGTGCACGGCCGTGAGTATCTTCTCCGCCTGGGCGCGCGCCGGTACCGCGCAGATCGTCACGCGGTGGGAGCGGACGGCGTGACTCGCGAAGCAGTCGGGTCTAAGGACGCCTGCGCCCGGGGTCGGCGTATTCGGCTCGCTCTGGGCCGCCGCGTCACGTGAATCGCCTGGTGGCCACCTGCTGTCGCCGGTACGGGGAAGGTGCCGGCGTCCGGATCCTAGACAAGGAGACCCACCCTGCAGTCGGCCCTGCGCTACCTCCACCTGCGGGCGGGACGCCTCGCCCCGGCCTTCGGCACCGCCCGCAGCCACCTCCGGTGGGAGTACGGAACACCGGTTTTACCGGCACGCCGACGACAGATGGAGCGCCTGCAGGTGGTGCCCCGTCGGCGCGTTGTCAATCACCACCGGCTCCGGTCGGAGCGATTGGCTGCTCTTCGGTATGGCCCTTTACTCCGGAATCAGGCATATGAGCCAAGGGTGACAGTGATCCGTATGACCGGTCCGGGCCCTTTCGCGCCGTCAGACTCCTGGAAGGGAACGCTTCAGTGGGGCGTGGGTGTGGGCGTGGCGAGGGCGAGACGGGGTGGGCGTGATCGAACGCGGTAGTGCTGCTCCGGGTGAGACCGGCCACGGCGTCCCGCACGCACGCGCGGCGACGGAGGACCGGTCGGGCGGGCGACAGTACGGCGACGAACAACGGCAGGGTGACGGCCCGGCGCGTGCGGTGCCGCGGCATGTGGCTTGTGTAATGGACGGCAACGGCCGCTGGGCGCAGCGGCGCTCGCTTCCCCGTATGGCGGGCCACCGGGCTGCGGAGACCACCGTCATCGACATCATCGAGGCGGCTCGGGCCGCGGGCGTCGAGTGGCTGAGCCTGTACGCCTTCTCCACCGAGAACTGGAACCGCCCGGGCATTGAGGTCGACTACCTGATGCGCTTGGTCCGCCGGGTCGTGCGGAAACACGCGCCGCTGCTGCTCGCCCGCGGCATCCGCTGCCGCTTCCTCGGGGTCACTGACCCGCGCATCCCCCGTGAACTGGCTCGGGACTTCGACGACTTGGCGACGCTGACCGCCGACAACCAAGGGATGACGCTGACCGTCGCCTTCGACCACGGCGGGCGCCGGGACATCGTCGAGGCCGCGAGATCACTGGTCCGCAGCGGGACGCCCGCCGACGAGGTGACCGAGCAGCTCTTCGCGGACCATCTGCCGTTTCCCGACACCCCCGACGTAGATCTGGTCATCCGTACCTCCGGCGAGCAGCGCATCTCCAACTTCATGCTCTGGCAGGTCGCCTACGCCGAGTGGGTCTTCCCCGAGGCGCTCTGGCCGGACTTCCGGGCCCCCGACTTCCTCGCCTGCCTGCACACCTACCGGTGCCGCGACCGCCGATTCGGCGGCGTGCCGCCCCGGACGAACGGAGACCCATCATGACGACCGGAACCACGGGAACGGCCGACGAGACGCCCCTGTTCGGCCCGGAATCGCAGTTCAGCGCCTTCTTCGACGATCCGCGCTGGGCGCTGGCCATGATCCGCGCCACCGTGCTGGAGGCTGCTCATCCGCAGATCGGCGCCGCCCTCGTCGACAACTCCACCTTCGTCGCCCACCCCTGGCGCCGGCTGCGCAACACCTTCCTCAGCATGCGTCGCATGTTCGGCGCCGACTCGGCGGTACGCGAACGGGAGGCCGCCCGGCTCAACCGGCTGCACGCCCGCATGAGCGGATCCGACTCCCGCGGCCGCGCCTACGACGCGATGGACCGCGCGACCCGCGCCTGGGTGGTCGCCACCCTCTTCGAGAGCGCCGTCACCATGCTCCGGCTGAGCGGCCAGCCGCTCGACCAGGACACGATGGAGCGGATGTACGCCGAGTACCGCGCGTTCCTCGCCGCACTCGATGGCGATGCCGCTGAACTCCCCGAGGACCTGAACGACTTCTGGCGATACTTCGACCGGGTCGTCGAAAACGAGCTGGAGAACACCGAGGCCGCCCGCGTCATCCTCTACCGGCTCTTTGACCACCTGCCCGCCCCGGCCCTGCTCGACGGCGCGCCGACGCTGTGGGCGGCTGGCCGCGCCGTCGCCGGCCCGCTCCTCGGGGCGATCACCGTCGCCTCGCTCCCCGAGCCCTACCGGCGCCGGGCCGGCCTGCCCGAGATGCCCGGCACCTCGGCCCTCATGCAAGGCGCCTACCTCGCTGCCGGACTCGCCCGCTTCCTGCCCAAGGGCTGGATCAACGCCGAAAGCATCATCGAAGTCCTCTCACTCTCACCTGACAGCGACGACCCCCGCGCCCGGACCGTGACCGCCCTGCACGCCCGCATGAAGCGGGCGTCGGCCCTGCTCCGCCTCCTCACACCGCTGGGCGGCGACGCCGATCCCGCCCCGGCGCCTTCGGCGGGCTCAGGTTCGGGAGAGGGCCGACGCTCGGCGGAGGAGTTCTTCCGCCAGGTCCTGGACCAGACCGGCGACGGCCACCTCGACTGGCCTGACCTCGCCGCCATGGCACGCGAACTCTCCACCCGCCTCGACCTTGACGAACCCGAGGAGACCCGCCTCTACGACGCCTTCGCCGCTTGGTGGCGGGAGCTCCAGGCCGCCCTCGACACGGACGGCGACGGCCGCGTCAGCGCCGAAGAGTACGCCACCGCCGTCCCCACCCTCGCCGGACCCGCGCTCATCCGCGTCGCCGAGGTCCTCTTCGACGCCACCGACAAGGACGGCAGCGGAACCATAGACGCCGACGAGTACCGCACCCTCTTCCGCACCGCCTTTCACCGCGACCTCACCACCACCGACGGCACCTACGGCCAAAGCGCCTTCGTGGGCGACTTCCTCTCCTTCATGTCGGGCCGCCGCACAAGCACCCCGTACGACCCTCTTCTCGCCGATGCCTAAAACGCATCCAGATCCGAGTCTGCGGATCGACCGACCCAGGGCTCCTTAGGGGACGGTGCCCCCTTACGACAAGTACGCCAGGACCGCCGTCGCTAGGCAGTGTCTTCAAATGATCACCGCTGGTGGATCATGGTGTCGTGATACGTCGCCATGAACTGTCGGATGCCGAGTGGGAGTTCGTCCGGCCCCTGTCGCCCAGGCCGTTGCGGGGTAGGAAGCGGCTGGACGATCGCATGGTGCTCAACCGGATCGTGTGGAAGTTCCGGACGGGGGTGGCCTGGCGGGATGTGCCCGAACGGTTCCGGCGGTGGGCTCTGGACGGAACGTTCGAGCGGATGCTGCAGGCCGCCCAAGCCGGGGCGGACGCGGCCGGGACGTCGACTGGCTCGTGTCGGTCGATTCCACCGTCGTCCGCGCCCACCAGCACGCTGCCGGGGCACGAAAAGGGGGCTCCGCAGCCCCGCACTCGGACGATCCCGAGGTGGCCTGACCAGCAAAATTCATCTGGCCTGCGACGGTGTCGGCCGTCCGCTCGCTTTCACACTCACGGGCGGCAACACCAATGACTGCACCCAGTTCACTGCGGTGATGGAAGCGTTACGAGTGCCGGGCGTCGGCCCGGGACGGCCCCGAGTACGACCCTCCCACGTGCTGGGCGACAAAGGCTACAGTTCCCGGGCCATCCGCACCTGGCTGCGACGACGAGGCATCGGTCACACCATCCCCGAGCGGGCCGACCAAGTCCGGAACCGGCTCCGGCGCGGTAGCCGCGGCGGGCGCCCACCGTCCTTCGACAAGCAGCGCAACATGGTGGAACGCTGCTTCAATCGGCTGAAGCAGTGGCGCGGCATCGCCACTCGCTACGACAAGACCGCGGAATCCTTCGGGCCGCGTTGGAGCAGGGCGCCCAGGCGCACGGGTTTGAGGCGGACCTGTGGACCTTGGAGACGCAGACGGTGGCCAGTTGAGCGGGCGAGAGACCCGGTCGCCCGTCCCGCGGGTGCCAGTCGGCGAAGTCCTCGTCGCACCACAGTCCATCGAGGCGGTCACGTACCCATATCGCCGTCGTGCCACCCGGGTTGCTCGCCCGCGCGACCTGCACAGTCAGAGGCGGGACTTGCTCACCGGAACGGGGCGAAGGGACAACAGGCACCTCGACAGCTGCATGGGTCGGCGGAACTACCCGAGCATCCCCGTTGACCATGCTGCCGCACCGGGAAACTCCAAGATTCCCGACAGAGTCAAGCTCAAGAAGTGGGAGCCGGTGCTGCCGGCCCCACTCTTGCGCGACGTGACGTGTCGAGTAGAGATCAGCCGCCGGACTGCACGGGCTCCAGCTTGATGCTGAAATGGCGAAGGATCGGCGACTGACCCACGATGCGGTAGCCGTGCACCGATTCGGGGTTCTTGGCTATGTCCGCCAGGGTGGCGGCGACATGGTCGTAGTGGCTGCGGGTGTAGACCCGACGGGGGAGTGCCAGCCGCACGAGTTCATAAGGTGCGGTCTTGATGGAGTTGCCTTGTTCGTCCTCTTCCCCGAGGTACAGGCTGCCCAGCTCCGCCGAGCGGATGCCTCCGCGGAGGTAGAGCTCACAGACCAGTGCGGTGCCCGGGTACTGGTGCGGGGGGATGTGGGGCAGCAGCCGCCCGGCGTTGACGTAGAGGGCGTGCAGGCCTGCCGGCTCCACGATGTCGACTCCGGCCTCGCGGATGCGCGCGGCGAGGTGGGCGGCTATGTCGGCGCGTTCGGCGAGGTAGGCCGGTTCGGTGACTTCCACAAGTCCGCGGGCCATCATGTCGAGGTCACGGCCGGCCAGGCCGCCGTAGGTGGTGAAGCCCTCGGTGGCGATGAGCAGGCCCGCGCACTTCTCGGCGAGTTCAGGGACCTTGAGACCGATGAAGCCGCCGATGTGGACGATGCCGTCCTTCTTCGCGCTCATGACGCAGCCGTCCGCGAGGCGGAAGGCTTCCTCGGCGACCTGGCGGGGGGTGCGGTTGGCGTAGCCGGGCTCGCGCTGGGTCACCAGCCAGGCGTTCTCCGCGAAACGCGCGGCATCCAGGATCAGGGGCACGTCGTGGCGGCGGCACAGTTCGGCGGTCCGGTACAGGTTCTCCATGCTGACCGGCTGGCCACCGCCACCATTGTTGGTGATGGTCATCAGCACGGCCGCCACGGGCGCTTGATGCGCGTTGTCCAACGCCTGCTCAAGGGCGATCAGGTCGATGTTGCCCTTGAACGGGTAATCGCTGTCGAGGTCCTTCGCCTCGGCGCAGGGCAGGTCGTAAGCCTGGCAGCCGGTCAGTTCGACGTTGGCGCGGGTGGTGTCGAAGTGGGTGTTGGACAGCACGCTCGTGCCGGGCTTGAGCAGGGCGGAGAACAGGATGCGCTCGGCGGCGCGGCCCTGGTGTGTCGGCAGGATGTGGGGGTATCCGGTGAGTTCGGAGACGACCTCGTGCCACCGGTAGTAGCTGCGGCTGCCGGCGTAGGACTCGTCGCCGTGCATGCCCGCGGCGAGCTGGTCCGCGGAGATGGCACCGGTCCCCGAGTCGCTCAGCAGGTCGATGGTGACCTCGTCGGCACGCAGATCGAAGGGGTTGTAGGCGACCCGCTTCAGCGCGGCCTCGCGCTCCGCTCGGGTGGTGAACGCGATCGGTTCTACAACTTTGATGCGGTACGGCTCCACGTAACTTCCTTTGGTGCGGTGTGCGGGATGGCATGATCGGCGGCCTTGCGACCGGAGTTCAGAGCGCTCTGGGTGCGTTGTGCAGCTAACAGGCCGACTTGCGCGTACTGCTCTGTCGGCGCCCTGGTCAGATAGGCCTCGGAGGACAGATAGGCCGTGATGCGGGGCTGCCGGTTTCGCTCGTACACGAGAGCGAGGTAGGCGATCAGCCCCACACCGTCGGTGAGCTGTCGTTGTGTGAGAGCGCGCAGGCTCCGGCGCAGGACCGTGGGGTCCATGCCGAACCGGGTCAGCAGGGTGGTTGCCCGGTCGAGGGCCTCCTCGTCGTCGCGCACGTAGTCACGGACGGGGATGTGGAGCGTGAAGCCGCTCGGGTCGCTGTCGCCTTCGGTGAAGGCATGGCAGGTGAGCGCCGACCGCCGCAGCAGGCGCGGCGTACCGTCCCCTTGCTGCCCGGATGGCCGGAGGGGTCCGGCGGCCGCGTGGAAGAAGTGGCGGATGTCTGCCGCTGCGGCCCCGGAGGCATGGCTGAGCGCGCAGGCGTCGTCGGCCGACATACGCGGATGCTTCACGTAGACCTTGACGCGAGGTGACTCCCAGGAGCCCAGATCCAGTGCGAGGAACGGATAGCCCGCCGCGGGGGGAAGCTGCGCGAAGGCCTTGTCGTAGCCAAGTCGGCGTAACGCCTCTTGCACGGTGTGTGCAGCGTGCTCGGGTCCGGCGGCGGAGGGGTTCAGATAGACCTTGACGCCGGGGACCCCTCCCGCGCGCAGATCGAGCGCGTACCACAGTGCCAGTGGCCCCTCGGCCGTAGCGGGGAGGAACAAGTCGTCCAGGGCGTCGAGTTGATCGGTGGAGAAGTTCCAGCGGGCGGCCATCGCGTGGATGGCCTCGAGTCCGGCGCGGCCGCTGTCGCCCATGTCCTCGTGGGCCCATCCGGGCTCCACGAGCACCCGCAGTGCCGGGGCGGCGTCCGACGTGCAGGCCAGGGAGAACTCGACGGGAGTGTGGTCGTCGGAGAGGAAGCTGGGCGACGCCGGGGGCAGAGACAACGGTCGCCGGGCGGAGCCCGCGAGGGAGTCGAGCAGGACCAGCCCGTACAGCGCGGTGTCCGCTTCGCTCAGGCCCACCGCGGCGCCGAGGCGCTGTAGTTGACCCAGCACGTGATCGCCGAGCGTGGCCTTACCGGGTTCGTCTGCCGGTATGCCCGCCTCCGGCAGGGACGTCATCGCGTTCCTCGCACGGCACGGCGCAAGAAGCGTCTGTATGGCGCGGAGGTACGGGGACGTGCTGCGCCGACGAGGCGGGAGACGAGGGCCGATCCGCCGTAAGCGGCGGGTATTCGGCCCTGCGCCTTTTCGGGGTCGTCGCGCCCGCACGAGTTCCTGCTGCTGGATGTGGTGCGCCGTTGGCCCGGTCGGTTGCCTTCGGAACGGGGCGCGGAGGTTGCGAGGTTCACTGCCTCTCCTTCATCTCGTGTCACTCCAGACACTCCGCGCTGTCCTACCCCAGCAGTTGATCTTTCATGCAGGCTACAACAACTGCCCGTGTCGTCTGCATCACAGGGGGTGCACCGGCCTACTGGCCCGTCAGCCACCTCACGAAGCTGCTCCAGCGCGCCGGCTTGCCGGTGGCCTGCGGCTCCGCGGGCGCGGGCGTGGGCGCCAGGGGAGGGTGCGCCTGGTGGCTAGGGGACGCGGCCGTCGGCTCGGACGCGGCCGCGGGGCGCGGGGTGACCGCACCGAAGCGGACGGGCAGGCTGGCCAGAGCCCGGTTGAAGGGGCCGGGCCGCCAGGCGAGGCTGTCCGCGGGGACCGCGAGTTCAACGTCCGGCAGCGCGTTGAACAGAGCCTCCAGGCCGGTCAGGGCGATGAGCCTGGCCGGTTCCTTGGACGGGCAGGCGTGCGGGCCTGCGCTCCAGGCCAGGTGACCGCGGGTGTCGGCCCCCTGGTCCGCGAGCGCCGTATTGGCGGCACCGAAGGACACCAGGACCAGCTCACCGGCACGGACCTTGTCGCCGGCCACGTCTGTGTCGGAGACCGGGTAGTGCGGCGCGTAGTTGGACATAGGCGCGTTGCGCCACAGGGTGTCATCGAGGGCCTTGTCGAACTGCCCGTTGCGCGCGTACTCCTCAACGGTCAGCATCGTGTAGAAGGCGTTGCCGATGAGGTTGCCCTCCGGCTCGCCGCCCGCGCCGAGGAGCAGCACCAGCGTGTGCGCCAGTTCCTCGTCGGTCAGCTGTGCCGGGTGCTGCATCAGGTAGGACGTGATGTCCTCCCCGGGATGGACGCGCTTGAGTGCCACCAGCTCGCCCACCGCCTGGAGCAGGACCTGGCTGGCCTGCTCGGCATTGACGCCGTCGAACATGCCGGAGATGCCGAACAGGACGCGGTCGCCGATCTCCGCCGGGCAGCCGAAGAGTTCGTTGAAGACGTACAGGGGGAGCTGTTGCGCGTAGTCCCTGAGCAGGTCGGCACTGCCGCGAGCGCTGAACTGGTTGATGAGGAACTGGGCGGCCTGGTTGACGATGCGGTTCAGCCGGCTGTTGCTGACGCGGGCGAAGCTCTCGGTGATGGCCTGCCGCAGTCGCACGTGCTCGGCGCCGTCGGTGAACATGCAGTTCGGCCGGTAGGCCAGCAACGGCAGGACCGGGCTGTCGGGGCGGATGAGGCCCTCGTTCAGCGCACGCCAGCGGCGCGCGTCCTTGCGGAAGGCAGTGGGGTCCTGCAACAGCTCAAGAGCCGCGTTGTAGTCGGTCACCAGGGTCGCCTCCACGCCGGGCGCGATGGTGACCGGCGCCGTGGGGCCGAGCTGGTGCATGTAACGGTAGTACGCGTGCGGGTTGGCGGCGAACTCCGGGGTGTCGAGGGATATGCGCTGCCCGCTGCCGTGTGCGGGGCAGCCGGGCGGAGGTACGGGAGGGGTTGTCATGCGTGCTCCAGGGCGGCGCGCTTTTGCAGATAGCGGACCATGGTGATCAGGGCGTTGACGGACGACGCTTTGTCGCGCGCGTCGATGGTGACGACCGGGGTGTCGGGCAGCAGGTCGAGCGCCTCCCGGACTGCTTCGGGGGTGTGTACCGCGCTGCCGTCGAACTGGTTGAGGGCCACGGCGAAGTCGAGGCCGTAGCTCTCGACCAGGTCCATGACCTCGAAACTGTCGGCCAGTCGCTCGGGGTCCACCAGGACCAGGGCGCCCAGCGCTCCGCGGGCCATGTCGTCCCACAGATTGACGAACCGCTGCTGGCCCGGTGACCCGAACAGATACAGCACGATGCGCTCGCTGAGGGTCAGGCGACCGAAGTCCAGGGCGACCGTCGTCGTGGTCTTCCCCTGAACTCCCTTGAGGTCGTCGACTCTCTCCGAGAGGCTCGTCATCTGCTCCTCGGTGGACAGTGGCGCGATCTCGGAGAGCGAGCCGATCAGAGTGGTCTTGCCGACGGCGAAGTGCCCGACTACCAGGATTTTCACCGCAGTCTGCTGTGCACCGCTGCGCACGTAGGCGTCCTCAGACAGAGAGAGCCTTGAGACCATCGAGCACCTCCTGAAGCAAGGTCTTGTTGGCGAGACGAGCCGAGGGCACCGGCGCACGGGTGACCAGATAGCCCCCCTCGGCGAGGGAACTGAGCAGCACCTTGACGACTCCCAGAGGCAGCTGAGAATGGGCGGCGATCTCAGCGACCGAGAGGTAGCCGCTGGAGCACATCTCCAAGATCTGCTGCTCCTCGGGCGAGAGCCGCTGGGGACGCTGCTGATCATCGGTGGATGTCGTGACGAGAGTGATGAGGGCGAACGCGCCCTCGTCGAGCAGGTCACGCCCACGGGTGATGACATAGGGCCGGACTAATTCTCCGGCCTCGGACACGAGCTCGGGCTCGGTACGGTCCGGATCCGTCATGAGGTGACCGTGTCGGTGCGGCGGCCGGTCGACATGGCCTTGCCCAGTCGGCTGACCAGCTGCTGCATCCGATACGTGATGTCTCCCATGTCGACCTCGGCGGACGCTGCCACGGCGAGGTAGGAGCCACCTCCTGCGGCATTCAGGAACACCCAGCCACCGTCGAACTCGATGAGCGTCTGGCGCCAGGTCGTGCCGTCGTCACCACAGAAGAATCCGACGGACCGGCTGAGCGACTGCAGTCCGCTCACGGCGGCGGCCACCTTGTCGGCGTCGTCCCGGCCGATCTCCGCGGTGCGGGACATCTGCAGGCCGTCAGCAGAGATCAGGACTGCGTGCAGGGCATGGGGAATCGCCAGCGCGTCCTCGAGCATCCAGGACAGGTCGTCGCTCACGGGGCATCGAATCCTTCGTGTGTATCGGCAGGAGTGTCGCGTTCGGCGGCCGGTACCCCCGCACTTCGGCCGCTGAGAGTGCCGCGCTGAAATGCGCCCATGGCCGCCACCCGTGCCTCCGCCGATCGGGCCGGCGGCGCAGTCGCTTCATCGGGCTGGTTGTCCGGCACGAGTGCCATGGCGCGGCGCTTGTTCTGTCGCCGGGGCAGGTCGCCCGCTGTCGTCGCGGGAGCCGAACCGCTTTCCCCTGTGCCCGCGTTGGCTCCTTGTGTTGCGGCGGGCCTCGCGGGTTCCGGCATGTCGGTCAGCAACTCCTTCGGCACCATCACCACCGCTCGGACGCCGCCGTAGGGAGAAGTGCTGTCGATGGTGACCGTGAACCCGAAGCGCGCGCACAGCGCACCGATCACCGCGAAACCGAACGCGGGAGGATTGCCGAGTTCGGAGACGCTCACCGCGGACCCACTGGACAGCAGAGCGGTGGCGGCCGTCTTCTCTTCCTCGCTCATGCCGACGCCTGCATCGTCGATCACGATGCACATGCCCTTGGGCACCGTCCGCACTTCGACGTCGACCATGGAGGACGGCGCCGAATAGCTGGTGGCGTTGTCGAGCAGTTCGGCCACCGTCAGCGCGACCGGCTCGACGGCGCGGCTGGTCACCGCGATGTCCACCCGCGAGGCGATGTCGATGCGCTGGTAGTGCCGGATACGGCCCTGAGCTGCGCGGATCACGTCGTAGATGGATGCCGCATCCCGCTGCCGGCCGAGCCACCCGCCGCAGAGCACGGCAATGGACTGTGCACGCCGGTTGAACTGCGAGTTCATGTGGTCGACGTCCAGAAGATCCCGCAGCACGGCCGAATCGCCGTACTTCTTCTGCAGCCCGGAGATGGCCCGCTGCTGTTCCGCCGCGAGGCCCTGAAGGGTCTGCATCGCAGACTTCAGTACGGTATTGGTGGCGTTCTCCGCCTCTTCCTTTGCCTGTCGGACCACCTCGTCGTAACCCCTGCGGAGCTCTGCGATGGTGGACTGGAGGCCAGCGTGGCTGCCCTGAAGTTCGGTCAGATCGCTTTCGAGTCCCCGCTTCTGACGGCGCAACGACTCAGTCGTTTTTCGCTGGCGAACGACCACCATGGTGGCGACAGGGACGCCGGCAGCAAGCGCCCAGACCGTCGGATCCTGCAAAATTGTCATGTGACTCTCTTTGAGCGGCTGGAGTCCAGCTCTCGGAATCTGTCCATGCGGACCCTCGGCGTGGGCAGCCTTCACCACCCGGAGAGCCCCCTGGCTGTAGCCAAGCCGAGGAAAAAGTCCACGTGGCATGTGCCCGAGATCGTAACACCAAAGGATCATGACACTTTGTCAAGTGCGCCACGCCGTGGCTACGTTGGCGAAAAAGGCATGCTCAGGTCAGTGAAGAAGATGTGAGTGCGACGTGGAGACTCGCAACAGCCGGCCATGCAGTGAGTCGCCCAGCAGTGTGCTGTCCGAGTTTCCGCAGCGCAGGGACGCCCTCACCTGGCGACCGGGTGCCCGCACCGGGACGCGCGCCGGCAAGGCGAAGCACGGGCGAGAGGCGTCCGCTCAGCGCAAGATGGCTAATTTGGGTGTGGCTGGGGGAGTGCGAGGCGTCGACGACTCTGACGCACCACTTCAGCGCCCCTGCGGGAGACCGACGTCATCCGTCAGCACTACGCGCACCACGAAACTGAACGCGCCCGACACCCGGGAGAGGGAGCAATGCGTCCCGGGCCTGTCCATAGCGACCGACGCAGGAGGATCTCGTGACGATGTTCCTCCCTCATCGAGGATGGTGAATGCGCGGGGTGGAGCCTTCCGTGCGGGAGGTTCAGCCGTCGCCGACCCGTCGGGCGGGGCGGCCGAGGCGCGGGATCCGAGAAGGGTTGAGCTCAGTGAGCCGCGGCTTGTCCCGCCTCGCCAGCATGGCCGGGGCCCCGGTGGTTCCCGTGGGGCAGGCCGGCGCCTGCCGATTCATCTCGGGAAGCGTGACCAAACAGCTCTCTGGCCTGCTCACGGCTCCGGTGAGCGTCCGGAATTGCACGTTCACGTGGAGCACCACTCACGCTGACTGGCGATGGGGTCGTCCGGACGGAGCGAGTTCGCACGGCAGTGACGGCCGCCTGGCGCATGGCTGCGCAGAGCTCGGCGAACCCGCCGCGCTCGCCGCGTAGGGCTCGTGAGGTGGCCGGAGGGACACGTCCCCGTTGTCCGGTTCAGGAGGGTGGGAGAGGAGCGAGGGGCGGCCGGTCACGCTGTGCGGCTACCCTGTGGGATTGCCCCCTTGCTGAAAGTAGCCCCCCCGCGGGCTGGGTGCCGACGCGGTTTGAGAGAGTCGCGGATTACGGTGGTGGGGGACTACTTGCGGACCCGGGTGTTCACGGCGGGATGCGCGTCACCGCTGTCCGCGTCCAGGCTCGCGAGAAGGCGCAACCCGTCCTCGGCGGGGCTGTCGGGGGTCGCGGACAGTACCAGCAGCTCCATGCCTGACTCATCCGGTAGTGCGAAGTTCTCCTGGTGCAGTTCCAGCAGTCCTACCAGCGGGTGCTGGTAGGCCTTGCGTCCATGGGTGCGGGCGCACACGTCCGCCCGGGCCCAGAGTCGGCGGAAGCGCTCGCTGCTCATCGCCAACTCGCCGATGAGCGAGGCCAGGCGGGGGTCGTCGGGGTATTTACCGGCCGCCAGACGCAGGTGTCCGACCACGTCGAGGGTGCAGTTCTCCCAGTCCGCGTAGAGGCCTCGCTCGGTCTCATCGAGGAAGATGTGCCGGGCGGTGTTCAGCCCCGGCATCGGCCGGCCGTAGAGGAGCCGGGCGAGACGGTTCCCGGCGAGCACGTTCAGGCGGTGGTCCATGATCAGTGCGGGTGCGTCGGCGACCAGGTCAAGGACGCGCAGCAGCTCCGGTCGGAGCCGCCCGCCGGGCGCCTTCGCCCGGCGGCGGCGCTGCCGGGCGAGCCGGTAGAGGTGCCCGCGTTCGGTCTCGTCGAGGCCAAGGACGCGGGCGAGCGCGTCGCAGACCTGCTCGGAGGGCTGGGTCGCGCGGCCCTGCTCCAGGCGTACGTAGTAGTCGACGCTGACTCCGGACAGGTGCGCGACCTCTTCGCGGCGCAGCCCCTCGACCCGGCGGCGACTGTCGGTAGGGATGCCGACGGCCGCCGGGTCGACCCTGGAACGCCGGGTCCGCAGGAAGCTCGCGAGATCGCCCATGCCCCCAGTATGGCCTCGGTGTTGCCCGGGAAGGTGGCACTGCCGATACCAGGAAGTCCCGTCCGATGGAAGAGGAGCCCCTGAACGCCGGGCGCCGCGGCGCCCAGAATCGAAGGCACCCGATCCAAGGAGTTGCCGTGAAGACGCTGATTGTCTACGCCCACCCGGAGCCGAAGTCGCTCAACAGCTCGCTGAAGGACCTCGCGGTGTCCACATTGCAGACTGCCGGGCACGAGGTACGGGTGAGCGATCTGTACGCGATGAACTGGAAGGCGGTCGTGGACGCCGCGGACTATGGTCCCGACGCCTCAACTCCGCTGCGGGTCGCGTTGGACTCGGGTCGGGCCTTCGACGCCGGGACGCTCACACCGGACGTCCTGGCCGAGCAGGAGAAGCTGCTGTGGGCCGACACGATCATCTTTCAATTCCCGCTGTGGTGGTACACGATGCCCGCTATCCTCAAGGGCTGGGTGGACCGGGTGTTCACCTACCACTTCGCGTACGGCGTCGGTGAGCACAGCGACACCAGGTACGGGGAGCGCTTCGGCGAAGGCACCCTGGCGGGCAGGAAGGCTCTGCTGTCAGTGACCGCCGGGGGACCGGAGTCGCATTACGCCGCTCGCGGGATCAACGGCCCCATCGACGATCTGTTGTTCCCGATCCACCACGGCATCCTCTACTACCCGGGCATCGAGGTGCTGCCGCCGTTCGTGCTGTACGGCACCGACCGGATGACCGGCGAAGACTACGCAGACGTGAGCAAGGCCTGGGAGCAGCGCCTGCTGACCATGGAGTCGACCGAACCGATCGCGTTCCGGCGGCAGAACTTCGGTGACTACGAGATCCCATCGCTGCACCTGAGGGAGGGATTGGAGCCCGCAGGCCGCACGGGTTTCGGGCTGCACGTGCGCGGCTGACCGCTGGCGGTGGACACCGGACGGGCTGGGGTGCGACCCGAGGAGCAGCCCGAGGGACGCGGCGATGGTAGGGGCGAGCGCTACCGGCCAGGTGCGGGCGAGCTTTTAGGCGTGCGTAGTGCCTGTCGTCGCGGAAGGGGCACTGCGTCAGAGATCGAGGTTCGTGCGTCCGAAATCTATCCGGCCGGAGAAGTGCAACAAAGGCCTGGCTACAGAACGTAGTTCAGCTGCCCGTCTGAGGTGAGCGTCCAATGTCGATGTGAACCAAGAGCACTGTCTCCAAAACGGCGGCAGAACTGCGGGCCTGGACCCCATTGCTCTGCACCGGTAGGCCCAGTTGGTCTGCTCGCCGTGCATGCGCGGAATGAATCCGCGGTCGGCGACTACGTCGGTTCCGCCCACTGGTGCCTCCTTCGTGGAGGGGGAGCCCGGCTGCCGGAGGTGGGCGAGCAGCGTGGCGCTGAAAGCGGCACGCTTGCGCTGGAAAACAGCCCCACCGCCCCGCAACGACCCATCACTGATCCCGCATACGCCTACGCCCCTCCTGGGCCGCTCGGCCCAGGAGGGGCAGTGGGATGTGTTCAGGGTTCGAGCAGGAGCCCGAGGACGTGGGCGAACTCTGCCGGCTCGGCGCTTGCGCCGAGGTGGTTGCCGGGCATGTCGATCAGAGGCAGCTCCAGAAGTTCAGCGAGTGCTTGGGTCGCCCGGCGCGCCATCTGGTGATGGCTCAGCGAGCCAGCGCACAGCGTCACCGGAACGCGACGGATGGCCTCGATGTCGGGGACGTAGAAGACCGTGGGGCCGGCCATCCGCCCCAGGAAGTAGCGGTTCTTGTCGAGTTCCTCGACCGGTAGCTCGGGTAGCGCCATATGGGCGGGAGGCGTCTGATCCGGTCCTGTGTGGTGGGCAGCGCCGCTGAGGTCAAAGAATTCTTGCACTGCCCGCTGAGGATCAGCCTCCGCAGCTTTGAACGCTGCTGCGGCTCGGCCCGCCAGAGCTGCGTCATCCAGGAGGGACACGAGGGGCGGCTCGTGCAAGACGGCCCGGCCGACCACGTCAGGATGCTGCTTGCCCAGCTCCAGCAGCGTCACGGCACCACCACTGGTACCGACAAACAGGGCGGGCCCTCCGGTGAACCTGTCGACAAGTGCAGCAAGGTCCTCGGCAAGGACCTCGGGCGTGGGCGCAGCCATCCCTGGGACCGCACGGCTGGCACCGGTACCACGCGGATCGTGTGTGACGACGGTAAACCGGCCTGCAAGCTCATGCGCCAGCGCTGCGAAACCGGCCCGCCCAGCCGGCGCGCCGACGAGGAACAGCAGTGGCCCCTCACCCTGGACACCGAAGGCAATCGTGCAGTCTGGTCGGTCGAGAAGGTCCACCGAACTCGTGACCCGATCACTGAAGTCCGCGATCTTCCGAGTGATCACATCGAGCGCACGGTCCAGCTCCTCGCGTCTATCGCGGACGCGACGGCGGTGAGCCCTCAGCAACTCCACTCGGAGCCTGGCCGGATCAGCCACCTTGTCGTCAGCGCCTGTGAACTGCGCGATATCGGCCAGTGGCATCCCCGTCTCACGGAGATGAACCAGCATGCGGATCAGCTCGACGTCGGCCGTCGTGTATTGGCGACGCCCCGCACTGTCGCGCCGTGGAGACGGTACAACCCCCTGACGTTCGAAGTACCGCAACGTGTCGGGCTCCAGACCGATCCACGCCGAGACCTCCGCGATACCAAACAGCTCATCTGTCTCACTCATGCCTCAAGCCTCGCCCCTGAACCTCGGTACAGGTCAAGCGATCGTCAGCCGACCGCGGCTTCGACAGACTCAGTCAACCTGTCCGGTCAGCACTACTAGCCCCACCGCCCGGTGTGCCAGCGCCCCCACCTGGACAGTCGTCGTAGCCGGCCCGGCTCCCGCCTCGGATACCGTGTTCCTCTACGGGGTGCCATAACGGATGTGACGCCCCCCACCGGAGGTAGTCAGCGTATGAGTTCAAAGCGCAGCAAGAATCCAGCCCTGCCCGTACTTGACGACGCATTTCGACTCGCGTCGGTCAAGGACGCCGAAGAGTCCACCCGTGACTTGGCCGCGCGATTGGCCACCACCGAGCTGCGCCGCGTTTCCCACCCGGGCCGGGTCACCTGGGAGCCCACCGATCAGGCCGAGCCCGTACCGGTCCCGCCGACTGTGGTCGACGGTGACGGGGACCTGTGGCTGCGGGACCGGGGGACTGGCACCTGGACCATGCCCGAGTTCAACCCGAAGGACTTCCCGGCCCGCTGTGGCGAGATTCTGACGTGGAACCAGCTTGCTCGCGAGTTCGGCCCCCTTACCGCACTGGCCGACGACCGCCGCATCGGCGGCGGCCGGCGCTGACCGCGCAGCCTTCTGGGATGACCGCGCCCCTGAAGCGCCCGTTACGGGTAGCTGGGAGCTCCAGCTCACCGCCGAACTCGACGATGGCGGCGAGCAGGTGAGCGTGGTGGTCGGTCACGATGTCTCCATGTTGCAGCCGGATACGTCGTCGCTGTCCGTGGGGTCGGGGTGGAAGAAGCGGGTGTAGCGGAGTCCGGTCTCCGGAGTGATGTTGAACATCGCGCATAGGTGCTGCGGGTCAGCGCCGGTGACGGCGGCTTCTTCGAGGGTTCGGTCCTCGCGAAGTTGCTGGGCGGTGACCGGGAGGCCGCGCAGCAGAGGCTGCATCCAGCCGGTTGTGACCGGGGCGCGGGTGTGCGCGGTCTGCGAGCTGATGAACAGGTGTGGGTTGCGGGTATGTGGCCAGCGCTGGTGCCGGAGGTGGATGTAGTCGACGGCAGCCTGCTGGGTGAAGGCGTCGAGGGGGTGATCGATGTCGCCGAGCGTGAGCAGGCCGCGGGTGAAGTCGATGGTGGTCAGGGGCAGCGCTCGGGCCTGGTGCGGGTAGAGCGCATGGATGCCGACGAGGGCGATCAGCAGCTTCAGGGCGGGGTTGGTCTCGGCAGCTGCGGTCAGACTCTGGATCGTTTCGGGGCTCAGCGGCATGGGCACCGAGCTGGGCCGGGATCCCAGGCTCACGCCGCGTGCGGGGGTTGGCGAACAACAGCCGTTCGCTCTTGAGGGTCTTGAACATGTCGCGCAGCGCGACGGCTTCGGTGTGCGACGCCGCGCATTGGGCGAGCCACTCGGTGACGTCGGCACGGCTGACCTGGCGGAGGGTGCGGTAGCGCTGCGAGCAGGCAAGAAGGAACGGGATCGCGGAGTTGGCCTGGTTTCGGACCGTGGTCGTCGAGCGGGGACGGCGGCGAGGTCCGCCGTGACGGACGATGCGGATCCACACGAGGGCTTCTTCGCGGATCTCCGGGTGCACGCCGGCCAAGCGGCGGTGGATCCACGCGTCGAGAGGGTCGATGCGGTCGTCGTCGAGGAGAGCGAGGCGGGCAAGGACTTCGGTGACCCGGATGACGGCACCTTGGTTTTGCTGACGCGGCAGCGTGGCAACGGTGCTGGCCTTGATCGTCTCGTACGGACCGTGGACGGCGGTCAGTAGGTACAGGCTGTTCCGCACTCGCTCGCGCAAGGCTGGTGACCAGCCTTGGGTCTCGGCGCTGGCATCGGCCTGTGCGGCGACGTAGGCGGTGAAGGCGGAATCGATCGGCGTGACGTCGGGCACGGTGACGCGCGACATGTCCCGAGCTGCGATGAACAGCGGCTCCTGGCGCCACCGGGGTGTCGCCCAGAAGGGGATGTCGGGCTGCTGGGCCGGCCTCCCCGGACAGTCCGACGCAGGTGATCGACGCGGGAGACCTCGCGGCCTGGCTGCTCGACTGTGCGGAAAAGGGGACCACCGGAACGTACAACGCGGTCGGCCCGACCGTGCCCTTCGGGGAGTGGGTCGCACTGTCGCGGGAGACCGGCCGGTACACCGGGCCGGTGGTGGAGGCGGACGGCGACTGGCTGCTCGGGCACAAGGTGGTGCAGGCCATGGGCCCGGAGTCGCTCCGTTCTCTCATGTAACCCGCGCCGGTGGGTCTCTAGGGGCATGAGGTGCTGTAGTCGCTCGCACCCCACTCACACTTTTCAAAGGAGGGTCCCCAGAACACCATGACCAATGCGATTCCTACCCCGATCAGCGCGAAGACGGCCCCCGCTGCGGCGACGAGCCAGTAGATGCGGGTGCCCGCGGACGAGGGCGTCCAGCGGGAGGGGTCGGCCGGGTCGTAGTAGACGGTGACCGGGGTGCCGGGCGGCGCGTTGCGGTGGAGCGCGCGGGCTACGTGGCTTTCGGTTTCCATGGGGCGGCCGTCGGCCGTGGTCCAGGCGATGACCGGGCAGTACATGGGGGTCGAGGGGCCCGATGGATCGGAACCAAGCTTGGTGGGGTGCAGGCGGGTCACCACCCCCTGCGCCCACGCGCCCTTTTGGCGCAGTCTCCGGTCCCGCAGGAGGCCACGACACGCAACTGCGCTCGTGATAGCGCCGGTCAGCATGAAGCCCGTGGGGAGCAACCAGAGTTCGAGAGGAAAAGGCACGTGGACCGTTTCGGATCAGCGTTGGCGGGACGGGGGCAGCGTAACCACGACACGGGGTGCAGCGGTGCGGAGGGTCCCTAGCGGTGCGACAGCGTCGATCTCTTGGGCATCGACGAGCTGGACGGTGCGTCACCAGGCGCTGATGGATCTCGCGGAATGAGAGGCCCGCCGCCGGTCCGCGCAGGGACAGACCCGGACCGGAGATGTACATCTCCCGCGCGACCGCCCGCCTGGCCGCGCCCATGCCCACGCCCACGCCCGCGCCCACGCCCGCGCCCGAGCCCGCGTCCGCGCCCGCGTCCGCTCCGGCGGTGGCGCCCGCCGTCCCGATGCCCTTGGCGCTGTTCCCGGCTGCGGGCTGCTGACCTGTAAGGCGGCTCGTCGCACCGAGCCGCCGACGACCTGACCGGACCAGCTCGCGCAAGCCGCCTGGTCTGCCAGACCTGGAAACGACCTTGGGGGAGCCGGTAGCAGGTGGCCCTCGTGTCCGGGTTGTAGCGCGGGACCATCTCTTTCTGGGATTGTCTGCGCATGTTCGAGTTACTCCCCGAGGTGGGTCTGCGGCTTCCTGGCTGTGCTGGCACCCTGCGCTTCGGCATGGACGAGCGCGCCGCGCAGTGGGCTGTCGCCACCGTTGCGGACGTTCGCGAGGGTTGGGTCTGTGGCGCCGACTGGGCCTTCAGCGCGCACTATCAGGGCCTGACGCTCGACGCCTACGGCGACGCCACGGACCGCCGCGGCCTGCACCAGAACACCCCTGGTCTGTCCGGCATCGGCCTCACCCGCGACCCCTTCACGCTCACCGGGCCATCTGCCTGCCCCGTTGTCCTTTGCGGCGTCGACCTCTTCGGCTACCCGCCCGCCGAGGTCTCTGATGCCCTCAGTGGCAACCTGCCCCCCACGCTCAAGCTCAGCGGCGAAGGTCTCTACCTGACCGCCGTGTCGCTCCACGCGGCGTCCGTACCTGTCGAGAGCTGATCACGACGGCGAGCCCGCGCGCACCGCCGACGTTTGCCCTCGAATGTGGCCCATGATCCGTGAGCACAACCAGCAGCCCGGACCCTGCCCGGCGCGCGGCGTGGCCACACAACGTGAGTCTCAGAAGAGGGTCCGTCCCGCGTTTGAGTGAGTACGGGTTCTGCGAACGGACCCCGGTGCGGCGGGGGCCCGGCGGCCCGTTTCTGATCTTGCTCGCGCAAAGGACCGTTCATGAGAGGCATTCTCTGCCGGAGTGGGCCCCCTTTCCGTCTGGCCAGGAGCGGGTCGGGCGGGCTTCGGCGAGCCAGGTGCGGGCTGCTGGAGGTGCGGTGCGCAGGTCGATGCTGAAGTCGCGGTAGCGGAGCCTGTCGAGGGTGTACTCGTTGTGTCCCTTCGGGGCCGGTGCGACGGTGTACTCCTGAGCCTGCTGGGCGGTGAAGTCGGGCAGGGCGTTGACGGTGCCCTGGTTGAAGGCCAGGCCGATGTTGACGTAGCCCGGGCCGAGTTGTGCGCGCAGGAAGGCACCGGTGGGTTCCGGGAACTCAGCCGGGCTGTCGCTGGTGTATGCGACGTGGCGTGGGACGGGCGCCGGGTGACGATGCGGTGGGTGCTCATCCACATGCTGGAGGAGACGGTCCGGCACTCGGGGCACATGGACATCGTGCGAGAGCTGATCGATGGATCGGTGGGAGATCACCGGGAGTACGCGGAGAACTAAGCGGCCGTCCGGTGGCCGATGAGCTGATGATCGCTGCCGGGTAGTTCAAGGTGCTTTCGTGATCCGGTTCTGTTCGGGAGTGGGTTGTTGAGGAAGCATCTGTGCCCTCGCGTGATCAGCTCCTACAGTGTGGTGTGAAGCGACCGGCTGCGCGCCGCCGGTATCGGCCTCGTGATCGTCTCCAACGCCCCGCACAACTGCCCCCTTTGCGATCCGCTCGAGGGGCGCGTGCTCTCCCTCGACGGCCCCGGCGGCACGCCGCGTAGGTCGCGTCTGGTATCGCCGATGGAGGGGATGTGGCACCCTGCACGACCTCAAACGCGAGGACAATGAAGATCACCAACAGTATTCGGAAATCTTGACTGAGCCCCGATTCACGCGTCGCCGACACCACCTTTAAGTCACAGCTTCAAAGCTTGCCGCACGTCTGGCTGTTCCTCATAGTTCCGAGGGACCAGAGATTCTCGCCTCCCAAGGAGTGCCCATGAAGCTCTTTTTCAGCCCCCTGCGGGTCGCCTCGATGGCAGCGTCAAGCGCCGTACTGGCCCTTCTGGCGGTTCCCGGAGCGGCTCACGCCGAGATCGAGCGTGAACCCGGAGCGACACAGACAGCGACAGCCACAAGTGCGTCCGTCCAATGCGGCTTCTACAGGTACAAGGTCCGCGAGTCCCAGTTCGCCGGGTACAACCACTGCGGCTCGACAACGGTACGGGTACACGTCGATGTAGCGGGTGGCGGAAGCGGAAACGACTACCACCTCTGCGTCAGCCCTGGTGCCAAGGACTTTCCGGGCGCGGGGCCGAACTACCTCAACGCCTACTACATCGGCGGCGCCGGCTGTCCGAGCGGCCAGAAAACCGTGCACACACCTCACTGATCCCGGGCGCAGCGCCGGTGGAACGTGCTCGGCGAATTTGCCGGGCACCCGCGTCCCGCCCAGTGCAACTACCAGTGCTGTTCGAATCACCAGAAGATGAGGCCGACGGCTCCTGTGCGGCCCATCGGCGGGCGGCTCGGGTTCGTCGGTTCGGCCGTGGGGCCGGCGTCGTCCTGGCGGAGGTCCGGGGCACCATCGCGCACCACCCGTAGCGGCCCACCGCCGCGCTGCACGGTGACGTACGAGACCCCGGACCCTCACGGCGGGCCCGGGGGCCTCACCACGGCGGGGGAGCGGTCAGAGCTCGCCTGCCGATAGAAGTGAACGAAGCCAAGGGGGGTATGGCTGTGCTCGTGCTGACACTGCCGTTACACCCCCAGCCACTGAACGCACGCTTCGCCGAAACCCGGTACCTTCCGCTCCCAGGGCTGCTGAGCCGAAACGGGCTGAAAGCGCTGCGGGAGGAGACCGGCCTGCTGGAGACCGCGGCGACCCGCCGGGGCTTCCGCATGAAGTGCATGGACGACAGCCCCCGCCACATGACGACCCTGGGCGGCCACCGCGTCGCCCGGGAATCCGCACTGATCAGCACCCTGTACCGCGACGCAAGGCTGCTGGAACTGCTTACTTCCCTCACCGGCACGGACGTGCTGCCCGTCCAGGACGAGGTCGAGCGGCACGTGCTGAACATCCTCCACCAGCCCGGCGACACTCACGGTGCCCATACCGACGACTATCCCCTGGCCCCTGGCCCTGGCCCTGGTCCTTTTCCTCGAAGTGCCGCCCCAGCCAGGTGGCGGCGCCTGCTTGAGTACCACCCCGGCCGCCGAGACTTGACCGCCCTGGAAGAATCCGGGACACAGCAGGTCCACCACCAGGCAGGGGACGCCTACCTGTTACCCAGTGACCTCACCGCCCACCGCGTCACACCTCTCTGCTGCCCCGGCACCGGTCGCACCGTGTTGAACTTCGCCTACACCACCCGCGGTCACCAGACGCCGACCACTGGCTCTGCACGACGCCTGTACGGCTGATCAGCACCTGGACCCCCAGTCCTCGGCGCTGCCGCCTTCCTGCGGACCGGCCACCTCGGGCCAACTCGCTCTGCGAGCACCGGCGCGGACGTACAAGACGGCGAAAAGCCCATCACCCCGGTCACGACGGAGACACAGAGGGGCGCTGTGGTGTGCGCAACGTCCTGAACTGCGGTGGTCGGGCCTGGCAGCTCGGTGGCCGGGGTGGCGTCGAGGGCAACGGCCGGTATCGCCCGTCGCCTTGACCGCTGCCGGCGGCACGCAGTGATCGGCGCCGTCGCGCGGTGCCCGCGTGCGCACTGAACGGGTGGCGTTGCCCGCTTGCCTGCGCGGCCCGCTCTGCGCATGTAGACGCTTACGCCATTCCCCAGCCAGGAGTCCATGATCTTCGCGGGGGAATCGCGGGGTCCGCAGCGCTGGCGCCGCCCTGTGGAATGGAAGCCGGTGCCTGACTCTGGCGACGAGCCCGGTCGAGTGGGCTGGTAGAACCTCGTCATGACGTATCGATTCACCGCCCGCGCAGCCACAACAGAGATCGATTTTGACGGCTACTTCACGGAAGCCGCTCTCGCCGAGGGGGAAGACGGAAGCGGCTTCATCTTGATGTTCATGGCCGGAGAGGAAGACCCGGACGATCAAGAGGTGGCTCTGGGGATGGACACCCACTGCCTGGTCACGGCCGGGCAGGGGACTGCGTACGGCTGTGTACGCGAGGCCGTTTTGACGGGCAACGTCCTTCGAATCTCGCTCAACCCTGAAGCGCTGGAGAGCCTGGGGTTGAGCGACAGCAAAATCGAGGCAGTCATCGAGGCACCTGCCAAGGACATCGCCCTGTTCCGCGAAGTCCTGGGCCGGGTGCTCGCCTACGGACGCGCGAACGCTGTGCCCACTCCTCTGGCTGTCTGAGCCGCACCCCGGCCCGTTGCCCCGCCAGGAAGGACGCTGATCCCCATGCACTCCGCCGTTGAACGCCTTACCACGCTCATTGCCCTCCCGGCCCTCGCCGCTCACGGGACTGGGCCGCCGTGGAGCAGCAACTTGGCAACGCCCTGCCGCAGGACTACAAAGACCTCGTCGAGGTCTATGGAGGTGGGCTCTTCGACGAGGAGATCTGGCTCCTGGACCCCGAGTGCTCCGACAAGGACTACAACCTTGTTGACGAGGCCAAGTCACGTGCGGAGATCCTGGCGAACTTGTGGGAGACCGAGCCCAAGCCGCCGCAGCTTCTGGAAGGCGACGGGGCCGAGGTGCTCCCCTGGGCCTACATCGAGGGCAGCGGCGCCATGCTGTACTGGCTGCGCCGGCCGGGACAGAAGCCAGAGGAGTGGACCACTCTGTTCAACGAGGGCCGAGGGCCGGAATGGGAATACCACCCCCACTCCTGCGCGGAGTTCCTCTTCCTTGCTCTCACGGGAGAAACCAACACCGTCTATTTCGATGACTTTCCCCCTGAGGAGCATGAGTTCGAATCCAACGACGACCTTCTCTGAAGGCCGGGGGCTGCCCCGCAGGGGGTGGCGCAGTGGAGCCGGTCTGCTGGGCTCATTGAGTGGTTTCTGACCGTCAGCTTCAGGGTGAGCTGGTCGGCTCGGCCGGCACCCAGGGCTAGGAGCGCACCACACTGGTGATTCGGGATGATGCGTACCGCCGCCCGGCTGTTTCGCACCAGCCTGTTCCGTCGTGCAACTGGTCACCCAGCGACGTTCGTACGTGCAGCACCTGTGCACCGTCGCGCCAGGAGGCCACCAAACCCGCTTCACGCAGCACGCTCGCGTGGCGGCTTGCTGTGGACAGAGACAATCGCAATCGCACAGCGAGTTGCGTGGTGGTCGTGGGGCACTCCAGCAAGCCGAGCACCAGCGCCCGGGTCGCGCCGATGAGCCGGGCCACGGACTGCGTCTCTCTCCGCGGTCGGACAACCTCCTCCGCACCATCGGGCATCCAGCCAGGAGCGAGGTCGAGCGGCTGTACCAGCACCGGTGGAGAATCGACGTCGGCGAGGGTTACCGGAGTCAGCACACAGAAGAACGAGGGAAGGACCGTCAGAGGGCGGTCCTCGAGCTGGACTTCGTGTTCTACGGGGTAAGGGAAGACCAGGCTGTCACCGCTCGGGGAGGTGCGGGCACCGTAGTCACGCAAGAGCGCGATCGGCCCGTTGGCCTCCAATGCATGGGCGCGGGCAGCTCCCTCGGAGCGCACGGATGAGCGCAAGCTCGGTAGGTAGGGGCATATGGCCACCTCCCAGTAGGAGCGAAGCGCCCCGGTGAGCGCGGTGAGGGCTGCCACCTCGCCCCTCGCAAGGCTGTGGGCCCAGGCTGGCACGGGTTGACTGGAGAAGAGCAGTGACAGCTCCCGGCGCAGCTGGCTTCGCGGTGTGCTGAGGAGCCGGTCGAGTCCGGTCTCGAGGTCACGGTTTCCCTGGCCCGGCGTCAGGAAGTCAGGGAAGTACGAGGCCCACGGAGCGAGCTTCATCAAGATCCCGGTCACGGCTGTCATTCCTCTACGGCGCAGTTCAGCATGGGTCCGGCGCCGCCATGGATCGAACGTCAGCGCCGCCTGGATTTTGGAGCAGGTGCAGGCTGAGCACGATTTCCCACAAAGGATCTGGCTCCACCGCAACCCGCAGGCGGTCCAAGTCAGCCGTGTTCAGATCAATGTGGAGCATTCGTTCCCCCAAGTGCCATGCCCACGGTCGCATCCCCCTTCAGAGCGTATGACCCCGTCATCTCTCCCACCACCGGGCAACGCGCCATACCGCACGGCGGCGCGCCTATTGCACCGTGGTGCAATTCCGCGCCATAGGCATCCCCCCGGTTCTACGGTTCCGGCATCCGTCACTTCGACCACTTGGAGACGTGAGATGGGCATCCGGAACAAGGCACGGGCCAGGGCTCTCACAGTGTGCGTCGCTCTCGCCCTGACCGTCCCGTGGGGCGTCGGGAACGCTGCTGCTGACGACGCGACGTCGGCTGGCTGCCTCACAGTGAAACAGGGCAGTGACTACGCCTCGTACTGCTATGACACGGGCTGGTTCGAGGTCTGCGACATGGAAGCCGACAGTCATGGCGTATACATGGGTTTTGGTAACTCATACGGAGACATCGAAACCGCGGAGTACGAGGATCAGAATGGTGCTGGGGGCGGCTGTGGCAATGGCTACCAGTACAAGCGGTACAAGTACATGCTCGTCTGCGAGCGCGTGCCCTTGAGGCCCGATCCGTGTGTCTCCGGGAACCTGTACCTGTAACTGATGATTCAGAATGAGGTTCGGAGCCGCCTCAAGCAGATGATGTTGCAAGACGGCATTGGGCTGCGCACGCTCAAGCCGACCTGGCAACGGTTGAGATCAGCTGGATGAACCGCCGGACGCGTGGCCCGCATGTCCGGTGGTGTGGGAGGAGGGACGGGCGGCCCGTCCCTCCTCCCCGGTTTCGTTCATCAGTTGTGCGCGCCGCGCCTCAGACCGCCTCCAGCGGGAAGCGCTCGTCCCACCTCGGTTTCAGCTGGTCCGTGTTGCGGCCCACCAAGAACTCGGGGCGGGTCGGATGGGGTGGGGCGTTGTCGACGGAGTTGTACGAGACCATCAGCAGCGCCCGTCGGTCGGGGGACGCGTTGTCCGACGAGGAATGCACGAGGTTCGGGTGGAAGGCCTGGATCGTGCCCGCCCTGCCGGTCACCCGTGTGCTGCCGAAGGAGTCGATCAGTTCCCGGGCCCGGTCGGCTTCCATGGTGTGCTCAGGGTCCGCGTCGAAGTTCCTGCGCCAGTCGCTCCTGTCGCCCGGCGTGACCTTGCCGGGGCCGAGATAGCCCAGGCGGTGGGAGCCCGGGATGAGGTTGAGCGGGCCGTTGTTCTCATGGACGTCGTCCAGCGGTACGGCCAGCGTGACCGCTGCAGGGCTGGGCAGGCCGTCCTCCGCGTTCCAGAAGGCGAAGTCCTGGTGCCACGGCCAGGCCTGGCCCTCCCGCGCCTGCTTCAGGTTCACCTTGAACTGGTAGACGTACACCGGCGTCCCCGTCAGCGCCTCGGCAAGGGCGAGGAGATAGGGGTGGCGTACGAGCATCGCGTACGCCTCTTCGAATTCATGGCAACCGTGCACCGCGCGGACGGCCTTACTGCCCTTCTCGTGGACCACCTCAGGACCGCCTCGGCGGCAGACGGCGTCCAGGCTGTCGCGGAGCACGTTCACCGCGGGACCGGTGAACCGGAACGGGGAGCGGCACCAGCCGTTCTCCTCGTACTCCGCGACCAGCTCCGCCAGATGTCCGTCGTCAGTTTCGATCACGAATCCAGCCTCACCGGTTGTCGGGACAGCGGTCGGGGTGCGTCCGACCGCTCCTGAGCCTGCGACCGCTCCTGCGACCGCTCGCCGATCCACTCGGCCATCTCCGAGATCGTCGGCCGCGCGATGAACGTCTCCAGGTCCGCGTACGCGCCGAAGCGCTCGTTGATCCGGGATATCAGCACCGCCGCCAGCAGCGAAGTGCCGCCCAGCTGGAAGAAGTTGTCGTTGAACGCGATGTCCGTTGCGTCCAGGACGTGCTCCCACAGGAGGGTCAGCTCATGCTGTACGCCGTCGTCGGCAGGGCCGTCGATCGCTTCCCCGTCCGGGCCGACGCCGCTGCCCGTGACCGTCAGCTCGCGCGTGGCGAGGGCCTGACGGTCGAGCTTGCCGCTCGGCGTGAGAGGCAGCCGCTCCACCGGGACGAACGCCACCGGCAGCATGTACTCGGGCAGGGTCCGGCCGAGCCGGTCCCGGAGGTCGTCGGGCAGTGGCGATGGCCCCACGACGTAGGCGACAAGGCGCTTGCCCGCCGTGCGGCTCTCGTTCACCACGACCGCGGCGTCGGCCGCCTCCGGCAGCGTCCTGACCGCCGACTCGATCTCACCGAGTTCCACGCGGAAGCCGCGGATCTTCACCTGCCCGTCGTCGCGGCCCAGGAAGTGGATCCGCCCCTGGTCATCGACCCGGCCCGAGTCCCCGGTCCGGTACACACGCGATCCCGGCGGGCCCAGCGGGTCGGGAGTGAAGCGCTCGGCCGTCAGACCGGGCCGGTCGAGGTAGCCACGGGCGAGCACCGGCCCGCCGATGACGATCTCGCCGGTGACGCCGACCGGAGCCGGGTTCCCGTCCGCGTCCAGAACCCGTACCCGCGCGGCGTCGATGGACCGGCCGATGGGGGCGCGCTCCGGCCAGGAGGACGGCTCGCCGGACAGCCGCAGCGCCGTCACGTTGTGTGTCTCCGACGGTCCGTACTGGTTGTGCAGCGCGACACCCGGAAGGGCGTCGAAGAACCGTCGTACGGCCGGAGTGATGTAGAGCTGCTCGCCCCCGCAGACGACCTCTCGCAGCGAGCGCGGGTGGCGGCCCACGTCCTGAGCCGTGTGGGCGAGCGACTGCAGGGCCACGAACGGCATGAACACCCGGTCGAGACGCTGCTCGTCGAGGAAGCGCAGCAGCCGGTGGGAGTCCCGGCGTATCTCCTCGTCGATCAGCACGAGGCAGCCGCCCGTGCCCCAGGTGCTGAACATCTCCTCGAAGTGGACGTCGAAGCTCGCCGCCGCGAACTGGAGGGTCCGGGAACCGACCCCGGCCTTGAAGGTCTCACGCTGCCAGGAGATCAGGTTGCGCAGCGGGCCGTGCGGCATGGCGACACCTTTGGGCGTGCCCGTGGATCCTGAGGTGTAGATGACGTACGCGAGATCGTCGGCTGTGGCTGCGTGGGCAGGGCGACTGCGGTCCTGTGTCGTCGGCTGGTCCTCGTCCAGCAGTACGACCTTTGTCCCCGGCGGCACCGGCGGCACTCCCGTCGGGGTGCGGTGCGTGAGGAGTACGCGCATGCCGCTGTCCCGCATCATGAAGTCAAGGCGCGCTTGGGGGTAGGCGTGATCCAGCGGCATGTACGCGGCGCCGGCCCGCAGCGCGCCCAGGATCGCGATCGGGAGCCGGAACGAACGGTCGGTGCGGATGCCGACGACCGTGCCGGTGACGGAGAGGTCGTGCAGACGTGCGGCTAACTCGTCCGCCGCACGGCCCAGTTCCTCGTACGAGAGGCGGCGCCCCCGGTATTCCACCGCGGGCAGTTCGGGTAACGCGCGTCGCGTGTCGTCGAAGTACTGCAGCACGTCAGACATCGGGAACGTCCGCCTCCTGAAGTGTCTTCTCCACTTCCGCCGCAAGGCCGGACACCAACGGCTCGTCCAGCATGGAGTAGTGGTCGCCGGCCAACACCCGCGGCGGGGAGAGCGCCGGGCACAGTTCCGCCCAGGCCGCACCGGCCGCCGCCCGCATCAGCGGGTCGCTCTCCTGCGCCTGGAACAGCGCCGTCCGACCGGCGTACGGCACCGGCCGGTAGCGCAGGGCCGCACGGGCGTGCGCGTCGCCCGGGGCCGATCCGGTGTCGGCGGGCAGCTGCTCGGCGAGGTAGCTGTCGAGCAGGACCAGCATGTCGACCTGCTCCCCGAGCCGGGTCAGTCGCTGGGCCATCTCCAGGGCGACGAGGCCGCCCATCGACCAGCCCATCAGGAGATACGGGCCGTGCGGCCTGACCTCTCGGATCAGTGCGAGGTGGTGCTCTGCCAGGGCCTCGATGTCGGGCTCCGAGGGCCCTTGACCGGCGTCTGATGGCAGCGTGCCGTCGTGCACGGCGTACAGCGGACGCCGCAGCACCTCCCCACCGGCGAGGTTCCGGAAGGTGATGGCATCGCCGCCGCCGGGATGGATGCAGAACAGCGGGGTTCCCTCGCCCCGGCTCTGGAGCGTGACGAGCGGGCGTGGCCGTTCGGCAGTGGCGGCTCCGTCCCTGCTCCCTGCTTCTTCGCTGCCTCGGAGCAAGGCCGCCAGTGCCCTCGGGGTGGCCGGGTCGACCTGCGCTCCGTCGACATCCGCTGTCTCCTCGAACAGCACCGACACCGGCAGCTCGGCGGAGAACGCGGCGTTGATCCTCGCGATCAGCCGCACGGCCAGGATCGAGTGGCCGCCGTGGTCGAAGAAGACGTCGTCCGCACCGACGGAGGGGAGCTTGAGCAGCTCCGCGAAGACGGCCGCGACCTGTGCTTCCAGGGCGTTGCTTTGCTCGGGAGGCTCCGTTGCTTCCGGACCCCCTTGTGCTTCCGGGCCCCCCTTCGCCTCCGGACTCCTCTGCCCTTCCCGGCCCCCCTGCCCGTCGACGGCGACCAGCGCGTCGCGGTCGATCTTGCCGTTGGCCGTGAGGGGCAACCCGTCGAGCCAGACGTACGAGTCGGGGACCATGGCGGCCGGCAGGCGCTCGAGGAGATGGCCGCGCAGTTCCGACGGCGCGACCCTGCCTTCGGCCGAGGCCGAGAGGAACGCGGTGAGCAGCCCACCGTCCGCACCGTCCTGCCTGAGCACCACGGCCGCCTCGCGGACGGACGGGTGGCCGAGCAGCGCCCGCTCCGTCTCGGCGGGCTCCATGCGGATGCCGCGCACCTTGATCTGTTCGTCCCGGCGTCCGAGGCAGTGCAGCGTTCCGTCGGGGGAGTAGTAGCCGATGTCGCCGGTGCGATAGAGACGCTGTCCGGGTGTCTCGGAGAAGGGATGCGGTACGAAGCGTTCCGCCGAGCCTGCCGGATCGGCGGCATAGCCGCGTGCCAGGCCGATGCCGCCCACGCAGATCTCGCCGAGCGCCCCGACCGGCACCGGTGCCAGGCGGCCGTCGAGTACGTAGACCTCGCTGCCGTCCACCGGGCGGCCGATCGGCACGTCGCCGATCTCGGGTTCAGCGGCCGTGATCTCGTGGACGGTGCAGCCCACCGCGGTCTCCGTGGGGCCGTACTCGTTGAAGATCCGTGGGGGCGTCGCGGCCCTGCGCCACGGCGCGATGTGCTCCCAGGACAGGTTCTCGCCGCCCAGCACCAGCGAGTGCGTGACCTGGGACGTGTCGCCGGGATCGAGCGCGTGGTTGATCACGCTCAGATGCGAGGGCGTCAGCTTGAGCAGGTCGAGGCCGGTGCGCCGAGTCAACTCGCCGCTGAGGTCGAAGACATTGCGCCAGGCCGGGTCCAAATGCACCGTACGACCGCTGACCAGGGGCACGAAGAGGCTGGTCACCGTCAGGTCGAAGGCCACGGACGAGTGCACCATGGCCCCCGTCCCCTCCGCGTGGCCGTACGTCCGGGCCGCCCAGAGAACGTAGTTGGCCAGGGCGCGGTGCGGCAGCATCACGCCCTTGGGGACGCCGGTGGAGCCGCTGGTGAAGAGGACGTACGCGAGGTTGTCCGGTGTCACCTCGGGGCGTGGGGCGACCGGGTCTTCCGTCGCCCGCAGTCCGTCGACGTTCAGGCAGCGGGCCGGGCCGAAGCGGTCCTGGGGGGTGTCCGGGCCCGTGAGGATCAGGGAGCAGTCCGAGCGCGTCAGCATGTCCGCGGTCCTGGCCCGCGGCAGCTCGGGATCGAGCGGCAGATACGCGCCGCCCGCCTTGAGTACGCCCAGCATCGCCACCAGGAGGTGACGGGTGTGCCCGATGGCTATCGCGACGGGTTGATCCGGGCCGATGCCGTACTGGCCCAGCGCCAGAGCGACTTGGTCGGCCTGTTCGTTCAGCTGCCGGTAGGTCAGGCGGGTCTCCGGGTCCGTGACCGCGACGGCATCCGGTGACCGCCCGGCCCGGTCTTCGATGATCTGGTGCAGACACAGGGGTGTCTGCCGGGTGGCGGCGCGGGCGTGGTCAGCGGCGGCCCGCACGACGTCGCGGCTGTACGAGTCCAGCACGCCGATGGTGTCGAGCGGGGCCGACGGGTCGGCGATCACGCCCTCCAGCAGTGTCAGATACTGCCCGGCGAGGCTCCGTACATAGTCGGCGGGGAACTCGCCCTCGCGGTAACGCCACACCAGGCTGAGGGAGTTGTCGCCCGCGACGCTCTCCAGCTTCAGGGCACACGGCTCGGCCTCGACGTCGTCCCAGGCCAAGGTGAAGGTGACGCCGTCGGCGTGCTGCTCGACGGGTGCCTCCTCCTTCGCCTCGTACACGGCCGCCCAGCCGGTCGGGCGGGTGGCGTACGAAGCCGGCACGAGCTCGGTGGCACGCTCGGCGTTCGACCGCTCGTGCTCGATCTCGTTCAGGAGGCCGGAGAAGGTCGTGGCCGAGTCCGGTCCGGTGTGGATCGGCGACCAGTGAGTGAAGTGGCCTGCGCAGTCGCTCAGTTCGTCGTACGGGCGTCCTGTGAGGGCCGTCGCGATGGTGAGGTCGGAGCGGTCGGTGATCCGGCGCAGAAGCGCCATCAGGCAGGTGAGCAGGACGACTTCGGTCGTGACGCCGTGGTGCTGGGCGCAGGCCCGCACGGCCCGCGCGAGCGAGGACGGCACGGTGCGATCGAGGCGTACGACGGCGGGATCGGTGGGAGCTCCGGCCGCGGGCGGGAGGGGCCGACGCAGGGGCAGGCCCCAAGCGGCACCGGTGTTCCTGGCCGCCACCGGATCGGCGCCGTCCCCGGTCACCGACTCGTCGGCCCCCTGCTGGAGCTGCCATTGCGCGTACTGGACGTACTGCACAGGCTCGGCGCCGCCCGGTGAACGCCCGTCGTAGGCGAGGGCGAGTTCGGCCGTCAGGCCGCGCAGGGCCAGGCTGTCGGCGGACAGACCGGAAGCCGTGATCAGCAGTGCGTGGCGCTGACCGGAGAACCTGAGCAGGCGTGCGCGCAGCGGGGCCGCATCGTCGATGCCCGCCGGGCACAGACGCTCGTACCGCACTGCCGCGTCCACATGGCCGGGTATGTCCGCCTCGGTCAGCGCCCGCAGGTCCTTCACCGTCCACTCGACGTTGCCCGTGCTCTGCGGGGCGATGTCCGCGAGCGCCGTGCTCGCCCCCGGCACCCGGCGGTAGCGCGCCCGCAGCGCGCCGTGGCGGTCGGCGACCGTGCGCAGGGCGGCGGCAAGGCGGTCCGGGTCGACGGCTCCGTCGATGTGGACTAGCGCCTGTGCCCAACCGGGGTAAGCGGAGGACGCGTACGTCTGCCAGATGCGCTGCTGCTGGAACGAGAGCCGAAATCCCTCGACCCGGTTGGCCGTCGTCCCGCCGCGGTTCCCGTCCGTGGCGGTGTTCTGCCCCGTCATGCGAACTGCACCAAGTCGCCCATGGCCACCAGGAGTTCACGCGGACCGCTGAAGGGGTTGCGGGCGTGTGCGATGAGGATGTTGTCAAGGACCAAGACGTCGCCCTTCTCCCAGGGGAAGCAGACTTCGAGTTCGGCGTACACCCGGCAGATCTCGGCCATCGCCTCGTCGGGGATCGGGGATCCGTCGCCGAAGTGGCACGACCGCGGCAGCGTGTCCGGGGTGTGGGTGGCCTCAAGGGCCGCCCGGGTCGTGGGGTCGAGGCAGGCCGGGTGCCAGTGCTGGGCCTGGTTGATCCATGACCAGACGCCGGTGCGCGGGTGCCGGACGGCGGCCGGCCTTACCGCCTCGGTGCGCAGACGGTCACCGTCCCAGGTGGTGCGCAGGCCCTGCTCGGCGCAGCGCGCCTCGGCCTCGTGCCGGTCGTCGGTGCGCAGGACCTCACGCCAGTCGAGGCCGAGCCCCGTCCCGTAATTCCTGACGTACATCACGCCCTTGGCGAGGAACTCGGCCCGCAGGTCCGCATCGAGCCGCCGGAAGACCTGCCGGCTGTCGACGATCGGGGTCTCACCGCCGGAGGCCGCGGGCCGTGCGCAGCAGAACATGATCCGCGCGGGTCCCGAGTCGTTGAAGGAGTTCTCGGTGTGCCACAGCAGCTTCTCCTCCGGCGGGAAGAACACCGGAGAGGAGATGCTGCCGCTCAGCGAGGCCCGGGGATGCTCGCCGTTGTCGCGGTAGACCTCGTCGACGAGCGCTTCGGCCAGCGGCTCCAGAGCGTGTGTCGTGGTGACCGAGAACCCGCGGAGCAGTACGGCGCCGTGCTCGTCGAGGGTCTCGTCGAGCCAGGCCTTCGCGTGGGCGGCCCAGGCCGCGACGTCGACACCGGCGGCGGCAGGGCGGACGACCAGGGGTGGTTCGCCGTCGGCCGCGAGCGGTGCGTGGCTGACGAGCGAGTCGCAGGTGAGGCTGACTTGGGCGGGAACGGCCTGCCGCAGCCCGGCAGGGCCCCGGCGCGGTGGTGGGGTCACGCCGGTTCCTCCTGGTGCAGTGCCCGGCCGAGGCGGTCCGCGGCCAGCAGATACAGGGCCTCGACGTCCTGACCGGTGATCGAGGAGAACTGGTGCGCGGTCTCGAAGGCCGGGTGGCGCACCAGCTTCTCGCGGTAGTCGGGCAGTGTGGCGCCCGACTGCAGCATCTGGAGCCACTGGCGGGTGCCGGGGTAGGGGCTGTTGACGTTGAGGGCGACGCACCCGTCGGGGATGCAGCCCGCCCGGTGCAGTTCGGCGATGAGGTCGAGCGTGTCAAGGCGCTGCTCGGGCGTCTCGCCGAGACCGAACTGCAGGGACGTGCCGACCCGGATCCCGGCCTCGCGGCACCAGTGGGCCACCTCCCGGAAGCGCTCGGTCCAGTCGCCCTCGGAGACCAGGAGCAGTTGGCGGACCTTCTGGACGCGTACGGCGTCGGGTTCGGCCGATTCGACACCGAAGTAGATATAGCTGCAGCCGGCCGCCGCCATGCGCCGCAGGAGATCCGGGTCCACGTCGTTGACGGTGGTCTGGCAGCCCCATTCGAAGGTGCCGTGGTCGGCGGCGAGTTCTTCGAGGAGGGTCAGGAACTCCTTCAGCCAGCGGGGGTTCTGGGTGAAGGTGCTGTCGTCGAAGAACACCGCCTCGAAGCCCTGCTCGATGCGCAGCCGGATCTCTCCGATGACGTGCTGCGGGGAGCGCTGGCGGATCTTGGGCTGTTCGTAGAGGAACGCGTCCGCGGACTCGTGACAGAAGGAGCACGCGTACTTGCAGCCCAGGCAGGCCATGATCTGCGCGGTGCGGCGATGCCCGAAGACCGGGAAGCGGTTCTCGTGCGTCATCCGGGTCACGTCGATGTACGGGAGCCGGTCGCCGTCGATCGGGACGCCGCTGAGCGGCAGCGACTCGATGCGCCGCGCGTTCCAGTCGTAGGTGAACAGGCTGCCCACGCCCGGCAGTTCGGTGAACCGGTCCGGCTCGGCGAGCATGCGCTTCTTGATGGTCTCGGCGTCGGCGGGCAGGCACTCCGCCACCAGCTTGAGCACCTCGGGCAGTGCGAACGCGGAGTCGCCCGCGAACACGATGTCCGCGAGCTCCCGTTCCTCGGGGCGGGCGAAGGTCTGCAGCGTGGTGAGCCGGCCGAGTTCCTCCGCGCCGATGCGGAAGTCGTCGTGGCTCTCCTGCCTGCGGCCGCTCATCCCGGACACGCGCCGCGAGGCCGCCCGGTAGGCGTCCGGGTTCACGGCGTCCTCGTGCTGGCCGCCGAGCAGGACGATGGCCTGCGGGCACTCCTTCTTGACGGTGGCGGCGATGCGCAGGGCGAAGTGGTGGCCCTCGGAGAGGTTGCTGATGCCGACCACGACCGGGCGGTGCTCGCGCAGACAGCCGACGAGCTCCTTCTCGAAGGCGGACGAGTAGGCAGGGGGGTTGAGGACGGCCACCACGTCGGGGACGCGGATGCCCGGGAACTCGTCGATGCGCAGCATCCGGTCCAGGACACAGGTCGCGTAGAGCAGCGGCGTGGGCATGCCGGGGAACGCGCCGGTCGCGCCCTCCTCGATGTGTGGGGCGCTGACGAAGAGCACCGGGAAGTACTTGGTCCCGTGATCGGGCGAGGTCTCGCGCAGTAGTGCCTCCTGCGAGACGGTGCGCGGGTCCCCGCCGTCGCCGGGGTGCCAGCGCCAGCGCTTCTCCTCCTCGTACAGCTCACGGTCTATTCGCTCGGCGCGCGCCCGGCGCACGCTGCGCGCCAGGGCCTCCGGTACAGCGAGCGGTCTGGGGTCCATGAGCGTCACCCGCCCGTCGCACGGGAGACGTACGCCGCCACGTCGGGGTCCGCGAGGAGGCGGGTGCGGTCCACGGTGAACCGGGTGACGGTGCCGCGGGGGTCGGCGTCGTCGGTGCCGACGCCGCCCGTGGTGGACAGGACCGTCGTCGCGGGTGGTGTGTCCCGTGCCGGGGGAGTCGCTTGTGCCCAGGCCGCGGCGGCGAGGTAGGCGAGGTAGTGGGAGAAGCGGTCGGAGAGCTGCTGTTGGACCGCCGGGGCGACGCTGAGGCGCTCGCAGGCGGCGGCCACCGCCGTTCCGTAGGCCGTTTCCAGTGCCTCGGCGAGCGGCAGGACGTCCACTCCGGTCAGCGTGGGTCCGTCATCGCACGGCCCGGCGGCCACCAGGGCGCTCTCCAGGTCCTGCGGGGAGAGCTGGGCGGCGAGCGTGCGCACAGCGGCGCGGTAGTCGTCGGCCAGGATGTGACTGTCGACCAGGATCGGGTCGAAGGCGATGAGGGAGGGTTCTCCAGAGGGTTCGTCAGTGGGCTCGCCAAGCCCCAACGTCCTTAATCGGCCAAACAATTCGCGCGCGAGGCCGCTTCCCGCGCAGTGACCGAACACGGCCCGCACCGGCTGCCCGAGCTCCTTGACGGCCTCGAGCCACGGCTCCACGTACGCGTCGGGCCCCTCCTTGACCAGCTCGGCGACCGTGCTGCGCAGCGGCACGCCCTCCAGGACGTGCCGTCCCTGAAGGAAGGACGCCAGGTCGGCGAACCGGGCATCGCCGCGTCCGGCGTCGAAGGCCACGGTGAGGATCAGGCCCGCGTCGCCGTCCCGCAGTACCTGCCATCGAGAAGAAGTCATGGTGCTCCCGTCTGTCCGTGGCCGCGGAAGGCTATACGTGGGCATCGGCCCAGAAGGTGCCGTACTCGTCGGCGGTGCCGGGGACCGGCGCGGAACCGAAGTACGGGGTCTTGTCCATGGCCTGCGCGAACTTCACCTGACCCTCCAGGAACACGTCGTACACCTGGTCAGGGGTGGCCTTGTCGGTCGCGAAGACGGGGGGCAGGTCCTCGTGGTAGAGGCGGAAGTCCCGGTGGAGCAGCTTCATGCCGAAGCGCTCCGGGGTGTCGAACATGGCGCTTCCCGGATACGGCACGAGGCCGAAGAGGTACGTCGCCTGCAGCAGGTCCTCATCAAGGAGTTGGCAGACCCAGTCGATGCTGCGGCGCATGTCGTCCGGTGTCTGGTCGGGAAAGCCGTTCACGGTGAAGGAACAGGCGGCGAGCCCGGCGTCCCTGACCTTCTTGAGGGTTTCCCTTGTCGCGCTCAGCTTCATGTGATGCTTATGCGTTTCATGGCTTTCCTGGGAGGCGGTCTCCAGGCCTATCTCCACCCATTGGCAGCCGCTGCTCTTCAGCTTGCGCAGGATACGGTCGTCCGTCAGGCAATTCAGTCGGGTCTGGCAGTCGTAATTGATGTCACCTTCCTTCTCCAGTAACTCGAGGAGTTCGAGGGTACGTTCCGGATGCAGGGTGAAGGTCTCGTCGCCCCAGTAGATGTTGTGGCGCTCGCCGTAGCGGGCCCGGTAGGCGCGGATCTCCTTGATCACGCGGTCCAGCGGGAAATAGTCGGGGCGCCTGCCGATGGTCTGGATCGTGCAGAAGGTGCACTGGTAGGGGCAGCCGAGCGCATAGACCTGGCGTAAATAGCGGATGTCTTCCCCGGTACTCGCAGGGAAAAGGTCCACCTTCGGAAAGGGGATGTCGGCCGGGTGCAGCTGCGTATAGCGGGGCGCCGTCCGGGCCGTCGTGCCGTCGGAGCGCCGGTACACGAGGTTGCCCACGCCCTCCACGTCGCCTCCGCGGGACAGCGCGTCGAGGAGCGCGGGAAGGGCCTGCTCGCCCCGGTCGGCCACGACGTAGTCGACGCTGGGGTGGCCGGCCACCTCGTGGCTCAGCGGCGTGGCGACGACCCCGCCGTACACGACGAAGGACGCGGGCCGGATCCGCTTGACGGCGTCCGAGATCTCGTACGCGAAGCAGAGGTTCACCGTCATCGGCGAGAACAGGTAGACGTCCGCCGGATGGTCGCGCACGGCCGCCTCCACGACGTCCACGGCCATATGGCCCGGCCGTGTGAAGGTGTCCGGATCGGTGTAGAGATCGACCACGTCGATGTCGTCGTAGCCGTACGCTACGAGCACTCCGGCCAGCCAGTGCATCCAGTGCGGAAGCTCCCACATATTCTTGCGCATATGGTCGAGACCCGGATGTGCCGCGTGGTATTGAATGTCGAAGTTCCGCCAGAAATCTTTGCGCTGAGCAATAGGAACGGTAGACATGGGCGTATGCACAAAAGCGACCCGCAATTTCTCTCCAGGGAAGAGGGGGATGGGGCTGCGCACAGACGGTCCTAGCGAAATCGAATTCCTATCATGCATGACGGAGTACCGTCAAGAAGTGCATCAAGTCACCACGCCCTGGCCGACCTTGACGCTCTCGTGGGCCTGTGATTTACTGCCCGCCGGCAGATCCGGATGGGGGAACCCGTGCCGTCAGATGAACTGTCAGATGAACTGTCCGAGGAGCAGGATCAGGCGCGGCCGACGGGTGCGGAGGGCGGTTCGCCCTCTTTATGGAGCAACCCCGCATATCGAATTTTCTTAGGCGTTCAGACTCTTTCCGCGCTCGGTGACTCCTTCTCGTATGTCGCCTTGCCGTTGCTGGTACTCCACACCACGGGATCGGTCCTTCAAATGGGCCTCGTCACCGGGCTCACCGGTGTCGCGTCGATCCTGACCGGCCTGTTCGCCGGTGTCGTCGTCGACCGCTTCGACCGCAGACGGCTGCTGATGCTCGCCGACGGGGCGCGCTGTCTGCTCTATCTGCTGATCCCGCTGGCGTGGATCTCCGCGTCGCCGCTCTGGCTGATCTACACCGTCGTCCCCATCGCGGGCTGCTTCTCGATGCTCTTCCAGGTCACCTATGTGACCGTGGTGCCGGCCATCGTCCAGCCGGACCAGATCACCAAGGCCAACGGCCATATGTACGCGACGTACGCCGTGGCCAGCGTCGCGGGGCCCGCGCTCGCGGGCTTCGTGGCCTCGTCCGCGGGCCCTGCCGCCGCGATCGGCATCGACGCGGCGACCTTCGCGGTCTCCGCGCTCGGCGTGCTGCTCGTCAAGTTCGACGGCAAGCCACGGCGGGCCGACACTGCTGACACTGCCGAACGCGGCAGCATCCGCAACGAGTTCCTGGCCGGGGTGAGGTTCCTGTGGGCGCACCCCGTACTGCGGCCGCTGACAGTTCTGCTCTCACTGATCACCTTCCTCATCTATGGCCTGACCGACCTCGTCATCTACCTGGTCAAGGATGAGCTGCACCACCCGGACACCACCGTCGGCTATGTGCTGACGGCCGGGACCGTCGGCTCGTTCATCGCCTCGGCGGCGGTCGCCCGGGTGCGCAAACGGCTTGGCTTCGGGGTGAGTTGGATCAGTGCGTTCTCGCTCGCGGGTGTCGCCGTCGCCGGGATCGGCCTGTCCGGGAGCGTCCCGGTGATCGCTGTACTGATGACGGTCACCCTGATGTGCACGGGCATCGCGGGCATCTCGTCGATGTCCCTGCGTCAGGAAGTGACCCCAAGTCATCTCCTCGGCCGGGTCACGTCCTCGTTCTGGACCATCCATACGGCGCTGGGGCCGATCGGCGCGGCCGTCACGACCGCGGCCGCCGCCGGGGCCGGCGTCACGACGGTCTGTGTCGTCATCGGCGTCGTCGTCATGGGCATCGCCGTGACCGGGCTGCTCACCGGCATCGCCCGGCCCTACGCCGCCGACCGCCCGGCAGGAGGGGTCGCATGAGCTTCGGCACACCTGGTATCCGGCCCTCGACCCCTCAAGCCTCCCAGGGAGCGGACGCGCTGTCACCCGCCCAGGAACGCTTCTGGTTCCTGGACCGGATGCACCCTCGCACCGCGCTGTACAACGCGTGCTCGGCGATCCGTCTCACCGGACCGCTCGACCCTGGCGCGGCCGCCCGAGCGGTGGGCGAGATCGTCCGCAGGCACGACGTCCTGCGCGCCCGCTTCCCCGCCGACGGCGGCGTACCGCGCGTACACGTCGAGCCGGAACTGCCGCTGAGCACACAGCTGATCGACCTCACAGGGCTGGACCCCGCGCTCCGTGCCGCCCAGACGCGGCGCATCGCCGAAGAGCATGCCCGGCGCCCCTTCGACCTGGAGACCGGCCCGCTGATCCGCACGGCGCTGCTGCGCTCCGCCGCCGACGACCACACCCTGCTCCTCAACTGGCACCACATCATCTGCGACGGCTGGTCCCGGCAGGTCTTCATCGACGAGTTCCTCGAACTCGTCGCGGCCCAGGCCGAGTCCCGCCCCGCCGAGCTGCCCCCGCTGCCCGCCCAGTACGCCGATTTCGTCGCCCGGAGCCACCACCCGGGCGCGGGCGACCCTGCCCATGAGGCCGAACTCGCCTACTGGCGCAAGCAGTTGTCCGGGCTCCCGGAACTGCGGCGGCTGCCTCCCGACCGCACACCTCCCGAGCGGGCCACGCCGCCCGCCGCCGTCGCGCTCCGCACGCTCGACCCCGAACTGATGGAGCACGTACGGGAGTTGGCCCGAGCCGAGCGTGCCACCCCGTTCATGGTGCTGCTCACCGGCTTCGTGATCGCGCTCTCGCGCCACCAGGACCAGGACGACATCGTGGTCGGCACGCCCAGTTCCCTGCGGGAGGACATCGACGCCGACCTGCTGATCGGCCCCTTCCTCAACATGCTCGCCCTGCGCACGGACCTCTCCGGCGACCCGACCGTCCGGCAGGCCCTGGCCCGGGTGCGGCAGACCTGCCTGGGCGCGTACGACCATCAGACGGTCGCCTTCCAGGACATCGTCGCCGCCATAGACACCGAACGCGCCGAGGGCGACGGCCAGTTCTTCGGCGTCACCTTCCAGTACATCGGTACGCCGTCCACCCGCACCGGACCCGGCACGCTGACCGCAAGTGCCGAGGAAGTGGACATCGGCTTCGCCAAGTTCGACCTGACCGTCGACGTGTTCGCCGAGGAGGGGCACACCGACGCACTCGCCCAGTACGACAGCGGGCTCTACCGGCCCGAGACCATCGACGCGCTGCTGCGCCTGTGGCAATCCGTGCTCGGCGACATGGTCCGGGACCCGGAGCGGCCCGTCGCCCTGACCGGCGCCCCCGGCCCCGAGGCCCGTACGCCGCTGCTGCGCGCCGCGACGGGCGCCCCCGTCGAGCCCGCCGAGGCCGATGACAGCGTGCTCGACGTGTTCGAGCAGTGGGCGCAGCTCCAGCCCGACGCCCCCGCCCTCGTGCACGGCGAAACCCGGCTCAGCTACGGCGAGTTGGACCGCGCCGCCAACCGTCTCGCCCACCGGCTGCGCGGCGAGAACGTCACGCCCGGATCCCGGGTCGGCATCTACATGGAGCGCTCCGCGGAGAGCGTCGTCGCGGTCCTCGCCGTGTGGAAGGCGGGCGCCGCCCATGTGCCGCTCGACCTCGACAGCCCGGCGTCCCGCCGCGCGATGATCGTCGCCGACGCCGGGGTGGACATAGTGGTCACCCAGGAGTCGCTCGTCCCCGACCTGGCCGACGACTCCGTACGCCTCCTGGTCGCGGGCCCGGACGGCGCGGACCCCGCCCGCTTCCCCGGCACCCGGCCCGAACGCCTGCTCGGCGCCGACAGCCTCTGCTATGTCATGTATACGTCGGGCTCGACGGGGCGTCCGAAGGGCGTCATGGCCACGCACGGATCGCTGCGGCGCATCCAGCTCGCATGGGAGCATGCCTTCGCGCTGCGCGGACGGATCAGCGGCCATCTGCAGATGGCCAACTTCAGCTTCGACGGCTACCTCGGCGAACTCGTCCGCAGCATCGGCTCCGGCGCGACTCTCGTCGTCTGCCCCCGCGAGACGCTGCTCCTTCCGGCCCGGCTGCTGAGGCTGATGCGCGACGAGGACATCGACGTCGCCGACTTCGTGCCCACGGTGCTGCGCACCCTTGCCGCGCACGTCGCCGAGAGCGGCGCGGACCTGGCCTTCCTCAAACTGCTCATCGTCGGCTCCGACACCTTCCCCGCCGACGAACTGGCGCGCATCCGCGGGCTGTGCGGCCCTGACACGGACGTCGTCAACTGCTACGGACTGACCGAAGGCACCATCGACAGCACCTACTTCACCGTCGGCGCCGACGACCACGACACACAATCCGTGCTCATCGGCACGCCCCTGCCCGGCACCGAGGCGTACCTCCTCGACGACCGGATGCGCCTGGTGCCCCCGGGCGTGCCCGGCACCCTCTACATCGCGGGCCCCACCCTCAGCCGCGGCTACCTGGGCGCCCCCGGCCGCACCGCGGACGCCTTCGTGCCGCACCCCTTCGCCGACCGGCCGGGCGCGCGGATGTACCGGACCGGCGACCGCGGCCGCTACCGGCAGGGGCCGCACGGCCTGCGCATCGAGTTCCTCGGCCGCCGCGACCACCAGCTCAAGGTGCGCGGCTACCGCGTCGAACTCGGCGAGATCGAGGCCGCGTTCCGCCGCTCCCCGTACATCAGGGACGCCGTCGTCCTCACCGAGGGGGAGCAGGACGCCAAGCGCCTCCACGCCTACCTCGTACCGAGTGCCGGCCAGCACGACGTGGACTGGCACGGCGTGCTGCGCGAACACCTGCCGCTCTACATGCTGCCCGACCGCCTGGTGCTCCTCACCGAGCTGCCGCTCACCCCGAACGGCAAGCTGGATCGCGCCGCGCTGCCGCGGGTCCACGGCACCGAGGTCGCTCCACCCGGTACCGCGAGGCCCGCCCGCACCCCCGTCGAGCACACCCTGCTCGACCTGTGGCGCACCGCGCTGCGCCGCACGGACATCGGCGTCAACGACGACTTCTTCAGCCACGGCGGCGACTCCCTGATGGTGATGCGCGTGATCGCGGCCGCGCACGACACCTGGGGCGTGGACATCACCGTACGGGCCTTCTTCCGCGCACCGACCGTGGGCCGTCTCGCGCCGCTGGTCGAGAAGCTGCTCGCCGAGACCGCCGCACGCGGCGGGACGGACCGGATACCCGGCGGGCCCGACCGGATCGTCCCGGTCGTCCGCCAACGCATTGCGTACGAGGAGGGTTAAGTGATGACTGGACCCATCGGCGGCGTCCCGGGCGGATACCGGGTCGTCGTCAACCACGAGGAGCAGTACTCGATCTGGCCTGTCGACCAGCCGCGGCCCGCGGGCTGGGAGGACGCCGGGTACGGCGGGGCGCGCGAGGAGTGCCTGGCACACATCGAGACGGTGTGGACCGACATGCGGCCGCTGAGCCTGCGCCGCAGGACCGAGCGGGGGGCCGCGGGATGACGCCGTACTACCAGGGCTGCCTCCTCGGCGATGTACGCGGATTCGCCGGCTGGGCCGAATCGGCGGCGCGGGAGCAGCGAGATCTTCCCGACGACACCGTGGTGTATCTGCGCGAGGACCTGGCCGTCGTACGGCACCCCGTCCTCGCCGACCAAGGGGTGCTGTGGGACGCGGCGACACCGCAGTGGCGCGCCTACTGCACCGACGAGCTGCGGTTCGAGCCGCCCGCCGGACGGAAGTGACGGCCGTGCAGCTGCCCCACGTCATCGAGGCACACGAGGGCGAGGACCTCCTCGACCGGATCGGCAGGGACCGCACCGGGATCCGGCAGCGGCTGCGCAGGGAGGGCGCCGTGCTGCTGCGCGGCTTCGCCGTCGGGGGCGTGGACGGATTCGAGTCCGCCGTGCGTGAACTGTCCGGCGAGGACCCGCTGCCGTACGAGGAACGGTCCTCGCCGCGCAGCACCATCAAGGGCCGCGTCTACACCTCCACCGACTATCCGCCGCACGAGGAGATCTTCTTCCACAACGAGAACTCCTACCGTGTCTCCTGGCCGATGAGCCTGTACTTCTACTGTGTCGAGCCACCGGGAGGCGGCGGAGCGACCCCGCTGTCGGACACCCGCCAGGTCCTGCGCGTCCTCGACCCCGCCGTGCGCGAGGAGTTCGAGCGGCGCGGCTGGATGGTGGTGCGCAACTTCGGCCCCGAGTTCGGGCTGAGCTGGCAGGAGGTCTACGACACCGACGACCGGTCGCAGGTGGAGCGGTTCTGCGCGGCCAACGGCGTCACCGCCCAATGGCGCGCGGACGGCAGGCTGCGTACGTCATCGGTGCGCGAGGCCGTGCACCGGCACCCCGAGACGGGGGACGAGGTGTGGTTCAACCACGCCGCGGTCTTCCACCTCTCGACACTGTCGCCGGAGAACCGCGAGGGCATGCTCGAACTCTTCGGCGAGGAGGACCTGCCCAACCAGAGCTACTTCGGCGACGGCGGGGACATCCCCGACGACGTCATGGCGCACGTACGCGACTGTTACCGCTCTTCGGCCACCCGCTTCGACTGGTCCCGCGACGACGTCCTGGTCATCGACAACATGCTGACCGCGCACGGCAGGGAGCCCTACACCCGTCCCCGTACGATCGCCGTCGCCATGGCCGAGGCGCTCGCGATGACCGGGCGGAGGTGAGCGGCGTGACGGCACCGACACCACCGACCGGTTCAGCCCTGGTGAGCGACGCGTCGTACGCCCAGTCGCGGATGTACTTCTTGGATGAACTGGCCGACCAGACAAGTGTGTTCACGGTCGCCCGTGTCCTCGACCTGACCGGAGTTCTCGACCCGGCGGCCCTGGACGCGGCCGTCCGGGGCTGCGTGCGCCGCCACGAGAGCCTGCGCACCTGCTTCCGCGTCCTCGACGGCCGGCTGAGCCAGATCGTCACCGACCACGAGCCCGCCCTGCGCATCATCGACCTGCGCTCCCTGCTCGGGCGGAACACGTCGGTCGACGAGCAGGGCCTGGTCGCAGGGCTGGCCGGGCAGGAGGCCGCCGAACCCTTCGACCTGCGGCGCGTGCCCCTCCTTCGGACCACGCTGATCCGCCTCACCGACCAGCGCTCCGTCCTCCTGGTGACGCTCCATCACATCGTGGCCGACGCCTGGTCCCTCGACCTCTTCCTGCGCGAACTCACCGCGCTGTACCGCGCCCACGTCACCGAAACCCCGCACGGTCTGCCCGAACCACGCCTGCAGTACGCGGATTTCGCCGCCTGGCAGCAGCGCGCCGAGGCGAGCGGCGGCCACGACCGGCTCCTCGACCACTGGCGCGAACGCATCCGCGCACTGCCCGAACTGCCGTTGCCCACCGGGCGCCCGCGCCCCGAACAGCTCTCCTACCGCAGCAGCGAACTCTCCGTACCGCTCGACGACCGCCTCACGGCACAGCTGAACACTTTGGGCCGTGAGGAGGGCGCGAGCCTGTTCATGGTCCTGCTCGCCGGCTTCTATGTCGCGCTGCACCGCCACAGCGGCCGGGCCGACCTCACCGTGGGCGGCACCACCTCCGGGCGGGCCCGCCCCGAGACCCAGAACGTGATCGGCTCCTTCGTGAACATGGTCGTGCTGCGCACCCTGGTCCGCGACGACCACACGCTGCGCGACGTGCTGCGTGCCACCGCAGAGACCTGCCATGACGCGTACGAGCATCAGGAACTGCCCTTCGAGCGGCTGGTGGCCGCGCACGGCGGGGCCCGCCGCGCCAACCAGAACCCGCTGTTCCAGATCGTGTTCCAGATGATCGTCGAGGCGGACGACGAGCTGTCCGTGCCGGGCTTGCGCATCCGGATGCGCGATGCGGCCACCACCGTCACCACCTTCGACCTGGTGTGCACCGTCACGAACACGGCGGGACGGCTGTCGGCGACCCTGGGCTACGCGACCGAGCTGTGGGACGAGGACACCGTCGCCGCCCTGGCCGAGGCCTGGCAGCGGGCGCTGCGGGAGCTGGCCGAGCGGCCCGACCGCGCCGTGCGGGACATCCCCCTGGCCGAAGAACACCCGTACGCACCGGACGCCCTCCCGGACGAGCTGCGCCGCTCGACCGCCCTCGCGGACCTGCCCGCCGACGCCGTGCTGAGCGTCCACGACGCCTACGGCCACCCCGCACCACGCGGATCGGTCGGTGAACTCGTCCGCCGCGACGGGCCCGACGCCCCCGCACGGCCGACCGGCGTCGCTGTGCAGTCGGATGGGAACGGACGCCTGGTCGCCGCGCCCTCACAGGAGGCTGCTCCCCAACCCGGACCCAAAACCGAGCCACTCGCCCACTCCGCACCCGTCGGCCCCATGGAGCGTGAACTCGTTGCCCTGTGGGAGGAGTTCCTCGGCCGCACCGGCATCGGACGGCACGACAACTTCTTCCAGCACGGCGGCCATTCGCTGCTCGCGACGGTGCTCATCACCCGGGTCCAGGAGCGCTACGGCGCCGATGTGACCCTGGAGGCCTTCTTCCGCGGCCCCACCCCCGCGGGCCTCGCCGAGGCGATCGCCGCCGCCTCGCCGGACGGCACCCTGCCCGGCGGCAGCACGCAAGCCGATGAACTGAGCGCGCTCGTGGACGCCCTGGATCGACAGGAGGACCATGTCTGAAGCCGATCTCGCCGAGCGGATCCAGAACCTCACCGCCAAGCAGCGCGCACAACTGCTCCGGCAGCTGGGCGAACGCGGCATCAACCCGCCGCTGAGCCTGTTCTCCGGACCCGCCGACGGCGACGCACCGGTGTCGTCGGCGCAGCGCCGCATCCTCTTCCTTGGCGCGCTGCAGCCGGACAGTTCCGCCTACACCAGCGTGAACCCCTTCCGGCTCACCGGGCGGCTCGACCCCGCCCTGCTGCACCGCTGCCTGGACGAGATCACCGCCCGGCATGAGATCCTGCGCACCGTGTTCCCCACGGTCGACGGCGTCCCCGTGCAGCGCGTCCGGGCCGCCGCGCGGGTCGAGTTGACCGTCGTCGACCTGCGGGGACTCCCGCCGGCCCGGCGCGCCGCCGAGGCGGACCGGCTCATCGCGGCCGAACACGGCATCCCCTTCAACCTCGCGGACACCCCGCCCGTGCGGTTCCGGCTGCTGCGGTTGACCGCCGACGAGTCGGTGCTCGTCGCGGTCTTCCACCACATCATCGTGGACGGCTGGTCGCTCGCCGTCCTCGGCCGCGAACTGACCGCTCTGTACGAGGAGTTCTCGCTCGGCCTGCCCAGTCCGCTGCCGCCCCTGCCGGTCCAGTTCGGCGGCTACGCCCGCTGGCAGGCGGCCTGCGAGGACGGCACGGAGGCCCGGCGGCAGCTGGCCTACTGGGAAACGCACCTCAGCGGCGCCCCCGACCGCCTCGACCTGCCCACGGACCGGCCGCGCCCGCCCGTGCAGAGCCACCGGGGCGCCACCTACCATTTCGTGCTGGACGCGGAGCTGACCGAGGCCCTGTACGAGCTGGGCGTACGCCACGGGGCCACGCTCCACATGACGCTGCTCACCGCGCTCGCCACCGTCCTGTACCGCTACAGCGGGCAGGCCGACATGCTCATCGGCGGCGCCGTCGCCAACCGGCGACAGAGCGAACTGCACGGCCTGGTGGGCTTCTTCGCCAACTCGGTGCTCTTCAGGGTGCGCCTTGACGGCGACCCGAGCTTCGCCGAGCAACTGGCCCGCGTACGCAGCACCTGCCTGGCGGCGCACGACCACCAGGACGCATCGGTGGACCTGATCGCCCAGCGCCTGTTCCCCGAGCGCGACCTCGCGCGCAACCCGCTCTACCAGGTGAATTTCACCCTGCACAACACGCCGGCCATGACCGGGAACCCTTCCGGCCTGACGGTGGAGCTGCTCGACACGGCGGCCGAGTCATCGCGCTTCGACCTCGACTTCAACATCCTGGAGACCGACGAAGGCCTCGACTGTCTGGTCGACTACGCCACCGACCTCTTCGACACCACCACCGTCGCCCGCATCTGCGACTCCCTCGGCGAACTGCTCCGTGCCGTCACCGCCGACGCCGACCGGCGCCTGTCCGCCCTGCCCGTGCTCTCCGCGCGCGAACTGCGGCGCATCGTGACCGAGTGGAACGACACCGGCACCGAGACCTGTGAGACGCCCCTGCACGAACTGGTGGCGGCCCAGGCCTCCCGCACGCCCGACGCGGTCGCTGTACGCGCGCCGGGCCACTCAAGGACGTACGGGGAACTCGACGGCGCGGCCAACCGGCTCGCCCACCATCTGCGGGACGCCGGAGCGCGGCCCGGCACCGTCGTGGCCGTCCTGATGGGTCACGGGCCGCGTACCGTGACCGCGCTGCTCGCGATCCTCAAGACCGGCGCCGCCTACGTGCCGCTCGACCGCACGCACCCACCGTCCCGGACCAACGCCATGCTCGCCGACAGCGAGGCCACCGTCCTGGTGGTGGACGACGGCCTGCCGGTGGAAGTGGAACCCGGCGACGCCCGAGTCCTCGGGCTCACTGCCGAGGCCGACGCGATCGCCAGGCGGCCCGCGACCGCCCCGGACGTCCGTGTGACGGCGGACGACCTGATCTACCTCATGTTCACCTCGGGCTCCACCGGCCGTCCCAAGGCGGCGCTCCTCACCCACCGCAACGTCGTCAACTACCTGCTGTGGGCCAAGGATTACTACTCCGCGTCCACGGGGACGGGCGTGCCCGTGCACTCGTCGCTCGCCTTCGACCTGACCGTGACGAGCATCTTCGCACCCCTGCTTGCCGGGCAGCGCGTGGTGCTCCCGGCAGCGGCCACCGCCGACGCCCCGGACGTGGCCTTGCGCGACCTCCTTGCCGACGCCGCCGACCTGAGCTTCGTCAAACTGACGCCCTCGCACCTGAGGCTCCTCGAACAGCACGCCGACGACGCCCCGCTCGCCCTGCCTGCCCGGACCGTCATCCTCGGCGGGGAGGGGCTGCACGACGACGCCCTGTCGGCGCTCCGCGCCGGCACACCCGAGGCCCGCATCATCAACGAATACGGGCCCACCGAGACTGCCGTGGCCTGCACCGCGTACGAGGCGGACAGCGCGCCACCGGAAGGCGGCGCGGGCCGGGTGCCGATCGGGCGGCCGATCGCCAACGTTCGCGTACACGTCCTGGACGAGGCGCTGCGCCCGGTGCCGGTCGGCGTGCCGGGCGAGGCCTGCGTCGGCGGTGCCGGAGTCGGCCAGGGCTACTGGCGGCGTCCGGCGCTCACCGCCGACCGCTTCGTGCCCGACCCCTTCAGCACCGTCCCGGGCGTCCGCCTCTACCGGACGGGGGATTTGGTCCGGCTGCTGCCCGGCGGCGACCTGGAATACCTGGGCCGCAGGGATGAGCAGGTCAAGGTGCGGGGCCACCGGCTCGAACCCGCCGAGGTCGAGGCCGCGGTGCGCAGCCATCCCGAGGTCCACGAATGCGCCGTCGAGGTGGTGAGCCGTGAACCGGGCGATGAGCGGATCGTCGCCTTCGTCCGCCTGCGCGACGGCTCCCGGAGCGAGAGGAACTGGGACGCAGACCGAGTCGAGGAGTGGCGTCGGCTCTACGAGACCACCTACGGCGATCTGCCGACGGGCCGGGACGAAGCATCATTCAACCTCGCAGGCTGGCTGAGCAGTTACACAGGCCGGGCCTTGGACGAGGGACAGATGCGCTCCTGGCTGGACAACACGCTCGGCCGCATCCGTGCCCTGCGGCCGCGCGACGTCCTGGAGATCGGCAGCGGCACCGGCATGATCCTGTTCAACCTGGCCGCCGATTGCCGCAGTTACCGGGCCACCGACATCTCCGCCCCCGCCGTCGCCTACGTGCAGAGCACCGTGGACGCTATGGACCTCCCGCCGGGACGGGTCGATGTCCGCACGGCTCCCGCGCACCAGAGCATCACCCCGCAGGCGACAAAACCGGCGCCCGACACGGTGGTGCTCAACTCCGTCGTCCAGTACTTCCCTTCGGCCGGCTACCTCCTCGACGTGCTCCGGCAGGCCGTCGACGCGGTGCCCGACGGCGGCCATGTCTTCCTCGGCGATCTGCGCAGCCTGCCGCTGCTGGAGCTGTTCCACACGTCCGTCCAGGCGCACCGGGCCCCGGCGAACATGCGCATCGCCGAACTCCGCTCCAAGATCCGCCGCCAGAGCGACCTGGATCCCGAACTGTGCGTCGATCCCGCCCTGTTCGAGGAACTCGCGGCGCGCTGGCCTCGGGTGGCGCAGGTCCGCGTGGAGCCCAAGCGCGGCCGCGACGACAACGAGCTCACCCACTATCGGTACGACGTCGTCCTCGCCGTCGGCCCCAAGGCGGCCGCATCTGAGCCCTCCGGCCCGGTGCTCGACTGGGCCGCATCACCTCTCGCGCCGGACGAGCTCCTACGCCTCGTCCAACGGGAGCGCCCCGAGCGGCTGCGCCTCACCGGTGTGCCCAACGCCCGGCTGTCCGCCGCACTGAGCCTGCGCGACCTCATCGCAGAGCGGGCGCCTGCCTCCTCCGTGGGTGAACTCCGGGCGCGGGCCGCCGCCGTGACCTCGCAAGGTCACGCGCCGGAGGACTGGTGGGAGCTTGCGGAGCAGTGCGCGTACGAGGTGGAGCTGAGCTGGCGGGACGGGCGGGCCGACGGCGCGTACGACGTCTTCCTGACGCGCCGCGACGTCTTCCTGACGCGCCGCGACGCGGCAGCCGTGCCGTCCGCGCTCCCGGCCGTCGCCACAGGCCGGGAAGCCGAGGTCTTCGATGGACGGCGGCACACCAACGACCCGCACTGGCGCCGGGCCTGCGCAATGATCATTCCGGACATCGACGCCCACGTACGCCGCTGGCTCCCCGAACCGGTCCTTCCCACCCACTACGTCCCGCTGTCCGAGCTACCGCTCACGTCGAACGGCAAGGCCGACCGCACCCAGCTGCGCCGGCTCGCGGCGGACCCCGCGGTCGTCGAGCGCGCCGTCTGGGGCGTGGCCGCCCGGGAACTCACCGGGACCGAGCAGATCGTCGCCGACATCTGGCGCGAGCTGCTCGACTGCGGTGACGTCACGCCCGACGACGACTTCTTCGGGCTCGGCGGGCACTCGCTGCTCACCCTCCAGGTCGTCTTCCGCCTGCGCAAGCGCCTGAACGTCGCCCTGCCCGCGCGTGCCCCGTTCAACCACCGGACCCTCGCCGAGCTCGCCGCCTGCGTCGACACGCTGCGGGAGCCTGCGGCCGACGCCCCGCCGCAGCTGACCGCCGTGCCCCGCGCAGGGGCGCTTCCCGCCTCGTACGCACAAGAACGCCTGTGGTTCATGGACCAGTTGAACCCGGGAGACCCCCGCTACAACGTGCCGGTCTTCGACCGGATCCGCGGCCCGCTCGACATCGGGGCGCTGTCCCGGACGCTCGACGCCCTCGTCGCCCGGCACGAGGTCCTGCGGACCCTGATCACCGCGCCCGACGGAGTGCCCCGGCAGGAGATCCGGCCGCCGCAGCCGGTGCCGCTCCCACTGGTCGACCTCACCGGCCTGCCGCAGGCGGACCGGGAAGCGGAACTGGCCCGCCTGGTGCGAAAGGAGTACCGCCGCCCCTTCGACCTGGCCGAGGGACCGGTCCTCCGCGCCCACCTGGTGCGCCTCGACCCGCAGGACCACGCGCTGCTCCTGTCGCTGCATCACATCGTCCACGACGGCTGGTCGTTGGGACTCTTCAACGACGACTTCGCCGCGTTCTACGAGGCGTTCACGGCGGGGCGTGATCCCGGCCTCGCCGCGCCGTCGGTCCAGTACGCCGACTACGCCGTATGGCAGCGGCGGCTGCTCGACGAGGGTCACCTGGACGCCCAACTGGCTTACTGGAAAAGCAAGCTGGCCGGTATCGTCGAGCTGCCCCTCCTGTCCACGGACCACCCACGGCCCGCCCGGCCCACCGGCAGCGGCCGGCTGCTCCCGGTCTCCATCCCAGCGCAGACCGTGGGGGAGATCCGTCGGCTGTGCCGGACGTCCGGTGTCACTCCGTTCGCCGTGCTGCTCACCGCGCTCGGCGTGGCCCTGTGCGCCCACACGGGCGAGCGGGAGGTGACCGTCGGCACCGATGTCGCGGGCCGCACCGCCGCCGAGACACAGGAGATGCTCGGCTTCTTCGTCAACCAACTGACGCTCCGCGTCGACCTGTCCGGAGGGCCGACCCGGCGGGAGCTCCTCGCGCGGGTCCACGGCACGGTGCTCGAAGCGCTCAGCCACCAGGACGTGCCCTTCGAAAGGGTCGTTCAGGCCCTCAATCCGCCCCGCAGCCGCCGCCACAGCCCGCTCTTCCAGACCAAGCTGGTGCTGAACAACACGCCGGGACGGTCCGGCGTCGAGCTTCCGGGACTGCACATCGAACCCGTCCCCGCCGGTCTCGACACCACCAGGTCCGACGTGGCGCTGGTCCTCCAGGAGAGCCAGGACGTGCGGGACGGAGTCAGCCCGTCCGACGTGGACGGCGAGATCACCGGGTTCCTGGAGTACAGCACCGAACTCTTCCAGGAGTCGACCGTCACCAAGCTGCTCGACGACTTCGCACACGCCCTCAAGGACCTGACCGATCCTGCCGACCTGGCTGAACTGCCCGATGACTTGCGGACGGGGCCCGCCTGATGACGAAGACGCCGACAGAGGACGAGCCTCTGGAGCTGCTCGACGACGCCAGGGCCGCGTTCGACGCCGGACGGGCGCTGGTCGACGCGGGCCGGCACCGCGCGGCGATCGGCAAGCTCCAGGCCGCTGCCCAGAACGCTCCACTTCGCGCCGCAGCCCTGTACTTGACCGGTGAGTGCTTCCAGCGCATCGGGGCGGAATCGGCCGCGGCCATTGCCTTTCAGCAGGCGGCACTGAGCGGTCCCGGAGATGACGACAAGCGTCTGCTGTACGAGAGTGCGCGGGCCTTGCAGGAGCAGGACAGGTATGCCGAGGCGGCCGATCGCTTCGAGACGCTGCTCGCCTGGGACGCGATGTACCAGGACGCCTGGAAGCACCATGAGTACTGCCGGACGCGAGCCGACTCGCCGTCGACCGCACCGGATGCAGTCCGGCAGGATTCTCCCCATTCTCCCTCCCTCCTCGTCAGGGACCTGGAAGCACGCGGTCTGCTCAAGAACTCCGACTCGCGGATCGCCGCCTACGACGCGCTGTTCTACGTCCAGTTCGACCACACCGGACTACACGACAGCGCCAAGAAGCACCTTGAACTGATCCAGTTGCTCACGGCCATCGGGGATATCTCCGCCGTCACCACCTCGCTCGACGTCGGCAGCGGCACCTTGCGCTACCCGCAGGTCCTCGACCGGTACGGGGTGCGGTCGTACGGCATCGATCTCAGCGACGCCGGAGTCCGTGCCTGCGTGGATGATCAGTGGGCGCGCCGCTTCGCCGTCGCGGACGGCACGCGGATGCCGTTCAGGGACGGCTCCTTCGACCTCGTCACCTGCATGATGGGCACGGTCAACCACCTGTCCGGGGCTCAGCGCGAGCGCTTCCTCGCCGAGTCGTTCCGGACGCTCCGGCCTGGCGGGCTCCTTGTCGTGAGCGCATGGGCACCCGCTTGCCGCTTCCAGACGTTCCTGTCCTTCTACTCCCCAACGGAAATGGCCCAGCTGCGGGGCCGGTTGAGCGACCCGGAGGACCTGCGCGCCGAGTGCGCTGCGGCGGGCTTCGGGGATGTGCGCACCACGCCTTTCTGTACGTTCCCCGACTGGCAGGTCACGGGGGCCGGCGCGGTAGGGACGGACGCGGACCACCTGGCCAGGCTCGCGGAGCTCGACCGGGACCGCGCGGCACAGGATCCGACGATCGCGGGCCAGATGTTCCTGCTCAGCGCGCGGCGTTGACCTCCGGCCGGGGGAGCGTGTCCGCGAGGGTGTCCGCCGTGAGGAAACGGACGCTGCGTACGGCGATGCCCTCGCGCCGGCAGGCGGTGGCGAGCTTCATCGCCGTGATGGAATCCCCGCCCAGTCCGACGAAGTTGTTACCGGCGCCGACTTCGCCCACGCTGAGAACGCGGGCGCAGAGTTGCTGGACGGCTTCCGGGTCTCCTTCTCGGACAGGTCCCGAGAGGTCGTTTTCGTTTTCATCTGGTTTGCGCCGCCTCACGTATCACGCCTCCGCTGGACGGAGAGGGCATCGACGCACGTCTTGGGATGAGACGCGCTTCACAGGATGAGTCCGACAAGACGGGCCTACCAGTCGGCCCATGGAGAGCCTCCGTACTTGTTGCCCGTCAAGTCATGCCATGGAGCTCAGGCGTCATCGAAGGGCACGTCAACAGGATCAAGATGCTCAAACGGCAGATGTACGGCCGCGCAGGAATCGAACTCTCGCGCAAACGAGTCCTCTTGGCGTGACCGGTCGTAGAAGCGGACGCATGACCGTTGTCAGCCGGGACAAAAGGGAATGCCGGCACCGCGCCGACGGTAAGGCGCGGTATGTGAGCCGAGCCCAGGAGGCCGAGTGTTCGAGGAGTTCGAAACAACGCAGATCGATGTCGGCCAGGCACGCGTCTTCGTCCGCTTCGGTGGGGACGGTCCGCCAGTGGTCTTGCTGCACGGGCATCCCCGCACGTCGGCGACATGGCACCGGGTCGCTCCGCTGCTTGTGCGAGCCGGTCACACGGTGGTCTGCCCGGACCTGCGGGGCTACGGGCGCTCCAGGGGACCGCGCTTCACGGCGGATCATGCGGGCTATTCCAAGCGTGCGGTTGCCCAAGACGTGGTGGCCGTGATGCGCCACCTCGGGCATCGCCGGTTCGCGCTCGTCGGGCATGACCGCGGAGGGAGCGTGGCGCTGCGCCTCACGCTCGACCATCCCGAGACCGTCTCCCAGGTGGTCTTCGCGGACTGCCTGCCGTTGACGGAACACTTGTCGCGGATCACCGTCGAGTTCGCCACTCAGTGGTGGCACTGGTTCTTCTTCGCACAGCCGGGCGTCCCCGAACGAGTCATCACCGCCGATCCCGACAGTTGGTACCGCGGTGACCCAGAGATGATGGGACAGGAGAACTATGACGAGTGGCGGCAGGCCACACGCAATCCTGACGTGGTTCGGGCGATGCTTGAGGACTATCGTGCCGGCCTCACCATCGACCGACAGCATGAGGAAGCCGACCGCGCCGCCGGTGCGCGCATCGCCTGCCCGACGCTGGTCCTCTGGTCGCTTCAAGACGACATGGAGGATCTGTACGGTGACCCCCGCGTGATCTGGCGCCGGTGGGCGCACAACGTCCACGGCCACGGCATCGAGTCCGGGCATCATGTCGCCGAACAGGCGCCCGAAGCGCTGGCCTCTGCACTCAGTGACTTCCTGCAGCAGGGCTCACTTCGGTAGCGACCGCTCACGGAGCACGGTCACAAAACTTAACCAGAGGGAGATGGCCGCAGCTCTGTTCACTCAGCGTGCGAACACCACACGGAGTGGACCAGAGCCCATTCCCGTGGACAAAGCCAGCGGGTCCGCAGCGCTGGCGCCGTCCTGTGGAATGGCAGAATGGCAGCCGGTGCCCGCCCCTGCCGGCGAGCTCGAGTGAGGGCGCTGGTAGAACCTCGTCATGACGTATCGATTCACTGCCCGCGCAGCCACAACAGAGATCGATCCTGACGGTTACTTCACGGAAGCCGCTCTCGCCGAGGGTGAAGATGGAAGCGGCTTCATCTTGATGTTCATGGCCGGAGAGGAAGACCCAGACGATCAAGAGGTGGCTCTGGGGATGGACACACACTGCCTGGTCACGGCCGGGCAGGGAACTGCGTACGGCTGTGTACGCGAGGCCGTTCTGACGGGCAACGTCCTTCGAATCTCGCTCAACCCTGAAGCGCTGGAAAGCCTGGGGTTGAGCGACAGCAAAATCGAGGCAGTCATCGAGGCACCTGCCAAGGACATCGCCCTGTTCCGCGAAGTCCTGGCCCGGGTGCTCGCCTACGGACGCGCGAACGCTGTGCCCACTCGTCTGGCTGTCTGAGCCGCACCCCGGCCCGTGGTGTGGGGAATTACGTGGAGGCGAAGGTGTGCGTGGGGAATCAGGGCCTGAACCAATTACGCGAGCGTCGACACAGGCGGCGTGATTCGCTCGCTGGGGAGTCGTCATCGCTGGCGTGCCGTGACGGCGGGAACGGCTGGCTCCGTTGTGTCACGCGCTGGGCACGACTTTTGCTTCACTCCTGGGGTCTTGTATCACTTCATGGGGCGCGTTCTCACTGCTCCTGTCAGGGACGCTTTCGGCATGTAGAGCCGAGGTGGCACAAGGTTGCTCGCTTCCGTAGGTCCACATCCCCCTGGCCGAGAACTGCTTCCCGACGGCGAGGCCGCCCCGCAGCCTGGTGAACCTCGCGCCGGAGCCCAAACCAGGTCCAAAGTCGATCGGCTGGCCCGCGGCGTAAGAGATCGCGCGATAGGCACTTGTGGGGGCCTCGTCGGCCCCGCACGGCTGCGCGTGGACACCGTCCGCTTCGGATGGCTCGGTTGGGGATCCTCCCTGGAGGCGGCGGCACGGTGAACATGACGCGCCTGGCAGGAAGGGCCCGCGCGCTGGAGCTCATCCCCGGCGCCGAACTCGTGGGCGCGGAGCTCGCGGAACGGTACGGCCTGATCAACCGTGCCCTGCCCGCCGCAGCACTCGATTCCTTCGTCGACACCCTCGCCCGACGGATCGCCGGCCTCCGGCCGGAGGTGATCTCCATCACGAAGGCTGCGGTCGACGCGGTCGCGCAGCCGATTCCGCGTGCGGCGTACGCCGTTGAGAACGAGGGCCTGCTCGCGGCGTTCGACGATGAGGTCACCGACCTCGCCCACAAGCTGCTCGCCGCCGGTATCCAGACCCGCGAGGGCGAACGGGACCACGAGCGCATCGCCAACAGCATCTGAGTGCCCAAGCTCTCGCCATCCGTGCGCAGAGGCTCCGTGGGAAGAGTTCCTCAGCCATTGCCGGCACGCGCGTTGTCGAGTGGTCAGTTCGATCACCCTGGTTCGCCGGGCCTGTCATTGGCGGCTGATCGTGCGGGTGACGCCCGCCGCGATCGTCGTCGCGAGGACCCATCCCGCGATGATCAGGGCGTAGGCCAGCGATTGGAGTCCCGTGCTGGTCGGCGTATAGGCATGTTCCTGGCCGAAGTCGATGATCGGCAGCAGAAGGTCGAGTGTGTAGAAGAACGCGTGGAAGGTCGGGGCCTCGTCCGGTTTCAGGGCGCGGGGGCGCTCGGCCGTGTAGGCGAGTGTGCCGATCAGCAGGAGTGAGAACAGCCAGGAGGCCGCGCGGACGGGGCGGAAGCCGTAGCCGACCGTAGCGTCCTGGACGTAGCCCCACAGGCGGGCGTAGGGCGACAGAGTTGCGCGGTGCCGACGCTGTTTGGCGAGTTGGACCGTTCGGGCCGCGTCGTCGTCGCCGATGCGGCGGTAGGCGGCGGTGAGTTGTTCGTACGAGAACGGGACGTGGCCGTCTTTGTCCCTGCGCAGTAGCGCGAGTCGGCGTTCGGCCGGCTCGTGCGGGGCGAGTGTGGTGTAGGCCAGGCCGTCGAGCCGGACCTCGTCGGGCCACGTCTCCGAGGCGATGTGGAGCAGATCCAGTTGGGAGCGGCGCAGTGAGACCATGCCCTGGATGGGCCGCGCCTCGCGGAACCAGAGTTCACCGGCGACCAGGCTGCTGGCTCGCAGAGTGACACCGCCCGGGTGGGAGAGCGTTGCGTAGGCAAAATTGAGCTGGCCTGGTATGCGCGCACCGCGCAGATTGATCCGGCCGTTCGAGACGAGCCGCGTCGCGTTCAGATCCGCGCCGACGCTGAGCGTCGAGGCATGCAAGGTGGTGTCAGTGGGGTTGTCGAGCCGCGAGTCGCTGAGGCCGAGCGTGCCCGCGATCGTCGCTCCCTTGAGGCAGAGTTCGCCGTTCGCCGTCATGTGCCGGGCATTGAGGTCGGAGCCAACCGTCAGACCAGTGCCGCGTAGGGCCACGCCCGTGGGGCAGTTGAGCTGCGCCCCGTCGAGGTCGAGGGCGCCCGCGATGCTCGCGCCGTGCAGACGGAGCGTGCCGTGCACGGTCAGGCCGCGTGCCGAGAGATGGTCCTCGACCACGACGCCGTTGAGCTGCAGGACGTCCTCGCGACGCCGGTTCGGGACAGGTGGTATGGGCGGGACAAAGACGTCGTCGGGCGGCGGCGCGGAGGTCGAGTCGGCCCCCTGAGCCGGTTCGCCGATGTGGGCACGGTCCAGGAACAGCGCCCCCGTGATCCGTGCCCCGGCCAGGCGTACGGGGCCTCGCACCCGGCACAGCGTCAAGCGCAGTGAGTCGTCGAGTCTGAGCGCCGTGGCATGCAACGACGGCAGGACGGAGACGCCGAGACTGAGGTGGCGTAGCTGGGCGCCGTACAGGTCGACTTCTTCCTCGAAGTAGCAGGCCCACAGGTGGACGGGGCAGTCGACGGCCGCGTACTGGAGGTCGAGCCGGCCCGTGATCCGGGCTCCCGCCACCTTGAGGACGGCGGTCTCGCCCGTTGTGCGGGGCCCGTTGAGCAGCAGTGTGCGCAACACCGTGGCGCGCAGCGTGCGTTCGGGCCCCCAGGTGTTCCCGGCCGTGGCCTCCTCGTCGGGGGTCGTACGGAAGTTGACCTCGGTCCCGCGCGGAAACGCCTGCCAGACCCGCAGTTCGGCCGGGGTCAGCTCATCGATCTCCATCGCGCGACTGTGGCTACGCGGGTCGGTCTTTGTCAACGGGCTCGCGGGACGACCGCGATCAACAGAGCTGTCCCGGCCATCAGCACGCTTCCGCGAAAGCCATGTCAGTTGAACACTGAGGCCCGGTGTCCACAACCAACGTGCCACCGCATCAGGTCAGCGGCTTGCCATCTGACAGATGCACTTCGGGCGGGCCCGGAGCCGTCTCAAGGCTGTTCTCCTGCTGTCCTCTTACCGTCGCTTCGTTGTGCGGCGCCAGCCGAACGGGCCCGGCAGGTCCATCGACGTGGTGCGCCGACCGGCGCTGCTGTGGGTGCGGCGGGGGCCGTGGCGGCCGCCTGTGGTGAGGGACCACGAGCGCTTGTTGATGTTCAGCTGTATGCCGGGAAGTATCCGGAAGCTCTTGCGGAACGTGAGCGGCATGGAACCTTCCTGATGCCTGTCTCCGGGTGCCCGGAGGCGGCCGCCCCCCCACGTACGCGGCGGCCCCCGTGTCCATGCCCCCAGTTCATCGCTCAGGGCAACCCCCCTCACACGGTCCAGTTGGGGGATGTGGCTGCCGGGGGAGACTGGCCAAGATCACCCGCATGACGAAACCCAAGCACACGGCCCCCTGCTCGCGGCCGCCGCCGTCCTCTGCGGCCGGGCGAAGCGGGCGGAACGTCAGCCGGCAGCCAGGAACGAAGCGGTGCGTCCGGCGAGATCGACGGCGGAGCGGATGTCGCGGGCAGGGAAGCGGCGCAGATCGCGTCGTATGTCCGTGACGGCCTTGCGGGGCGCGCGGGGTGCACGCCGGTCACGTCATGTGGTCCATGGACCTGTTCCAGGTGGTGCAGGCTTGCTCGCCGGTTCGTGCTCGCCGGTTCGTGCTCGCCGGTTCGTGTTCGCCGGTTCGTGCTCGCCGAACTCGCCGGCGACACCCTGGACATCATCTCCGTCCCGAATCCGGCCGAACTGCGCTCAACCCGGACGTGGAACGCATACGTGGCCACGCCCCTTCGCTGCCTGGGTCGCCCGGAACACCGCCGCTTTCCGCTGAGACACCTCAGCTTCAGCGGGTCGTGCGGCGGGGCAGCACCAGCACGGTGCGCTTCCGGCGGGCGATCATGCTGCTGGCTTCGGCGGGCGGGAACAGCGTGGGTGATCGCGAAGCTCGTACAGGCGGACGCGGACACTGTCCGGGATGTGGTCCACCGCTTCAACGAAATCGGGCTGGCCTGCCTGGATCCTCAGTGGGTGGGGGCCGTTCCCGCCTGCTCGTCGTTGACGACGAGGAGTTCGTCATCCAGACGGCCATCACCCGCGCCCGCAAGCTCGGTCAGCCGTTTACCCGCTGGTCGATCCGCAAACTCTCCGACGCTGGCGCCACCAGAACGCCCGCCACCCCGACGCCCTAGCCGCCCAGCGACGCGAACGCGCCCGCATCCGCATCCGCATCCGCAGCGAGAAAGACGTCGGCTGTGGCGGACGGCCCCTCGCCGAAGCCCAGGGCAACCCGTGGAACACTCGCGGACTCAGCCCTGATCGAGCGGGTTCGACATGGTCCGTTTCGCCCATCCTGCCGCTACCAACTCCGCCGCCGCGCATCCTGGCTTGCGCTCCGCCTGACCCTGGAACAGGTGCACGAAGGACTTGGCAAAGCCCAGTCGGGGGTACGCCTCGACGAGCGCGTCTCTGAACGACGCGTCGAAGGCCTCCATCCCTGCCCCGGAGACATCCGCGCTGGTCCCCACCTGCAACAGCCGACTCTCCACGTCTACTTCCGGCGCAACATCGCCCCGCATATGGAGCACGATCAGCTCAGCTGCCCGATCGCGTCTCTCAGTCGGCCAGCCGAGACCGGCCGTGAAGACCCGGGCCAGGTGGCCACCAGCCTCTTCAAACGACAGCGTGTGGCTGTCGAAGGGCGGAGTGAGAGCCAAGTCGTGCAGCAATGCCGAGACGAAGAACAGCTCCCGGTCGAAGTCGAGGCCACGTGTCTCCGCCCAGGCCGCGCCGAAGAAGTACGACCGCACAGAGTGGTGGTACAGCGCGTCGTCAGCGTATTCCTCACATACCAGTCGCGCAGCCTCTGCCGCCCGCCCCACAGGTACGCGCACTCCTGCAACCTCGGTCAACATCTGCCTGCCCCCCCTTGCAATCGAACACCGTTTCGCGATCCGCAGCTTAGCCGGATCTGAGCTCCCACCGCGGTGAAGGTTCCCGGTAACAGCACACCTAGGCCGATCGGTGAACCGGCCGGCGCTCCGGCCCATGGCACGCTCGCGAAGGCGATGGCCAGCAGGTGGTGAGGGCGGCGGCCCCGTGCGGCCGACCGCAGCGCCAGTACGGCCATAGCGGGGGCGAGTTGGCCGATCATGCCAAGGCCGGGCGTATTCACTGCGGACAGCGCGGCCGCGCCAAGGCGGGCAGCCAGGTGAGCGTGGCGAAGGTCAGGGCCAGGCGCCGGTCGGTCCTCGCCGGCTCGACGGCTCCCGGCATCAGCACCATGGCTTTGTAGGTCAGTTTTGGGTTCTGGCACAGATCTTGGGGAGCCGTCGCGGAGGGTGGCGGCATTGTTCGACGGCAACAGATGGTCACGACCCTGGGCCCGATACCGTGCACCTCGACCACCACAGGCGTGACCCTTGTCCGACCCGGCACATACGCTGTCGCCACGGAACGAAGAGCCAAAGGATGGAGGCGGCATGTCGTTGACGTGGCTGGATACGGAGGGCGGCCCCTTCATCGTGGTTCCGCGCACTGCACTGCCGCACTGGTCGGGAACGGAAGGCGACTACGACCGGGCCTGCGAGGTGACGGATTTCGTCGGGGTCCTCGAACTGCCTGACGGAGCTGAGGCGCTCGTCCTCGGGGACGAACCTCTCTCCACCTCCTACCTTCCCGAGCATCGAGTCCTCGTCCGCTGGCACTACGCGGAGAGTGGGGAAGGTGTCGCCGACATCATCCGGACTGGTCTTCCCACCGCCGAGTGGAAGGAAGGACCCGTACTCAGCACCACTGGCGAGCTTGTTATGTTCGACGCCGCCTACTTCGGCACCGAGGTCGGGATGCTCACGGACAGCACCACCCTCGACCTCGCCGCCGGCCGCTACCGAGTGGACTCGGCAAGCATCGAACCGAACAACCTGACGTCCTTTCGCGTCCATCGCTTTGTCGAGCTGGACTGACCCGACGTTCGTAAAGATCCTGGGGAGTCGCTGCCGAGCGTCACTGAAGCAGGATCATTTTGCGTAGGAGTTCGAATCCGGCTCGACCGTAGAGCTGTCTCTTGATCCTTTTGATGCGGTTCACGGCGCCCTCGATGCTGCCCGAGCTCCAGTCCAGGGTGAGGCCGGCGGTCACGGCGTCGACGGCATCGATCCAGGCGGGGAGCGTGGCACCGAGGCGGTCGCTGAGTATCTCGCCGAAGTCGCGGACGTGTCCGGCAGTCGTGTCCAGTTCGGGGCAGCGGGTCAGGACGTCCTTCAGACCGGCCCGGTCCTCCTCGGTCAGGACCGTGGGGCGGCGGGTGAACCAGCCTGTCACCTGCCGTACCGTCGGCGGCCGTGGCGGTGCGGCGGACGGAGCCCCGCGCAAGGTGGCGATGTGGGCTCGGACCATGCCGTAGGTGACGGGAGCTTGCTCGGTGACCAGCTCGCCGTGGAGTCGGGTGACGCTGGTGCATCCCTCGGCGAATCGCCGTTCCAGGTAGGGCTTGTAGGGGTCCAACCTGCTGGGCCGGGGCCGGTTCTCGCGGATGGTCCCCTGCCAGCGTGCGGCGGCCGCGTACCGGAGCACGGTGTTGAGACCCAAGCCCAGGTGCCGGGCGATCGCCCGGCGTGAGTGACCCTGGACGAGCATCTCGTGGACCAGGGCGTGTGCGGCCTTCTTGCGCTCGGCCCGCCGGCCGATGGGCTCCGCGTCGTTCTGCGGCTGGCCGGAAGCCGTCCGGGCGTCCTGCGGCAGCATGCCGCTGGGCGTCGGGTTGCGCAGGCAGTCGCGGTGAGCGGCGACGCACGTCTCAACGGCCCGGCCCAGGCCCTGCCACAGATGGAACCGGTCAGCAACCTGCAGAGCATCGGGAGCGCCGCGCCGGGCGCCCTCGGCGTAGGCGCCCGCCCGGCCCCGGCAGATGATCTCCACGCCGGGGTGACGGATCAGCCAGGCGGCCAGCGGCCCCGCTTCACGCTTCGGGAGCACATCGACCACCCGGTGGTCGTCGACGCTGGTCAAAACGGTGGAGTACGTCTGGCCGCGGCGGATCGCGAAGTCGTCCACGCCCAGCACCCGCAGAGTACTGAACCACGGATCGGGCAGTGCCATGACCTTGCGTAACAACGTCATCCGTCCCGCACCGAAGCCCAGCTGGGCCGCCAGCCGAGCGCCGGCCCGCCCCGCCAAGGCCAGCCCCACTCGCTCCAAGGCGTGGTTGAGCCGTGTGGTGAACCGCGCGTGCGGGGCGGCCAGCCGGGAGAACGGCTCGGCGAACGTCCGCCGCGGGCAGTCCGCCGACCCGCAGATGAAGCACCTGACCGTCAGCCGGATCACAAAGCCCTGGTCAGCCAGAGGAAGGTCCCTCAGCCTGCGCTGATATCGGTCGCGGACTCGGCCCGAGAAGCGACCGCAGCCGGGACACGCCGCCCCGGCCGTGCGGCCTCTCGCCACCACCTCGACCGTGCCGAACGCGGCCGTAACCGCCTCGACATCCACCTCGTCGATCCCGGCGAACACCAGCGAGTCCCAGAACGGTGCATCGGTCTGCGTGACCAGCACCATCACCGTCCACAGCCGACCAGGGCAGCGAACAGAATGCACCTGAGGGGGCGTCACTTCCGGGCTGTCAGGGGTCTGGGCGTACGCCGTCTCGCACGAGCCAGTCCCTCGCAATCGAACAATGCCGTCACCCTCCGCGACGGCTCCCCAAGATCTGTGCCAGAACCCAACCGTCACCTACGAAGCCAGCACCACCGCGGCCAGCATCGGCAGCAGCCAGTCGGATGCGTGCACCTGGGCGACGAGCTAGATGACGGGCAGTGCGCTGACCGCCCGGGCGAGCGGCCAGCGGCCAGCGCACGCCAGGGCTCCGGCCGCCAGCGTGGCCAGGAACACCACCAGGGCGCCAACGCCAGGGAGCGCCGCTGTGCCGGAGTCCCGTACCGCTTCGGCCGCCGCCGTGGTCAGGCGGGAGGCCGCGAGCGAGACGGCGGCCGCCAGCGCGTACGGGGCGGCGGCCAAGCCACCCCGCCAGCCCCGGACGGCCTGCCGGTCCCAGGCCATCCGCGCCGTCCGTGGCTGGCTGACGCCCTGGGCCACGCTGCAACGCTACTGGCGAGCCTGGACAACCAGGCTCCCGCCCACCGAACTCCAGGCCCTGCTCGGCATCGTCGGCACCGGCAGACCTCTTGACCTCTACCGCCCGCTCTGACAAACCACCGTTAGGGCCTGACTTCCCTCAAGAGCGCCGAACCGAGTGGTGTCAACGCATGGCGTACGGCATTGCTCTGCCGGACGCTGGAGACCAGGCCCGCGCCGCGCAGGACGGCGGCGTGCTCGCTCGCCGAGGAAAGCGAGACCCCGGCCCGGCGCGCCAGTTCGGTGGTGGTTGGGGCGCCGGAGAGCGCCTGGAGCACCGCAGCCCGGGTGGGGCCGAGCAGGGGGGCCAGGCCCTTGTACGTGCACGCAGCATCATCGGCCGACCGGGCCCGGGTCGGATAGACGAGCGTCGGCGGCAGCGCGGCGTCCGCGAGAGCGACCGGGCTGCGGGCGAAGCAGGACGGCACCAGGAGCAGCCCGCGCCCGTCCAGGTGCAGGTCACGCTCGACCGGGTAGGCCACTTCGAGCACCGGCGAGCGCCACCGCATCGCAGGGCCGTACGTCCGCAGCATCGCCTCCGCACCGCCGTGCCACAGCGCCTGCAGGCGCAGGGCGCGGTCGGTGTGCGCTCGGCCTTTGATGCGGGCCCAGTTGGGGCCGAGCGTCCTGTCGTAGTACGTCCCTACGGCGCGGGCAAGGCGGCGCAGCGCCGTGGGTTCGCCGTCCGCCAGGGAGCGGACCCAGGATGGCAGCGGGTTGCGGCCGCCCAGGACGGTGAGTTCGTCGCGCAACCGGGTGCGCGGCGTGGACATCAGCGCCTCCAGACCGTGCTCTATTCCGGCCGCCCCCGCCGCCGGCGTGAGGAAGTCCGGGAAGTACCCGCGTCGCGGTACGAGCGGCAGGAGCATCTCGAGTGGCCCCTGCCTGGCGCCGTCCCCCGGATGGCGCCAGACGGCCAGGGCCGGATCGGGGCTTTTGTCCTGCAGGCGGTGCAGACTCAGGACGGTCTCCCAGAGCGGGTCGGCTCCGTCCGAGACCCGGGTGCGGACGAGGTCCGCGACGGTGAAATGGACACGCAGCACGTTGTGTTTCCCCCGATGCCTTGAGCGGTCGCCGTTCCCCCGAACGGCCACAGGGACGACGATCTCGGTGAGACGTGTCCCTGGCAAGCCGGACGCGTCCCGCTGGGACGATGGGACGCCCGAATCCGCCCTGCCTGCTATCTTCTGCCCCTGTGGGACGGACACTGGGGCGAGCCGATGAGTGACAGTCACCAACTGGCTGACCTTCTGCAGGGGTTGAAGGAGCGCAGCGGTCGCAGTTATACCGCCCTCGCGAACCGCACAGGCCTGAGCCGCTCCTCGGTACACCGCTACTGTCAGGGCCTGACCGTGCCCGCCAGCTTCGGCGTGGTCGAGCGGATCGCGCGAGTGTGCGGGGCGGGGCAGGAAGAGCTGGACCGGTTGTACGCGGCGTGGACGCGAGCGGAAGCGCAGGCGCGGGAGGCCGAGACAGAGGCGGCGGCGGACGCGGAAGCCGCGGAACAGCCCGCCAAACCTTCCGACGCTCAAGACGCGACTCAACGCACCGCCCAGAACGCCGTTCAAGGCGACGCTCAAGGAGCTACTCAAGTTGCTGCCCAGGGGAGCCGGGCGAAGCCTCGACTGCTGGACAAGGCAGCCTGGTTCGCTGGGCCAGGTACCCGGCTGCGCTTGCGTACGCTCCTGATCGCCGTCATCGTCGCCGTTTCCGTCGTGAGCACCGTGACTCTCGACCGGCGTTCGGACTCGGATGGCGCAGGCGCAGGCGCCGGCGCTGGCGGTACGGCGAGCGGCGGTACCGCGGGCCCGCCGTCAGGCCAGCGGGTCGCCGGCCCGTACTGGGCTCTGGCGCCCAAGCCGCTCGACCGCGAGTTCTTCGGTATCACGATGAACACTGACACCGGCCTCATGCCGGACTTCGACGTCAGCGGTGTCCGCTTCTGGGAGAGCGAGACCCGCTGGTCCCAAGTCGAGCCGGAACAGGGAAAGTTCGACTGGGAGGTCCTTGAGTGTTCGGTGAGGGGCGCCGAACGCAAGCGCCTGCCCATCGTGTTCGTTTTCGGCGGCACCCCTGGCTGGGCGGCTCCCGGCGGCCCGAAGACGCCGTACCCGGACGACTCGCGCGCCGCACCACCCGACGACCTGGCCGACTGGGACCGCTTCGTCAAGGCGGTCGCCACTCGCTACCGCTCGCGGATCGGGGCGTACGAACTCTGGGACAGCGTGGGGGCCACATCTCATTATGACGGGAACATGTACACCCTGGCCGAGATGGTGCGCAGGGCTGCGCGCATCATCAAGCGTGCCGACCCGGACGCGAAGGTGGCATGCCCCTCTTTCGGCAAGCTGTGGGAGCCCGAAGGCAGGGCGCTGCTCGCAAAGTTCGTACGTACCGGCGCATACGAGTTCTGTGATGCCGCGGCACTCAAACTGCACCCGCGCCGGGCCGACGGCCCACCCGAAGAAATCATCGAACTCGCGGCCAAGGCCGAGGACGTCTTCCGCAAGAACAGCGAGGGCCAGCGGGTGTGGAACACCGGCCCGGGTGCGGAGATCGACGACGGGGCCCGACTGTCCGACCGGCGCGCCAACGACTATGCCGTGCGCTTCTATCTGGTCGGCCTCTACATCCGCAAGTCGAACGTCGACCGGATGTACTTCTACGCCTGGGGCAGTCGGAATATCCCGCTGGTCGTCCAGCTTGTGGGTGGACCGCCCACGGAGGCGGGCCGCCGCATCGGTCGGCTGCATGGCTGGCTCGCGGACAGACGGATCACATCCTGCGGAAAGGGCAGAGGCGTGGGCCTGCCGGACGGCGTCCTCGAGTGCGTCTTCCGGCGCGGTCAGGACCGTGAGGCCGATGCCGCGGAGCCCTGGATGGCGATTCGGTGGACCCAACGCGGCCGGACTGTCAGCGTGTTGAGCAAGGGGGCCGAGTTGCTGCGCCGGATGGACGGCAGTAGTGAGCGGGTGCGGCCGGGAGAGCGGGTGGAGTACGGGGAGACGCCAGTGCTCGTGGAGTACCGGGCGTGAACGGCCGGGCACCCGGCTCGTCTACTCGGATGCTGTTGGCCAATTCGGCTGCGGGTTCCGACGTCGGCCTCCTGCGGCTTTGTCTCGGGGAGGGGCCGACGTCGTGCTGGGGAGGGTCTGCGATGTCGATGTGTGCGAGGCCCGAGCGGCTTCGCCAGCACGCAGTGGCATCACGGCCGTTCGGTAGAGCGACTGCCGCCCATCCGAGTCCGGTTTTTCTCGCCGGCCGACTGCGGCACCTGCCCCCAGCTGCACGAGTGCCTCAGTTCTCCCAAGGCCCGGCACCGGGAGATCCACCTCCGCCCCCGCGATGATTACGAAGCCCTTCCTCAGGCACGGAAGCTCCAGACCACCGAGGAGTGGAAGGACCGCCACAAGATCCGTGCCGAGGTGGAAGGCGCCGTCTCCCAGGCAGTCCTGGTCTGCAGCCTGCGCAGGGCCCGCTACCGCGGCCTGCCCAGGTCCAGCCTCCAGCACCAGCTCACCGGCGCCGCTGTCCACCTCATCCGCTCGCATCCCGGCTCACCGACACACCCCGAGCCCCCCTGACGGCACTTCGCCCCGCCGCATGGCGGCGGGGCGAAACAATCAAGCCCGCATTGGCCAACAGCATCCCGTGGGCGGAGGGCCGGGCACCATGTGCCTGGCGGGCCGGTCAGGCCTTGGGGTTCCTGTGCCACTTGCCGTACTTGCAGGTGTCCGGCCCCCAGTCGGACTGACACACCACGACGCGGCCGTGGGTGACGTTGAAGTCGTCGCTGAACCTGGGGCCCTGGCGCGTCTGGCCCTTGCCCTTGCAGAGGCTGTCGCTGTTCCAGTAGTAGTTGTCCCCGTCGACGGTCTGCCCGGTGGCACGCCTGAACTGCATCCAGGCGTAGGCGCTGTATCCGTTGCAGTCCTGGTCGTTGACGTACACCTTGACCTTGCCGGTCGAGCCCGCCCCCTTCCACTTCCAGGTGGCGTGCGCGTAGGCGTACTTGGCGTTGGCCTTGGAGGACGCCTTGACGCCGCGGGCTTCCTGGCCGGAGCCGCCGTCCTGGGCGACCGCCGTCGCCATGCCGCCGGTCGCGAGCAGCGCCGCGGCCCCGATTCCCACGAGGGCCTTCCTTGCCACCAACATCTCCCTCTCCGATCTGCACCGGGCTGGTCGGGTCCGGTGCGCCCCGCTGACTCGTCCAGGGTTGCTGAGACGGGCGGGAGCGATCCAGGTGTTCCGGGTGTGCCCGAAACAGGGGGAGACTTCTCTCGGAGAACAGTCAGACACTTGGCACCAGGCCAAGCGCCTTACCGAATACGTCACTGAAGTTTCCCCTTGATCGACCCTGCTGGCCAATTCACATAGCGGTTGCGTGGGGGTTGTGGAGGCGGGCGAGGCGTGATGTCCAGGCTCCGGCCGGTGGAGTCCCGGCGAGCCAGGCGTCGGTGCGGACGAGGTTGAGAGCGGTGGCGGTGAGTACGTGCTGGAGGTGGGTGCGGGCGAGCCCGCGGTAGCGGGCTCGGTGGACGCCGCAGCGGCTGGATGCCTGGGCCATGCTGCCCTCGACGCCGGCCCTCAATGCGTAGCGTTCCTTCCACGCATCGGTGATCTGGTCTGCGCGGATGCGCCGTTGGGTCTCGAACTGTTCGCGAGTCCGGAAGGTGACCAGGATGATCGGGAGTCCGTCGCGGCTGTGGCCCTCGCGCCAGTAGCCCGGGAGCGACGGGCAGGTGCCCTGCTCGGAGCGAGAGCGCGATGGTTCGCTTCGGGCAGGGCACCGGAGGGACACGTCAGTTGCAGGCGTGGCCCCAGCCCATGTCGGGGCGCCAGGTCTTGGTGCTCGCGGTCCCGCCCTGCTTCTTCCAGGTGAACTTCGCCTGTACCTGGAAACTGTTCGTCGGCCACCTGCACGGGTTGACCGAGGAGGTGCCTGCCAGGTCTTGGGTGCGGTGCCAGCCGTCGTTGTCCTTGGCGGACTTCACCGTCAGCGTCCTGGTGCCGTTGAAGCGCAGGAGCTTCACGTCGTTGACCGCGACCGTGTAGTTGCCACCGCCGGCGGTGTCGGTGATCTTCGCCCGTGCCCGGTAGGTGTCGGCCTCGTCGTCCCACCATACGGTCGCGCAGCGCTTGACCTGCTTGCCGTAGCACTCCCAGGTGCTGTCCGCGGACGCCATGGACGGTGTGAAGACGATCGATGCGCCCACCGCTGCGACGGTGAGCCCACCAGCCGTACCGATCCGGCCGAGTTGCTTGATCCTCATGAGGTTCCCTTCCGATGTCCCGCGGCCGTTGGACGGCCGTCGGGTCTCCAGTGGCGGCGACGGGAACGCTAGCCGGAGATCCGGGGTGAACCGTGAGGCGTGCGGTGCTGTTGCGCAGCCGTGACAACGTCCGGATTCGGCTGCGGCCGCCATGGCCGTCACCGGGTGGCCCACCGAACCGTGCGGGGCGCGCGGGCAGGACCGGACGACTGGGCGACCACCCTCAAGTCCGTCAAGGAACGGCTGCGCGCCGTGCCCCGCCGCGGCCTGGGCTACCAGGCGCTCGGCCACCTCGGCTCATCCCGGCCTGAGGCCCGCGCACCCGGGCAACTGCCACTCGCGTGTACGTGCTGGACGCCGCCCTGCGTCCCGTGCCGCCCGGCGTGACCGGCGAGCTGTACGTCGCCGGGCCCGGCCTCGCCCGCGGCTGCCTGGGCCGGCCGGGGCTCACCGCCCAGCGGTTCCTGCCCGATCCGTTCGGCGCGCCGGGGGAGCGGATGTACCGCACCGGCGACTTGGTCCGCTGGACCGCCGACGGCCGTTTGCGGTTCGCCGGTCGCACCGACGATCAGGTCAAGCTGCGTGGCTTCCGGATCGAGCCCGGGGAGGTCGAGAGCGCGCTGCGGCGCAGCCCGCTGGTGCGGGACGCGGCCGTGGTTGTCCGCGCAAGGGAGGGGCCCGGCGCACCGGCCCGGCTCGTCGCCTTCCGTGCATGGTCCCGGCGCCTGGCCGAACACGTCGCCGACGGCGGCCTCGACCGCGAGCTGCCGCACCGGGAGCAGACGGCGGGCGCCGAGCCCGCCCCGGCGGACCCGGCCGCGGCAATCGGCGACGGCGGACCGGCCGCCACGGTGAGCGTGGAACTCGACGAGGACGACACCGCGGCCCTGCTGTGCTCCGCGCCCACTGCCTACCGCACCCGGGTCAACGACGTGCTGCTCGCCGCGCTCGCCCTGTCACTGGCCCGCTGGACCGGCCACGACCGGGTCCGCCTGGACCTGGAGGGCCACGGTCGGGAGGACCTGCTCGACGGCGTCGACCTCTCGCACACCGTCGGCTGGTTCACCACCGTCTATCCGGTCGCCGTCCAGGTGCCCGACCACGGCGGCCTCGGCCCGGACCGCGACTGGCGGTCCCTGGTGAAGTCGGTCCGCCGCCAGCTGCGCGCCGTGCCCGGCAACGGCAACGGCATCGGCTACGGCGCCCTGCGCACCTTCGGCCCGCCCGAGGCCCGTGAACGCCTCGGTGACCGGGCCCACAGCCAGGTGGTGTTCAACTACCTCGGCCAGTGGGACGCGCGTCCCGAGACGGGGGGCGGCGGCCTGGTCCGCGCCGAACACGGCTCCTTCGGACAGGACCACGACCCACGCGATCCCGGCTCGCACCCGGTGGAGGTGGTGGGCGCGGTGGCACCGTCGCGCACGCCTCGGTGCGCAATCTGGCCCGCCCCGACCAGCTCACCGTGGCTGTTGAACACGGTGCTGGCGCCGGGGAGGTCGCGGGGGGAGAGCGGCTACGAGCTCAAGGACGCTGTGGCGGGTCGCCGTGTGCGGCTACAGCAGGCTGCGGTCCGTGCTGCTGCGGCGGGCGGGCCGAAGGGGTCAGCCCGTGACGGCGTGCGGGTCCGGCTGGTGTGTCGTACCGGTGCGGCGGGAGCGTAAGGCCAGGGCCCGTAGGACCAGTTCCATGGCGAAGCGGTGGTCCGGCGATGCCAGCAGGTCGCCGAAGGCCTTCTCCAGGTTGCGCAGCCGGTAGCGGACCGTCTGCGGGTGCAGATGGAGCAGCTCGGCCATCTGCACGGCGTTGCCCCGGGTGTCGAGCCACGCCCGCAGGGTGTCGATGAGGCGCTCGCGCTGATTCGCGGTGAGACCGGCCAGGGGGCCCAGTTGCTGCTTGGCGAGCGCTGTGATCAGGCCGGGGTCCGCATAGAGGGCGAGGGATACCAGATGGTCCTCGCAGTGGATGTACGGGGCGCTGTCCAGGATGCCCGCCTCGGCGAGGCTCAGGGCTCTTCGGGCCCAGCGCAGGGACTCCGCCGCGTCTCCGAGCGGCACGGTCAGACCGACGGCCGCGCGGATGGTGTGCGGGGCCGCGTCCATGAAGGCGCGGCGGTGTTCGTCGACGGCGCCCGGTATCAGGGCGTGCGGATGCGGGGAGCCCAGCTCGACCAGGACGTCCTCGGAGATGGCCCCCCGGTCCGGTCGTGCGTCCGCGCTGAAAGCGATGGGTGTCACTTCGTCGGGCAGCTGCCACTTGGCACGCTCGGCGAGTTCGACCAGGGTCGGCCTGGGGACGGCCACATCGGAGAGCAGATGCTCCAGGAGTCGCCGGCGCTGGATGTCCTGGCCCTGCTCCATCTCCGTCTGGGCCTCCTGATACCCCTCACGGGAGACCTCGATCAGGTCGTCCACGTAGGCGAGCAGGGCGTCGGCGAAGGAGAGCATCAGGCCGGCCGGCAGGTTGAGCCGTCGCAGCATGCCCTTGGCCCGGTTGAGGGCGAGCCGGGCGCCGAGCCGGAAGATCGCCTGCATGGTGTCCAGGCTGCGGCCCTCGTAGGCCTCGAAGCGGCCGAACATGCGGCACACCTTGTCGCGTTGGACGGTGGAGGCATCCGGGGCGGCGACCTGATCCACGAAGTTCGTCAGATTGTGCTCGACGATGAGATGCACGGCCCGGGAATAGGGACCGTCGAGGACTTCTGCGTACTCGGGGTAGGAGCGGCGGATCTCATCGATGACTTCCTGGATGAGTCCGGGTAGTTCGGGCCGCATGATGGTGGCGAACTCACGTGGCAGAGCAGGCGCCGGATGTCCGGTATCTCCCGCCTTTGCTACAGTTGCCATGGAACTCCCCTTACTCCGCGCGTGATCAGAACCGCTGATCGGTAGTGGTGAGAGGCAGGACCGGTCCAGGGCGACCTCGGTGGTCGCCGGCTGGCGGCGGGTCATATTCGTTCTTGGCGCTGCGGAATCCTTGGCACGGTAGACCATGGACAGTTGGTGTGCACCTGGCTCACCACTCTCATTCGGACAACTCTGTTCCGTTGGCAACGTGTTCAGGGCGCCCTGTTCAGGCGCTGTCCGTCAAGGGTCAGGGAGCAGATTGCTCACCGCAGGATGAACATCCCGCACATTTTATTGCTCCGATGACAAAGGCGGGCGGGAGCCTGCCCGTGGGGCCGCACGGAGAGAGCGGCATCCGGTTTTCGTCAAGGGGCTGGGCGCTCGTTGCTCACTTGTGTATGAAGCCGCTCCAGGAATTACCGCCCGTGGGACAAGTAATCGTCCGCCGGCTTTGAGTTCGGGAGCGTTTCCAATTCGGCAGTTGCGCCCCTCAGTTACCCGTGCGTAGGGTCCGGATCGCAAGCTGAGCAGGAAGTAGGAAGTTGACCAGAAGTAGCAAGGTGGCCTGGAAGTAGAACGGGCTTATCGGAAGGCATTAACCGGCACCCGCTTTCGGTCCTGCGGAGTGCGGATCTCTTTCCGCGTTGGTGGTCCCGGCCCCCCTCGGATCACGCCAGGACCCCTCCATCGGACCCCGCGGCGGCCCCCGCCGCGGGGTCCGCCCCCTGATTGGAGAGCAGCGATGAGAGGCGCCCTGAGCAGCCCGCGCACGGCGCGACTGGCGGCCGTGACCGCGGCGGTGTGCGTGCTCGGTCTGCTGTCCGGGCCGGGCTCTGCGGCGCGGGACCAACAAGAGGCCCGGCTCACGGCCGCGTACGACTGTTCACTTCCCTTCAACGCACAGCGGGTCCCCTCCGGCGGCCGGCGAAGTCCCGGCCGTACGCAGCCGATCGAGGTCGCCCTCGACGCGGAGTTCCCCGAGCGCGGCGCGGTGGGCAAGCCGATCCGGCCCGCGGGCGTGACCGTACGGGCGAACCTGCCGCGGGCCGTGGTGGCACAACTGCTGCCAGCGGGTACCAAGTCGGTCTTCGGCACGGCCACGCTGGCCACGGCGGTCACGCAGGGGCGGGAGCGGGCGCGAGCCGAGTGGGCGGGGCTGGCCGCGGGCGCGGTGGCGCTGCCCGCGGAGGGGGCCGTCGAGTTCGGCTTCAGTGGTGACGTACCGCATGTGACTGTCGGCTTAGAGGGCGAAGTTGCCTTCACAGCTAGGGAGTTGGGCTTAGAACTTGCTGTCGAAAGCCCCCCGAACACGGCCACGGAAAGGGGGGAGAGGACAGGAACGGGCGCGGACACGGGAGCGGTGATGGGCACGAAACCCCCCGAGCCCATCACGCTGACCTGCACCCCGCACCGCGACGCCGACTTGCTCATCGCCACCGTCCCCGTCGAGGCCCCCGCCACCGAAACCCCCGACGCGCCGCCCACCGATCCCACGGACTCGGGCGCCCACCCCCCGAAAGGCATCGACGCCGGACCTCGGCCCCGCGCCGCCACGGATCAGTGCCCGGCGGACCCCCCGAAGGGCGAGCTCGACCCGAAGCGTCTGCCCCCGGTGCCGCCGGGCGGTGAAGTCACCAAGGGCGAACCGACCTCGGCGTGCGCGGTACCGGTGGGCTTCGCGACCATGCGCAAGCTGAAGGGCTCGGCGATCATCAACGACCCGCGCAATCCCCGGGTCGGCCTGATGCGTCTGGGGATGCTCATGCGTCATGTGTCCGCACCCGATTACAACGAGTACGACCATCTCGGGATCATGCAACTACCTGACACCGAGGGCACGTTCCTCACCTTCGGCTTCCAGCCGATCACCGCCAAGGTGCGCTTCGAGGCGCAGCCCGCGACCGTGGTGAACATCATCAGGCCGGGCAGGTCGCCGGTCACCAGGGCCGGTTACTGGCAGCATCTGCGCCTCTACGACGTACGGGTCAACGGCGTGCCCCTCGACGTCGGGCCCAGGTGCCGTACCTCACGCCCCGTCGACACCCAGCTCACCGGCAACTATCCGGTCACCAGCGGCGGGCTCCTGCAGGGCACGCTCGACATCCCGCCCTTCTCGGGCTGCGGGGCCAACGGTGAGGACTTGGACCCCCTGCTCACGGCGACGGTCTCCGGGCCCGGCAACCCCTTGAAGATCCGGCAGGGCCCCATCTGCACCGGATCGTCTTGCAAGGCGCCTCCCCTGCCCGAACTCTGATCCGCGAGCCGCGCACACAAGCCGAACCAGCCGAACCAGCCGAACTCTGAGCCAAGGAGGTGCGATGGGAGTCGAAGTGGTCGTCGAGGGGCTGACCAAGTCGTTCGGAAAGCAGAACATCTGGCAGCACGTGACGCTCACCCTGCCGCGCGGTGAGATCAGCGTGATGCTCGGCCCGTCCGGCACCGGCAAGACGGTCTTCCTGAAGTCGATCGTCGGCCTGATCCGCCCCGAGCAGGGGCACGTCCTCATCGACGGCGTGGACATGGTCAACAGCCGCGAACGGGACGTGTACGAAGCGCGGAAGCTGTTCGGCCTGATGTTCCAGGACGGTGCGCTCTTCGGCTCGCTCAGCCTCTTCGACAATGTCGCGTTCCCGCTGCGAGAACACACCCGCAAGAAGGAGTCGGAAATCCGTCGCATCGTCATGGAGCGGCTCGACCTGGTGGGCCTGGCCGGCGCCGAGAACAAGCTGCCGGGCGAGATATCCGGAGGCATGCGCAAGCGGGTCGGGCTGGCCCGGGCCCTGGTGCTCGACCCGCAGATCATTCTCTGCGACGAGCCGGATTCGGGGCTCGATCCGGTCCGTACGTCGTATCTTTCGCAGCTGCTCATCGACATCAACGCGGAAATCGACGCGACCATGCTCATCGTCACCCACAACCTCGATATCGCGGCGAGTGTCCCGGACAACATGGGGATGCTGTTCCGCCGCAACCTTGTGATGTTCGGCCCGCGTGAGGTGCTGCTGACCAGCGATGAACCGGTGGTCGAGCAGTTCTTGAACGCCCGTCGAGCAGGTCCCATCGGCATGTCCGAGGAGAAGGACCAGGCCACCTTGGACCTGGAGGCCTCCCACGGGATCGTCGCCGGGCCCGCGACGGAGCGGACCATCGTGCCGCAGCTGGCGCCCACCCCAGGGCTGCCGGAGCGCAAGGCGGTGCGGCGGCGTCAGGAGCGGGTCCAGGGCATGCTGCACGAACTGCCGCCCGTGGCCCGCCGCGCCATCGAGGCGAGTCTCCAAGGAAGCGAAGCGCCCCCGCTGGTCGCGTCCCGGGTGAGCCGGGGAGTGCACACATGACCGCACCACCCGTCCCACGTCAGCCTCTGCCGGGCCTGGGTGTCCTGCGCGAGATCGGCCATATGTTCGCGCTCGCGGTGAGTGTGCTGCGCCTGATCTTCAAACGGCCCTTCCAGTGGCGGGAGTTCATCGAGCAGTTCTGGTTCATCGCGAGCGTCACGATCCTGCCCGCGATGCTGGTGACGATTCCGTTCGGAGCGGTAATCGCCCTCCAAGTCGGCTCCCTGATCGAGCAGTTCGGCGCGCAGTCCTTCACCGGAGGCGCCAGCGTCCTTGTGATCATCCAGCAGGCCAGCCCGCTGATCGTGTCGCTGCTCATTTCGGGCATCGCCGGCTCCGCGATCTGCGCGGACCTCGCCTCGCGCACCATCCGCGAGGAGCTGGACGCCATGCGCGTCATGGGCGTCTCGCCCGTCCAGCGCCTCGTCGTGCCCCGGGTGCTCGCCGTGATGCTGGTGGGGCTGCTCCTCAACGGCCTGGTCTCCGTGGTCGGCACCCTCGGCGGCTATTTCTTCAACGTCGTGATGCAGAACGGAACTCCGGGCGCGTACGTCGCCAGCTTCTCGGCCCTTGCCCAGCTGCCCGACCTCTACATCAGCGAGCTGAAAGCGCTGATCTTCGGCTTCATCGCCGGTGTCGTCGCCGCGTACCGCGGACTGAATCCGAAGGGCGGACCGAAGGGCGTGGGCGATGTGGTGAACCAGTCCGTCGTCTTCACCTTCCTCATCCTCTTCTTCGTCAACATGGTCATGACGGGCATCTATCTGCAGCTCGTTCCCCCGAAGGGGCTGTGAACGATGGCCCTCATCGATCGTGCGGGCAAGAGCCGCGCCTTCGCCTGGCTGGACCGGCCCGGCGATGAACTCCTCTTCTACATACGGGCGGTGATCTGGATCCCGCGCGCCGTGCGCCGCTACCCCAAGGAGATCCAGCGGCTCCTCGCCGAGGTCGCCTTCGGCAGCGGCGGGCTCGGGGTGATCGGCGGCACCGTCGGCGTGATGATCGGCATCACCGTCTTCACCGGCACCGTCGTGGGCCTCCAGGGGTACGCCGCCCTCAGTCAGATCGGCACCGACGCGTTCACCGGATTCCTCTCCGCCTACTTCAACACCCGTGAGATCGGCCCGCTCGTCGCCGCCCTGTCCCTGTCGACCACCGTCGGCGCGGGCTTCACCGCGCAGCTCGGCGCGATGCGCATCAGCGAAGAGGTCGACGCCCTGGAGAGCATGGGCGTGCGCTCCACCCCCTTCCTCGTCTCCACCCGCGTCGTGGCCGGCGTGATCGCGATCATCCCGCTGTACGGCATCGGTCTCCTCGGCTCCTATCTGGCCTCACGGGCGACGACCGTGCTGTTCAACTCCCAGTCCACGGGAACGTACGACCACTACTTCCATCTCTTTCTGGTCCCGGCGGACGTGCTCCTGTCGTTCCTCAAGGTGCTGGTCTTCAGCGTCCTGGTGATCCTCGCGCACTGCTACTACGGCTTCCGGGCCTCGGGCGGGCCGGCCGGGGTCGGGGTGGCCGTCGGCCGTTCGGTGCGGACCGCGATCGTCCTCATCAGCGTCACCGACTTCTTCCTCAGCCTGGCGCTCTGGGGCGCCACGACCACGGTGAAGGTGGCCGGATGAGCGCCCCGCCCAAGGCCCCGATTCGCGTGCGCCCGGCACCGGCGGCACGCACCCGGCCCACGGAGGGCGCCCTCGCCCGCCGCAGACGGCTCGCCGGAGTGGTGTATCTCATCGTGCCCGCCCTGCTGGTCTGGCTGTCGATCGCGGTGTACGAGAAGGAGTTCACGGACTTTGCGACCGTCGTCGTCGAGACGGGACGAGTCGGCAGCGAGATGCACCCGAGCGCCGAGGTCAAGCTGCGCGGTGTCGTCATCGGCGAGGTCGACAGGATCGACACGGACGGCCGCACCGCCCGGCTCACCCTCGCCCTGCGGCCGGACCGGATCGGCCGGGTCCCCTCCGATGTGCAGGCGCAGTTGCTGCCCACCACGCTCTTCGGACAGCGGTACGTCGCCCTCGTACCGCCCGCCCGTCCCTCGGCGCAGCCGCTCGCCGCGGGCAGTGTCATCCCACAGGACCGCAGCCGCAGCGCCATCGAGCTGGAGCAGGTGCTCGACAATCTGCTGCCCCTGCTGACCGCCGTACAGCCACAGAAGCTGTCGGCCACGCTGTCGGCGCTCGCCCAGGCCCTGGAGGGGCGGGGCGAGAAGATCGGCGACTCGATGGTGGCGCTCGACGGCTATCTCAAGGACTTCAACCCCCACCTGCCGTCCCTGAACCGGGACATCAAGGAGCTCGTCGAGCTGAGCGACACCTACGCCGAGGCAGCCCCCGACCTCGTCGACGCGCTGCACGACGCCACCACCACGAGCGCCACGCTCGCCGCGCAGCGGGCCGAGCTGTCCACGCTGTACGCCTCCGTCACCAGCAGCTCACAGGAGGCCGGCAGCTGGCTGCGCGCCAACCGGGCCAACCTCATCCGGCTGACCGCGACGAGCCGCCCGACCCTGGAGATCCTCGCGCGGTACGCGCCCGCGTTCCCCTGCACCCTGCGTACGGTCGCCGACTTCGTCCCGGCGATGGACGCCGCCCTCGGCAAGGGCACGGACCGGCCGGGCCTGCGCGTCGATGTGCGGGTCGTGCCCTCGCGCGGCGCGTACGTGCCGGGCCGGGACACGCCCCGCTACGACGCGGGTGGCGGGCCGCGCTGCTATCCCGTCCCCTACACGGGCGGCTCGAACGCCGCGCGGCAGAGCACGGCCACCACCCTGAGCGGGGTGTCCGGCGGGCTCGGTGTGGCCAACTCGCCCCAGGAGAACAGTCTTGTCACCGAACTTCTCGGCGCACCGGACCAGGCCCGCGGCGGCCCCCTGCCCGACTGGTCGAGCGTGCTCGCCGGGCCGGCCTTTCGAGGGGCGGAGGTGAAGCTGAAGTGAGCGGACAGCGCAGTCTGACCGGGCCCGCCGTCAAGTCGCTGATCTTCATCGTGGTGACCGCTCTGGCCACCACCGTGCTCGCCCTGAGCGTCGCGGGCACCGATGTCGACCGGACCCACGGTTACCGGGCCTGGTTCACCGATGCCACCGGGCTCAACGAGGGCGACTCGGTGCGGATCGCCGGGGTGAAGGTGGGCCAGGTGGAGTCGATCGAGATCGTCCAACGCCGGTATGCCCAGGTCGCGTTCACCCTGGACGAGGATCGGCGGATGCCTGCCTCGGCGACGGCGTCCATCAAGTACCTGAACATGGTCGGGCAGCGCTTCGTCGATCTGCGCCGTGGCGCCGGACCGGTCGGCCGCACCCTGAATCCGGGGCAGACCATTCCGCTGAGCCGTACCACTCCGGCGCTCGATCTGACCCAGCTCTTCAACGGGTTCCAGCCGCTGATGCAGGGCCTGTCACCGGGGGAGAGCAATCGGCTCGCGGCGTCGATCGTGCAGGTTCTGCAGGGCGAGGGCGGCACCGTCGAGAGCCTGCTGCGGACCGTTGGTTCGCTGACCACCACGGTCGCCGCCAAGGACCGGGTGATCGGGGAGGTCATCGGCAACCTCAACCAGGTCCTCAAGACCGTCAACACCCGCCAGAAGGGGTTCACCGAACTCATCGGCACGGTCGAGGAACTGGTCTCCGGGTTCGCCACCGACCGCAAGACCGTCGGCCGGTCCATCGGCTCGCTCGCCAAGCTCAGCGTGAGCACGGCGGACCTGTTCGGGGAGAGCCGGGCACCCCTCAAGGACGGCATCCGCGATCTGGGGCGGGTGTCCCAGACCCTCGCCGACCATGCGCCGCTGGTCGAGAACTTCCTCGAGAAGACCCCGCAGAAGATGGCCGCCGTCTCCCGGACGGCGTCGTACGGCTCCTGGCTGAACCTCTATCTCTGCGAGGCGAAGCTCAGCGGCGTCTCCACCTACGACGGCAGCCCGCCGCCGACCGGGCTCGCGATCAAGGATGCGAGGTGCCGGGCATGAAACTCGCCAGATTGAAGCTGCCCCGACGGCGGCTGCCCCGATTGCGGCGTCCCCGGCTCAAGCCCATCGGTGAGCGCAATCCGGCGGCCGTCGCCCTGGCCGGGCTCCTTGCCATGACTCTCATCGGGCTGCTCGCCTACAACGCCGAATCGCTGCCCGTCATCGGCGGCGGCACCCGCTACACCGCCGACTTCAGGGATTCCGCGGGGCTCAAGGCGGGCGACGAGGTGCGGATCGCCGGTGTACGCGTCGGCCAGGTGGAAGGCGTTGCCCTGGACGGTCCGAAGGTGAAGGTGACCTTCGAGGTGAAGGACGTCTGGATCGGCGACCGCAGCACCATCGGCATCGCCATCAAGACCCTCCTGGGCGCCAAATACCTGGCGGTCGACCCGCTCGGCAGCCGCGAGCAGGCTCCCGGCAAGCGCATCCCGGCGGCCCGTACCACCTCCCCGTACGACGTGATGGAAGCCTTCAACGGCCTGAGCCGCACGGTAGGAGAACTCGACGAGGACCAGCTCGCCAAGAGCTTCAAGGCCATCTCCGGGACGTTCCGGGACACCCCGCCGCACGTCCGCAAGGCCATGACGGGACTGGCCGGGCTCTCCCGGACGATCTCCACGCGCAATGACGAGCTGTCCGAACTCCTCGGTGGGTCGGCCCAGTTCACCAAGACGGTGAACGGCAAGCAGAAGCAGTTCGAGCGGCTGCTCGACAACGGCAACCTGCTCCTTGAAGAGGTACGTCACCGCCGTGACGCCATCCATGGACTGCTCACCGGCGCCCGCGACCTGGGCACGGAGCTCGGCGGCCTCGTCGACGACAACGAGCGGCAACTGGGCCCGACGCTCGGCGCGCTCGACCGGGTCACCGACGTCCTCGCCAAGAACAAGAAGAACCTCGACAAGGCCCTCGCCGCTGCCGGGCCCTACTACCGGCTCGTCGGCAACACCCTCGGCAGCGGACGCTGGATGGACGGCTACATGTGCGGCCTCGTCCCCAAGGACTATCTGCCCGCGGGCACGGGCCCGGCCACCGGGTGCATGCCGCCGAAGCGCGGAGGCGGACGCTGATGCCCCGCACCTCGACGCACATCCGCGCACGCGGCGGACGGCTCCTGGTCGTCCTCATCGTGCTCGCCCTGCTCGCGGCGGCCGGGATCGCCGGGGGGACGACCCTGGCCCGCGGTGGGGACGGCAAGCGCATCACCGCCTACTTCGACCGGGCCGTCGCCGTGCACGAGGGGTCCGACCTCAGGGTGCTCGGGGTCAGGGTCGGCAGCGTCGACGAGATCCGGCCCCAGGGCAGACAGGTACGGGTGCGGCTCAACCTGGACGAAGGAGTGGAGGTGCCTGCCCAGGTGCGGGCTGTCGTGGTCGCGCCCAGCGTCGTGTCCGGGCGGTTCGTGCAGCTCAGCCCCGCCTACAGCAGCGGCCCGCGGATCCGCGACGGCGCCGTCATCGACGCCGGGCACACGGCGACCCCGGTCGAGGTCGACGAACTCGTGCAGAGCGTCACTGAGTTGAGCGACGCCCTCGGTCCCGACGGCGCGAACAAGAACGGCGCGCTCGCCGGTCTTGTCAAGGCCGGAGCGGAGAACCTCGACGGCAACGGCAAGGACATCGGCGACACCATCCACCAGCTTGGCGGCGCCTCCGCCGTCCTCAACGGAAACAGCGGCGACCTCGTCGAGACCATCGAGCAGCTGCAGCAGTTCATCAGCATGCTCAAGCGCAAGGACGGCCAAGTGCGGCGCGCCGAGATCCAGCTGTCCAAGGTCGCGGGCTTCCTCGCCGAGGACAAGGACGACCTCGCCGCCGCCCTCAAAGAGCTGGGCACCGCACTGGGCCAGGTCAAGGGCTTCATCAGAGACAACCGCGGACGCCTCAAGTCGAACGTCGACAAGCTGGCGGGTCTCACCCGGTCCGTCGTCGACCAGCGGGCGTCGGTCGCCGAGGCCCTGGACGCCCTGCCGCTGGCCGCCGCCAACCTCGGCCAGGCGTACAACCCACGCACCCGAACCATCGACGGCCGCGCCAATATGAACGAACTTGCCGCGGCGCCAGACACCCGGAGCAGCGGCGCCGAAGACCTCGCCGCCGTCCCGCAGGGCCGGATCAAGACCCTGCCCGCCCTGCCCCTGCCGCCGGTCGGCACCGTGTACGGCACGCCCGCCGACACGGCCGACGCAGAGGGTGCGGACCACGCCGGGGGAGACAGGTCATGAAGCGCCGCACCGCACGTATCGCCCTCGGCCTCTGTCTCACCGTGACACTCGGAGGTCTCGTCCTGAGCACCGGCGGCATCCCCGAGTTCGACGGCCTCCAGGACCTGCCGCTGCCCGGCGGTGCCGACCTCGGTGACCATCCGTACGAGATCACCGCCGAGTTCCGGGACGTCGTCAGCCTCTTCCCGCACTCCGCGGTCAAGGTCAACGATGTCGAGGTCGGCCGCGTGACCCGGATCGCGCTGGCCGACGACGGCTGGACCGCACGCGTCACCCTGAAGGTCAACGGCGGCGTACACCTGCCCGCCAACGCCTACGCCAACCTCGAGCAGTCCAGCCTCCTCGGTGAGAAGTACGTCCAGCTCGCCGCTCCCGACGACATGCGGGCCCGCCCCGACCTCCAGGGCGCCAGGGCCGGCACGAAGGGGGTGTACGGGAAGAACCACGGACGGCTGCACGACGGAGCCGTCATCCCCGTCGCCCGCACCAACCGCAACCCCGAGGTCGAGGAGGTCTTCGGCGCCCTGTCGATGCTCCTCAGCGGCGGCGGCGTACAGCAGATCCAGACCATCTCAGGCGAACTCAACAAGGCGCTCGGCGGCAACGAACCCAAGATCCGCTCTCTGCTGCGGCAGATCAACACCACCGCGAAGAGCCTCGACAAGAACAAGAAGCACATCACCGCCGCCCTTGACGGCATGAACCGGCTCTCCACCACGCTCGCCACCCGCGACCGCAAGATCGGCGAAATCCTGCGGGACCTCCCACCCGGCCTGAAGGTGCTCAGCGACCAGCGCACCTCGCTCGTCACCATGCTGCGCGCTCTCGACTCGCTCTCGACGGTCGCCGTCGACACCGTCGACCGCACCAAGGCCGACCTCGTGGCCGACCTCAAGGCCCTCGCCCCGGTCCTGAAGAACCTCGCCGACGCGGGAGCCGATCTGCCCGAGTCGCTACAGGTGATGTTCACCTATCCGTTCACGGACGAGGTGCTCACCGGGGTGAAGGGCGACTACCTCAACGTCTATCTCAAGATCGCGGCGGCACCCGGCACGGAGATCGTGCCGCCGGTCCGCGGGGGCGGCGCCGCAACGCGCCCGTCGCTGCCGCTGCCCGCGGTCACCAGCGACCCGGGAGGCGACTCCTAGTGCTCACCCTCTCCACCCACCTCAAGAACCTCACCTTCCTCGTCCTCGGCGCCGTCGTCCTCGCGTACATCGCCGTGACGTACGCGGATCTCGGGCGGTACGTCGGCGCCCGCGACTACTACACGGTCAAGGTCGAACTCGCCGAGGCCGGAGGCCTGTTCAGCCATGGCAACGTCACTTACCGGGGCGTCGACGTCGGCCGGGTCGAAGCCGTCGAGCTGACGGCCGACGGAGTCCAGGCTCGCATCCGCATCGACGAATCCGCACCGAAGATCCCCAGTGACCTGGTGGCGAAGGTAGCCAACCTCTCGGCGGTCGGCGAGCAGTACCTCGATCTGAGCCCGCGCACCGACACCGGGCCCTACCTCGCCGAAGGGTCGGTGGTCCCCAGGCAGGCGACGCGGACGCCCGCGCCGGTCACCGACGTCCTCACCAGCATCGACCGGCTCGCCTCCTCGGTCGACACCCATGCGCTGCGTACGGTCGTCGACGAGCTCGGCAAGAGCTTCGCGGGGCGCGGGCAGGACCTGCAGATCCTCATCGACACCGGCAGCGAATTCATCCGGGCGGCGAACAAGTCGCTGCCCGCCACCTCCAAGCTCCTCATCGACGGCGAGACGGTGCTGCGCACCCAGAACGAACAGTCCGAAGCCCTGAAGTCCTTCGCGAGCGGCACCGCCGAACTCGCCGCGCAGCTGAAGAAGTCCGATCCCGACCTGCGCCGCCTCATCGCCGAAACTCCCGACGCGGCAACCCAGTTCACGGCCCTGCTGCGGGACACCGACCCCGGGTTCAGCGTCATGCTCGCCAATCTTGTCACCACCTCCGAGCTCCTGGTGACCCGCCAGCGCGGCACCCGTGAACTGATGGTGCGCATCCCGCAGGTCGCCGCCGCCGGAGCCACCGCCATCGGCCCGGGCGGGGTGCGCTTCGGCATGGTCACCACCTTCTTCAAGCCGCTGCCCTGCACCGCCGGATACGGCTCCACCACCTACCGCAACGGCCTCGACACCTCACCGGCCCCCACCAACACCGAGGCCGCCTGCACCGCGAGCTCCGGCAGCGGCCAGAACGTACGCGGCTCCGGCAACGCACCGCGCGGCAGCGTGCCCGACCCCGCGCGGCCGGGTTCGAGCGGGCTCGGCCGGGGCGGCGGGGCGTCGTCCAACAGTCCGGCCGACCTGGGCGGGCTGCTCGGGATGGAGGCGTCATGAGGCAGCGCAGGGCGTGGCTGCTCGCGCTGGTCCTGGCCGCACTGTTCTGCGGCTTCTCGGGGTGGACGTACGCGCGGACGCAGGCCGACGACGATCTGGCCCATGCCCGCGACCGCGATGTCGCCCTGGCCGAGGCCCGCCGCCACATCGGGACCCTGAACAGCATGGACGGTCACGATGTGCGGGCCTCGCTGCGTGCCTGGACCGACGCGGCGGACGGGCCGCTCAAGGACGAGCTGCGGCGCACCGGCGACGACAGCGCCAAGGTCCTCGAACAGGAGGGCACCAGCACCCGCGCCACCGTCACCGACGCGGCGCTCACCGCCCTCGACGCCCGAGCCGGCACGGCGAAGGCCATCGCCACGGTCCGCGTCGAGGTGACCGAGCGCACCGGCAGGTCCACCACCGACCGCAAACGCTTCGAGGCCGGTCTGAAGCACACGGGGGAGAGCTGGAAACTCAGCTCTCTGACGGCACTCGCGGCGGGTTCGCGGTGAGCGGCACGCAGCGCGTCCTCGCCAGGCTCGCACTCACCGCCCTGCTCCTGGTCGGCGGCGGCCTCCTGGTCCTCACCGACAGGGCCGCGCACGCCCCGGCGGCCGCCAACCACGCGCTGACCGACAGCGAGCAGACCCGACAGGTCATCGGCGACGTGAGCGACGCACTCGCCGCGGTCTTCACCTACACACCCAACGACCTGGCCACCACCGAGCGCCGCGCGCGTGACGTGCTGCGCGGCACGGCGGCCAAGGACTACCGGAACCTGATCGGCAAGCTCCGCCGGCAGGTACGGACCCAGAAGCTGTCGCTCACCACTCAGGTCGTACGCGCCGGAGTCGTCGACCTCACCGGCGATCGCGCGCAGCTCCTGGTCTTCCTCGACCAGCGGGCCGAGCGCGAGGGCGCCAAGGCGACCACCGCGGCCGCCCAGCTCTCGGTCAGGGCGCACCTGGACGACGGCCGTTGGGTGATCACCGACATCAAGGCCCGTTGAAGGCCCGTCAGGGGAGAGGGACATGGCACGTTCGGCACGTACGACATCCCGAAGCGGTACGAAACTCACGCTCGCCTCGACGGCGGCCGCCTTCGCCCTGGGCTTCGCCACCTGGACGGGCTCGTCCTGGTACGTGGCGGCCCATGACGACTCCGCGGCGTTCGCGGAGACCCGCGACAAGGTCCTCGCGGCGGGCGAGCAGGCCGTCCAGAACATGAACACCCTCGACCATCGCGACCTCGAGCACGGCCTCGACACCTGGGAGCAGTCCGCCACCGGAGACCTCCTCGACGAACTGCGCAAGGGCAGGCCCGAGTTCGAGAAGCACGTGCGCACCGCTCGCACGGTCACCACGGCCGAGGTGCTGTCCGGGGCCGTGACCGAACTGGACGAACGCGAGGGCCGGGCCGGTGTCCTGATCGCGGTACGCATCACGGTCGACCCGCCGAAGAAGAAGCCGAGCACCAAGGAGAGCCGGCTGCTCGGCGAACTCACCCGCACCGACGAGGGCTGGAAGCTGAGCGGGCTCGGCCAGGCCCCCGCGGGCGAGCAGCCCACCGAAACTCCGTCCGACTGAGGGGCCCATCCATGTCGACGACACGCCATCTGGTGAACCGGCAGCGGCGGTTGACCGCGGCCTCGACTCAGGAGACACGTACGCAGGCGCCGCGGGAGCCGCGACCAGAACCTCGCAAGGCCCGGAAGCGGACCGCCCGCGGATCGGTGCCCTGGCCGCTGCTGCTCGCGCTGCTCGCCGTACTGGCCGGGGCCTTCGCCGCCCTTGCCCACACTCGGGCCGAGAGCCTGCGCGCCGCCCCCGCCCTGCGCAACGCGGCGCTCACCGACATGGCCCGTACCGCCGAGGTGAAGGGCGCGGTCGGCCAGGCCGTCGACGCGGTCTTCTCCTACGACCACACGGATCCCGGCCGCACCAGGAAGGCCGCGGCCGAGCACCTCACCGGCAAGGCGGTCGGCCAGCACAAGGAGATGCTCGCGCGGGTCCGCGCCGACGGGGGCAAGCAGAAGCTCGTTCTCAGCACCACCGTCACGCACAGCGGAGTGGAGGCCATCGACGGCGACCGGGCCCGGGTCCTGGTCTTCGCCGACCAGAGCAACACCAGCACCGCCAAGAGCGGAGCGGCCACCTACGCCTCCGCGATGTTCGCCGTGGACGTGGCCCACCGGGGCGGGACCTGGCGCATCGCGAACATCGACACATTCAGCCGGTGAAGACGAAGGAGATACAGGGATGAGCAAGTTCAGAATCGGCAGGGTCGCCGTGCTCGTGGCCGCCACCGTCACCATCGCGGTGCCCATCACGGGGTGCAGTTCACACGTCGACGACGGGCCGAAGGTCGACTGGGCCTCGGGCGTCTGCGACAGCGTGCAGGACGTCGGGTCCCAGCTGACGCTCCCCACCGCGGACCAGAAGGACGCCAAGAAGTACTACTCCGAGGTCGTCACTTTCCTGGACGCGCTCGGCAGCCAACTCGGGGCCCTTGACAAGAAGGTGCGACGCGACGGTGCTCCGCCTGTCGACGGCGGCACCGCCGCGTACAAGAAGGCACTCGCCAACCTCGGCGACGCCCGCAGCAGCCTCGCCGACACCACTGCGAAGCTCAAGGACGCCAAGGTCGTCGACGAGAAGTCGCTGAAGGCAGCGCTGCAGAAGGCCGGCGCGGGCATGGACAAAGTGACCGCCTACCAGGGCCCCGCCCATGATTTCCGCGCCGACCCCGCGCTCCGGAAGGCCTTCGACGAGGCACCGGAGTGCGCGAACCTGCCCGGAGCCGGTGCCTCGGCGTCGCCCGCCGCGCCCTGAGCCTGACATGAGGAGGCCCCTGCCGGAGTGTGTGGCAGGGGCCTCCTCGTACGGGGAACTACTTCTTGTAGGTGAGGTCCATGTCGATGGTGTTGCCGGGTCCTGAGGTGAAGGCGCTGATCATGTCGTTGAGGCCGCCGCAGCCCTTGAGGCCGGGCAGGGTGTAGGTGCCCTTGAGCTTGCCGCCCTTGTAGGGCTGGAAGCGGCCTTCGCCGGCGAGGTCGATCTTGGCGGGCTCGACGGTCTTGCAGTCGGCGCCGCCGCCGATGGGCAGGCCGAAGACGTTCACGCCGGTGAGTTTGACGTACATCTCGGAGTGCGACTTCAGGCTGCCCGCGGTGTCGAGGGTCCCCGTTGTCTTCGCCGTCTGGTCGAAGGCGATGTCCGCGGTCGTGGGCAGGAAGCCGAGGATCGTGAACTGGCCCTTGGTGTGGTCGAGGTGGAGATCGGCGTCGAAGGTGCCCTTGTCCAGGTCGTAGCGGGTGTCGATGCCACCGGCCAGCGGGGCGGTGCCGTTGGCCGCCTTGATGAACGAGCTGCCCTTGATGCCGAAGCTCAGCGGTACCGGCTCGCCGCCCGGGTCCGTCGTGGCCGGTTCGACCTGGATGGTGTGCAGTGTCTTGTTCTGGTCGGCCGGATCGAGCGTGCATTCGGTCTCGAAGGTGTCAAGGCCCGTCTTGTCGCCGGCCTTGTCCCGTGGAGTCATCGTCAGGAGCAGGCTGTTGACGTCGACCTTCACGCTGCCGGGCTGCCGGAACGTCAGCGGCGGGGCCTGGCCGGTCGCGGTGACCTCGAAGTCGGCGGGCGGGTTCGGCAAGGGCTTGTTCGGGATGGTGTTGTCGATGCCGATGTTCAGCGGGCCCTGAGGCATGTGGACGGTCACGTCCGCGGTGGCGACGCCTTCGAGGGTGTCGCCGCCGACCGTGCGCAGCGCGGCGGCGGCCTTCCCGCTGACCTTGGACACCGAGGTGATCTGGAAGGCGGGGACCCGCTCGCCGACCTTCACACGGGTTGGCAGGTCCGCCTTGATGACGACTGTGAGCGGATCCTCCTCCATGATCGGGAAGACGCACTTGTACGTCTGGGTCAGGGACACCGGGTCCGCGGCGGCCGGCGGGCCGGAGGCGACACCGGTCAGCCCGGCGAGCAGCAGTACGGCGGGGGCGGCCCGCCACGGTATGGCGCGCGATCTCAGCACTGCCTCTCCAATTCCTGGGGAGTTTCTGGGAGGAACGTCTGGGGGAACGGTCCGGCCCCCCGCCTCGAAGAGGGCGGGGGGCCGGGGCGAACTGCGGACTCACCGCTGGGGGTGGGGCTACTTCTTGTAGGTGAGGTCCATGTCGATGGTGTTGCCGGGTCCTGAGGTGAAGGCGCTGATCATGTCGTTGAGGCCGCCGCAGCCCTTGAGGCCGGGCAGGGTGTAGGTGCCCTTGAGCTTGCCGCCCTTGTAGGGCTGGAAGCGGCCCTCGCTGGCGAGGTCGATCTTGGCGGGCTCGACGGTCTTGCAGTCGGCGCCGCCGCCGATGGGCAGGCCGAAGACGTTCACGCTGGTGAGCTTGACGAACATCTCGGAGTGCGACTTCAGGCTGCCGGACGTGTCCAGCGTGCCGGTGGTCGTCTTGGACTGCTCGAAGGCGATGTCCGCCGTCGTGGGCAGGAATCCCAGGATGGTGAACTGGCCCTTGGTCGGGTTCAGTTTCAGGTCCGCGTCGAAGGTGCCCTTGCTCAGGTCGTAGCGGGTGTCGATGCCGCCCGCCAGCGCGGTGTTGCCGTTGGCGGCCTTGATGAACGACGTGCCCTTGATGTCGAAGTTGAGCTTCACCGGGTCATCGCCCGGCGGGTCGGTGGGCGGGTCGGTCGGGGGATCGGTGGGCGGGTCCGTGGGCGGGTCGGTCGGAGGATCGGTGGGCGGATCGGTGGGCGGGTCCGTGGGATCCGTGCCGTCACTGATGGTCATCGTGTGCAGTGCGGTGGGCTGCCCCGCGTCCAGGGTGCAGTCCGCGGGGAACTCGTCGCCGTTCGGCGGGAGTTGGACCGGGGCGCCGGACGCGTCCCGGGCGATCATGTTGTGCAGCTTGAGGCCCGTCACGTCGAACTTGGCGGTGCCCGCCTTCTCCCAGGTCAGCAGCCCACCTGGTGACTTGCCGGTGGCGGTCACGGTGAACGCGGCCGCCGGGTCGGGGATGTTGGCCTTGGCGACGGTGTTGACCACCTTGATCGGCAGGTTGCCGCCGCCGGCCGGCAAGGTCACCTTCACATCGGCGGTGGCCTTGCCTTCCAGGGTGGTCGCGCCGAGCACACCGAGACCCTGCGCGGCCCGCGCGCTGACCTTGGTGACGGCCTTGATGTCGTACGCGGGGACCGACTCGCCCACCTTCATGGTGGTCGGCATGTCGGCGGTGATCTCAACTTCGATCGGATCGTTGTTGATGATCGGGAACTTGCAGGTGTACTTCTGCGTGAGTTTCACCGGGTCGGCGGCGGCGGAACCACCGCCCAGGCTGACCAGGCCGGAGACGAGGCCGGCGGCCGCCACCACGCTCAGGGCGGTGCGTGCCCTGACTTGTCTCTTGTGCGCTCCCATGAGCTGCCTTTCGGGCTACGTGAATGGGCACGAACGAGCGTCGCTGTCATCTCCCCGATTCCCGACTCGCCGGCCCGCTTGTCCAGGGAATCGGGAGATGCGAAATATGCCGTCGTGAGGGGGAATTGCCTGCCGACTGAATTTCCACAGGCGGCACGGCGGCGTTTCGAATACGTAAACTACTGATGGGTAAGTGGGCGGTCAAGCTCTGCTTCACCCCATCGCCCAAAGGAAGTTGGCGGACCGGGATTTTTGTGACCGAAGTGAGTACGCGATGGTACGTGGGTGACAAATTGCGTAGCCCGCGCCGCATAGCTGCGCCGATCGGGTTGACCGATACCTTACCCCTCAGTACTAATTTCTCGATTGTGTCAATTCTCAGAAGTGAGGTCACGCATGGGAGACCGCATGGGAGAGCAACCGGGAAAAGCCACGGTGAGACTGGCCTGGGGATCAGCCCTGACCGGAGTCGCCGGGGTGTTACTCGCGCTGACCGGTGGCGGAGGCAGCGCGTCCGCGGAGCCGGTGTCGCTCACGCAGAAATACACCTGCAAGTTTCCGATCATCAACAACGACGCCATCGAAGTCGCGATCACCACGGACATGCCCGCCGCCATGAAGGTCGGCGAGTCGGTGCCGGAGTACGACATCAAGGCCGTCACCAAGGTCAGCGCGCGGGCCGCGCAGGGTCTCGGCGTGCTCGGCGCGACCACCCTGGAGGGCAAGGCGACCGCCGATGTCGCCATCACCCAGCCTGGCGGCGACGGCACGTTGCCCATCAAGGTCGTCAATACCGTCGCCAAGGCCGACATCCCCGATCCCGCCGCCGCGTTCGAGGTGACGGCGACCGGCAAGTCGCCGGGCGGGCTGCTGACCTGGGCCAAGGCGGGAGAGGCGGCCTTTGACGTCAAAGGTCTGAAGCTGCACAACATGATCGCTCGGGATGCGGCGGGCAAGCCCGTCCAACTGCCGCCGAACGGCGATGAGTTTGTGGCGGACTGCACCCTCGAGGCGGGCCAGAAGACGCTGCTGCACAAGATGACGATCACGGGCGGAGGCGGTACGGATCCCACGGATCCGCCCACTGATCCGCCCACCGACCCCCCGACCGACCCGCCCACGGACCCGCCCACCGACCCCACCGACTCCGCTGATCCCACGGGCCCGGCGGACGGCGGGGCCACCATCGGCGGCTCGTCGGGTGGCGGCTCGGGCACGAGCGGCGGCTCGGGCGGCTCCGACACCCAGCTCGGTACCGGGGTGACGGGCGGCTCGGGTGCCCTCGCGGCAACCGGCATGTCGGGCATCGGCCTGATGCTGGCGGCGGCAGGCGGCCTCGGCGCCGCCGGCATAGCCGCCTTCCACTATCTGCCGCGGCGCATCAGGAAGGACGAGCAGGCCGCCTGAGGCCGCTGCCGTACAGCACTCGGACTGTCCTCGGTTCCCTCCCGGGACACCCCGTCGTACGACAGCGAAGCGGGCCCGGAGCGACGACTGGCTCCGGGCCCGGGGTCATGCCGTACGGCCTCGTGCCGTACGGGTCAACTCCCCGCGGCGGTACGGGCCCGGCGCCGCCGCACCACCACCCCCATGACCAGGAGAGCCACCACCAGGGCGAGCGTGATGAGCACGCCCCAGTTCACGGTGCGATAGGCCGTGCTCCCGCTCTCCACCAGCTCGCCGGCCTTGTCGCTCGCGGTCAGTTCGACGCTGCCCCAGTCCAGCGGTGGCGGCGCGGCCCACTTCTGTGTCACCCGCACCCGCTGGCCGGGCATCAGCTCGGCCGGCAGCTTTTTGCCCGCGCTGTCGAAGGACGTCCGGCCGAGCAAGCCCTTCGCCTTGAGGTCGACCCTGGGTTCGAGCAGTACGTTTCCGCTGTTGACGAGGGTGTACGTGACGGTGGCGGCCTTGCCGAAGCCGGGCAGCAGCGGAACGTCGTAATGGAACCGGACGTCTGTGACGCGCAGAGCGGGCGCCCGCTCGCCGTTGACGTGGAGGTAGACCCGGGCGCCGACCGCCTGCCGGATGCCGACGCCGGTGCCCTTGGCGCGGGCGACGCGCTTGTCCAGGGCGATGACCGCTCCGGGGTGGTCGCCGGGCGAGGCCGTGCGCGGAACGGCGACGGTGAAGGGCACCGTCGCCTTACCGCCCGCCCGGACGGTGACCTCCGTACGTTTCAGCCGCGTCCACGCCCCGACGGACCGCTGCTTTTCGGCGCGTTCGCGCACGGCGAAGCCGCCGTCGCGCGGGGTGTTGTAGGCATCGGCCGCATAGAGCAGAAAGGTCACCGGCTCCTTGGCGAGGTTGGAGACGGTGACCTTGTCGTGCACGGTGCGCCCCGGATCCGCCTTCATCCGGAAGTACGCCCGGTGCTTCCCGTCGTTCGCGGCCTTCTTGTCGGCGGGGAAGACGGACCAGCGGCCGTTGTCGGCGGCGTACGCGCCCGGTGGCGGGCTCGCGGTGAGCAGGCCGAGCGCCAGGGTCAGCGCGGTGAGGAGCGCGGCAACGCATCTGCGACGCGTCGGCTGCGTACGGACGAAGTTCATGCGGCCCCCAGAGCGATGACATGGAGAAGCGATGGCATGGAGAGACGGAAGCGGCTCGGGCAGGGCGGGGCAACGCCGAAGAGGTGGTCCGGCCGTCGCGCGGCGGCCGGGGCACCCGTCGGGCGGGGGGGTGAGGGCGGGGGGAGGGGGGGGCGGGGCCGCGAGGGCCCGGGCGGCGCGGGGGGCCGG